>DXBJ01000079.1 GCA_019116585.1 Candidatus Faecalibacterium gallistercoris | reverse complement strand
GCCTTGCGGCGAGTGCGCGGTTCAGCGCCAAATTTTGTCCCCAGGGGGATACCAGGGGGAAGGAATTTCTGTCCCGCGCATGCGGGCAGAAATGGGTTCCCCCTGGAGCGTGTCGCTTTTGCGACACGCTGAGCGGGAAACCGTCTCCGGTTTCCCGCCGGGCCGCCGCTGCCCTTTCGTCCAAAAATCCCGCCTTACCGGCAGCCGCAGCGGGCGGCCGGAAGGGCGGGATCTGTCTGACAGGTCTGCGGCCGGCCCTCACTTAAGGGTCAGGCACTTTTTGGGGCAGGCGGCGGCGCACAGGCCGCAGCCCACGCAGGCCGCGGCGTCCAGCTGCCAGGTCTTGGCAGCGCGGTCCACCGTGATGGCGTTCTGGGGGCATTTTCTAGCGCAGAGGGTGCAGTAAACGCACTTGCCGGCGTCGTTTTCCGGCTTGCCGCCGGCCTTGCCCGCCGGCGGGGCGTCCGGCGCCTTGGGGCGGGTGAAGGTCTCGCTGGCCTTTTGGGCGGCAGGGGCCGTGTAGCCCGGCACGATGGCCAGGCACTTTTTGGGGCAGACCTGGACGCAGTTGCCGCACTGGACGCAATCGAACCGGTTGATGGTCCAGGTGCCTGCGGCCCGGTCCACCTGCAGAGCGCCGGGCGGGCAGCTGCGGACGCACAGGCCGCAGCTGATGCAGTCCTCGACGCGGATCTCCACATGGCCGCGCATCCGCTCGGGATAGTGGGCCGGCTCGTAGGGATAGCCTGTGGTATCCGGCTTGGAAAACAGGTTTTTCATCACGGTGCCCACAAAGGGGAACAGTTTCCAGGGGGGCGTCTGATCGTGTTTGTGGTCCATCTTCCTCACCTCTCGGTACAGCTGATGCAGGGATCAATGGTCAGGATCAGCAGCGCCACGTCGGCCAGCTGGCAGCCCTTGAGCATCTCCAGCATGGGAGGGATGTTGCTGGTGGTGGGGGTGCGCAGGCGGAAGCGGTCGATGAATTTGGTGCCGTTGGCCTTGACGTAATAAATGGCCTCGCCGCGGGGCTGCTCGATCCGCATAAAGTGCTCGCCGTTGGGGTTGCCCTTGACCGGTACTGCGATGGGCCCCTGGGGGATCTTGGCCACGGCCTGGCGGATCAGGTCAAACGACTGGAAGATCTCCTTGACGCGCACCTCGCACCGGGCAAAGGAGTCGCCGTCCGCCGCGGTGACCGGCTCCAGCTCCAGATCGCCGTAGGCGGCGTAGCCCAGCTTGCGCACGTCGTATGCCACGCCCGACGCCCGCAGCATGGGGCCCACGGCCCCCTGCATCCGGGCGTCCTCCGCGCTGAGCACGCCCAGGCCGTGCAGCCGGGTGCCCACCGTGTAATCCCGCAGGAAGGCCTCGGCAATGGGCCGCAGCTCCTGCGCCATATCGTTCACCGTCCGGACCAGGGTCTTGAGCATGGTGTCGTCCATGTCTTTCAGCACGCCGCCCACGCAGTTGACCGAGAAGATGACCCGGCCGCCGGTGGTCATGTCGAACATATCCAGGATCTTTTCCCGCAGCCGCCAGCTCTGCATGAACAGGCTCTCGAAGCCCATGGCGTCGGCCAGCAGCCCCAGCCACAGCAGGTGGCTGTGGATGCGGCTCATCTCCATCCAGATGGTGCGCAGGTAGGCCGCCCGGGGCGGGACCTCCACGTTCATGATCTTTTCCAGGCACTGGCAGTAGCCCAGCCCATGCCCGAAGCTGCAGATGCCGCACACCCGCTCGGCGATATAGACGTATTCCTTGTAGTCCTTGGTCTCGACCAGTTTTTCCAGCCCGCGGTGGACAAAGCCGATGCTGGGCACCGCCTTGACCACCACCTCGTCCTCCAGGACCAGGTCCAGATGCACCGGCTCCGGCAGGACGGGATGCTGCGGCCCGAAGGGTACGATACTCTGTTTTGCCATTGCCCTCTCACCCCTTATGCTTGAACGGCGTCTCCTCCGCGATGCGGTAGAGCCTGTCGTGGTAGTCCTGCACCATGCCTTCGATCGGGACGCCGAACAGCTCGGCGGCCTCGTTCTCCTGCAAAAAGGCGCCGGGGTAGATCTGGGTGATGCTGGGCACCCGCTCGTCCTCCCCCACCGTCAGGCGCAGGGTGCGCATATCGTATCCCTTGCCGAAAGAGTAGCTCAGTTCGTACCCGTCCGGCAGGCGGGCGGCGCAGATCTGCACGACCCGCCAGCCGTCCATCTTGAACCGCAGCACCGCCGGCACAAACCCGGCCATGCCCACCGGTTCAATGGTGTTGCACGCTTCCATTCGCATTGTCCTCCTTTTTTGCGCCCCGGCGCCGGGCGGCATAGGCCTCCCGCTTGCGCTGCAGGATCTCCAGCGCCTGCACGACGCCGTCGATGATGGCCTGGGGCCGGGCGGCGCACCCGGGCACATAGACGTCCACCGGGATGACGGTGTCCACGCCGCCCTTGATGTTGTAGCAGTCCTTGAACACGCCGCCGGTACAGGCGCAGATGCCCACCGCCACCACCACCTTCGGCTCCGGCATCTGGGTGTAGATCTGTTGGATGACGCTTTCGCTCTGGTGGTTGACGCCCCCGGTGATCAGCAGGATGTCCGCCTGAAAGGGGTCGCCGGTGTTGATGATGCCAAAGCGCTCAAGGTCGTATTTGGGCGTGGTGCAGGCCAGCACCTCGATGTCGCAGCCGTTGCAGCTGCTGCCGTCGTAGTGCAGCAGCCAGGGCGATTTTGCCAGTTTGTTTGTCATTGTGTTCGCCCCCTTATCGGACCAGCATGAGGATCAGACCGTTCAGGCCGCCGGTCAGCAGGGTGAACACCCAGCAGCCGTCCAGCAGCACCTTCCACTTGACGCGGGCGCTGACGTTGTCCCACAGGATCTCCAGGAAATACACCAGCAGGCAGGCGGCGACGGCCACCGGCCAGCTGAGCGGATCGCTGTTGAGGAAGAACAGCGCCACCAGGCCCAGCATCAGGGTCACCTCGTAATATTCGGCAATGTTCATCACCGCCAGGGCCGGGCCGGCCATCTCGGTGGTCAGCCCCTTGACGATCTCCTGGTGGGCGTGGTGGCTGGTGGACAGGTCAAAGGGCGACTTGCGCAGCTTGATCGCCATGGTGAACATCAGCCCCACCAGGAAGCCCGGCATGGTGACCACTGCGCTGACCGGCTGGCGGATGATGTCCGCCACCTGGAACGAGCCGGTGGCCAGGTAAAAGCCCACCGCCAGCAGCAGGGTCATGGGCTCGTAAGCCATGATCTGGATCATCTCGCGGCCGGCGCCCAGCGTCGAGAAGGGCGACGAGTCGCTGGAGGCCGCCATGACCAGGAACATATCCGCCGTGGACAGGATGAACAGGCACATCAGAATATCCGCGCCTGCAAACAGCAGCGACCCCGACACCGCCAGGAAGATCAGGTAGCTGAGCAGCAGAAAGATCTGCACGCTGTTGACCGCCAGCATCTGCTTGGAGAACAGCTTGGCCAGATCGTAGAAGGGCTGCAGCAAAGGCGGGCCCTGGCGGCCCTGCATCCGGGCCGAGATCTTGCGGTCCACCCCGTCCAGCAGGGCGCCGGCCAGCGGGGCCAGCAGCAAATAGAGGATCACACTGACAGCCTGCATCATACCGCACCCCCGATCACCATGCACAGCATGACGGCGATCACGCCGGCCGAAACGATCACCGACGGCCGCATCAGCCGCCGCCGGCCAAACTCAAAGCGCAGGTACCAGTTGCTCAGGTACAGGTGCTCGGGCTCGCCGTAGCTGTTGACAAAATAGGTATTGTCTCCCATGTTGGCGCCGCCCATGTAGATGGGCACATAGTCCCTGTGGGCGCTGCGGGTCAGCAGGAACATCAGGGTGGGCACAAACAGGATCGACACCAGCATCACCGCCATGGTGGTCAGCACGTCCATGGACAGCACCTCGTGGGACACGCCGAACAAAGCGCGGACGATGGGGTCTGCGATCCGGGAAGAGACCAGCGGGAACAGCAGGCACAGCAGCAGCATCGCCCCCGCGTGGACGAACATCGAGAGGTACTGGTTGGAGTGGGTCTTGTCGTAGACGACCTCCTTGGTGTGGTGCAGGGAGACCAGCTTGCTCAGCCACTTGGTCCAGTACAGCATGGTGGTGGCGCTGCCGTAAGCCAAAAACAACACCAGCAGATAGTTGTCGGCGTCCACAAAGGACTTCAGCGCCACCCACTTGGAGATCAGCATCCCGAAGGGGGCCAGGTACATGCCCGCGATGCCGATGCCCATCAGGTAGGTCAGCCGGGGCAGGCGGAGCAGCAGCCCGTGCATGGACTCGATGTCCCGGCTGCCCAGGCTGTTCTCGATGGAGCCCACCGCCTGGAACAGCAGGGACTTTGCCACCGAATGGAAGATGGTCAGCAGCACCGCAGCCCAGATGGTCTCCTCCACACCGATGCCGGCGCAGGCCACGATCAGCCCCAGGTTGGAGATGGTGGAAAAGGCCAGCACCTTTTTGCCGTCGTTCTGGGCGATGGCCATCATGCTGCACACGATAAAGGTGAACCCGCCGATGAAGGACACCATCACCCCGCTCAGGGTGCCGGCCAGCGCCGGGGCCAGCCGGATCAGCAGGTAGACCCCCGCCTTGACCATGGTGGCGCTGTGCAGCAGCGCGCTGGAGGGCGTGGGAGCCACCATCGCCCCCAGCAGCCAGGAGGAAAAAGGCATCTGGGCCGACTTGGTCAGGGCCGCAAAGGCCAGCATCACCACCGGGATGGCCGCGCCCAACGCGACCACCTGGCTCAGCTGGACGGTGCCGCACGCCCTTGCCGCATAGGCGATGGCCACCGCAAAGCCGAAACCGCCCAGCAGGTTCATCCACAGGGCGCGGAAGCTGTTGCCCACCGCCTCTTCGGTGCGGGTGTAGCCGATCAGCAGGAAGGAGACCACGCTGGTGATCTCCCAGAAAAAGTACATCCAGACCAGGTTTTCCGACAGCACCAGCCCGAACATGGCCGCCAGGAACAGGAACAGCATCGAGAAGAAAAAGCCGCTGCGGTCGATGTACTCCTCGTGGTGCTCATGGTAGCCCTTCATGTAGCCCACCGCATAAATGCAGATGAAGCCGCCCACAAAGGCCGCGATGATGCACAGCAGCATGGCCAGGCCGTCCACCCGCATGTGCGCCGCCGGGCTCACCGGGCTTGTCAGCTCGGACCAGGCCACCAGCAGGGTCTGCCCCGCCGACAGCAGGATGACCGGGTACTTGCGGTGCCGGACCGACAGCAGGACGATCAGCCCCATCAGCACCAGCTCGCCCGCCAGCATGGCGTGGTCGACCAGCCCGGTCTCAAGATACAGTTCGTCCCTGCCTGCGCCGCCCGCCAGCCATGCGGCCAGCAGCGCCGTGGCCAGGACCATCACGCCGGCCGCCGCCGCATATACGGCGGCGCCGCGCGCCCTGCGGTCCCGGATGCAGGGCAGGATGGCCGCCGCCAGGGCCGGCCACCCGATCAGCAGGATTGGTATTGCGCCCATAATACACGCTCCCTTTGGTAGAAAAAACAGTTATTTTGTCACGATTTTCATTATACTCCCCTTTTCTCCGGTTGACAAGAGCGGGCGCAAATTTGTTACATTTTTAACGGTCCTGTGCCCGGCGCTCTGGCATTTTCGCCGGCGGGGTGCTATAATAGAAAGCAGTCTGCGGGGCGTCCGCCCCGGGAAAGGAGGGCGCTTCGTGCACGAACTGGCCATCACCCAGAGCATCCTGGACATTTCGCTCCAGGCTGCCCAGGCGCAGCACGCCCGGCGCATCCGGGCCATCCGGCTGACGCTGGGGCCCTTTTCGGGGGTGGTGCCCGAGTGCGTCCAGATGTACCTGGACGTGCTGGCCAAGGGCACCATCGCCGAAGGCGCAAAGATCGAAGCCCGCACCCTGCCCCTGCGGGTGCACTGCCGCGCCTGCGGGCGGGACAGCGAGATCGACCGCCGCCGCATCGCCTGCCCGTTCTGCGGCGGCGTGGACCTGCAGCGGCTTTCAGGCCGGGAATTTCTGGTAGATAGTTTGGAGGTAGACGTATAATGGAGATCAAAGTCCTGCATCAGGTCATGGAGTGGAACGAGGACGTGAGCGCCCAGGTGCGCGACACCCTGCGCCGGCACAAGGTGTGCCTCATCAACGTGATGGGCAGCCCCGGCGCGGGCAAGACCACCCTGCTGGCCGCGCTGATTGCCCGGCTGCGGGAAGAATTTGCCATCGGCGTCATCGAAGGGGACATCACCGGCCAGATCGACGCCGAAAAGATCGCTGCCCTGAACATCCCCGCCGTCCAGCTGAACACCGACGGCGCCTGCCACATCGAAGCCATGAGCATCCAGCACATCCTGCCCCAGTTCGACCTGGACGGGCTGGACGTGCTGTTTGTGGAAAACATCGGCAACCTCGTCTGCCCTGCCGAGTTCGACATCGGCGAAAACTTCCGCCTGACGGTGCTGAGCATCCCGGAGGGGGACGACAAGGTCGCCAAATACCCCCTCATGTTCACCGACACCGACTGCCTGGCCCTGACCAAGTGCGATATGCTGCCCTATTTTGCATTCGACCTGGACCGCGTCGCCGCCGACTACCGGGGCGTCAACCCCCAGGGCCCGCTGTTCCAGCTGTCGGCCCGCACCGGCGAGGGGCTGGACCAGCTGGCCGGCCATCTGGCCGGACGCATCCGTGCCGCGCTGGCCTGAGGCCGGCTCCCGCCGGGTACACGTCCTTGTGGCCGGCATCGTGCAGGGGGTGGGGTTCCGGCCGTTCCTCCACCGGCTCGCGTCCCGGCTGGGCCTGGGCGGCTGGGCCCGCAACACCCCCGCCGGGGTGGAGCTGGAGCTGGAGGGCCCGCCCGACGCCATCGAGGCGTTCGTCCGCACCCTGCGCGCCGGGCCGCCGCCCCTGGCCGTGGTGGAACAGGTCACGGTGCGGCCCCTGCCCGCCTGCCGGGGCGAGACCGCCTTTGCCATCCTGCCCAGCACCGCCGGCGGCGCGGCCACCCTGGCCGCCCCCGACCTGGCCCCCTGCCCCGCCTGTCTGCGGGAAATGGCCGACCCGGCCGGCCGGCGGTACCGCTATCCTTTCATCAACTGCACCGACTGCGGGCCCCGCTTTTCCATCCTGCGGGCCCTGCCCTACGACCGGGCCAATACCTCCATGGCCGGGTTTGCCATGTGCCGCGGCTGCGCCGCCGAATACGCCGACCTGGGCAGCCGCCGCTACCACGCCCAGCCCAACTGCTGCCCCGCCTGCGGGCCCCGGGCCTTTTATCTGGACGATGCGGGGCAGGCCCTGCCCGGCGACCCCATCGCCCTGGCCCAGCGGGCCCTGGCCGCAGGCCGGACGGTCGCGGTCAAAGGGACCGGCGGCATCCACCTGGCCTGCGACGCCCGGAACGAGGCGGCCGTCCTCCGCCTGCGCCGCCGCAAGCGCCGCCCCGAAAAGCCCCTGGCCGTCCTCTGCCGCGATCTGGACACGGCGCGGCAGCTCTGCCTTGTCTCGGAGGACGAAGCCGCCCTGCTGCAAAGCCCCCGGCGGCCCATCGTCCTGCTGGAAAAGCGGCCGGATGCGGCGGGCCTTGCCTGCCTGAGCGAGAACCGCCGCCTCGGCGTCCTGCTGCCCTACACCCCGCTCCATGTCCTGCTGGCGGACGGCAGCGCCGGCGGCCCGGCGGCGCTGGTCCTGACCAGCGCCAACCTGCCCGGCTGCCCCGTGATGACCGGCAACGACGAGGCCCTGGCCGGGCTGCAGGGGATCGCAGACGGCTACCTGCTCCACGACCGCCCCATCGTGAACCGCTGCGACGATTCCCTTGTGGCGGTCTGGCAGGGGCGGGAATGTTTTTTCCGCCGCAGCCGGGGCTACGCCCCCCAGCCGCTGGTCATGCCGGACAGCGCCGCCGACGGGGTGCTGGCCCTGGGGGCCGAGCAGAAGGCGGGCTTTGCCGCCGGGCGGGACCGCCACGTCTTTCTCAGCCAGCACATCGGCGACCTGAAAAACGCCGAGACTCTGGACCACTACCGCGCCGCCCTCAAGACCCAGCTGCGGCTGTTCGGCATCGTGCCCCGGGCCCTGGCCTGCGACCTGCACCCCGACTATTTTTCCACCCGGGAGGCCCAGGCCATGGCCGCAGAGCGGGGCCTGCCCCTGCTGCAGGTGCAGCACCACTGGGCCCACATGGCCGCCTGCATGGCCGACAACCGGCTGGCCGGCCCGGCCTTCGGCATCGTGTGGGACGGCACCGGCCTGGGCAGCGACGGCAGCATCTGGGGCGGCGAGTTCCTCCGGGGGGGCTACGACGGGTTCCGGCGGGTGGGCTCGATCCGGCCCGTCCCCCTGCCGGGAGGCGACGCCGCCGTCCGGCAGATCGGCCGCACCGGCCTGGCCCTGGCCTGGGACGCCGGGGTCCCTGCCGAGGTCCTGAACGCCCTGCCCCTGATGAGGGCCCTGCCCGGGCGGCAGGCCCTCCGGACCATGCTGGAAAAAGGGATCGCCTGCCCCGGGGCCAGCAGCGTGGGGCGGCTGTTCGACGGCGCCTACGCCCTGCTGGCCGGCCGGGTGGACGCCGGCTACGACGGCCAGGCCCCCGCCCTGCTGGAATCTCTGGCCTGCAGGGACATCCCCGGACGGGCCTATCCCCTGGCTTTTTACGAGGAGGGGGGCGTCCGCCGGTTCGACACCCGGCCCCTGGCCGCCGCCCTCTGCGCCGATGCGGCGGCAGGGGTGTCCCCCGCCGCCATTGCAAGGGGCTTTATGGACGCCCTGGCCCGGATGGCCCTGGAGCAATGCCGCGCCCTCAACCCGGACCGGCTGCCCGTCGTGCTGTCCGGCGGGGTCTTTCTGAACCAATACCTGCTGCGCGAGGTCACCCGCCTGCTGGAAGCCGGCGGCTTTGCCGTCTGCACCCACCGCCGCGTCTCCCCCAGCGACGAGGGGCTGGCCCTGGGCCAGCTGGCCATCGCGGCCCGGGCAGCACTCTGACATCCACACAAAAAGGAGAGAAGCGCCATGTGTTTGGCAGTACCGCTGAAGATCCTGTCGGTGGACGGCAAACAGGCCGTGGGCGAGGCCGGCGGCCTGACCCAGAAGCTGCGGGTGGATTTTGTCCCCGGCATCCAGCCCGGGGACTACGCCATGGTCCACGCAGGCTTTGCCATCGAAAAACTGACCGAGCAGCAGGCCCGGGAAAACCTGGCCTGCATCCAGGAGGCCGTCGATGCCGCCCAGTGAGGCGGATTTCCGCCGGCCCTCCAATGCCGCCGCCCTGGTCCGGGCCATCCGCAGCCTGACGGACGGGGCGCGGCCTTTGCGCATCATGGAGATCTGCGGCACCCACACCATGGCCATCGCTCAGGCCGGGCTGCGGGAGCTGCTGGCCCCGGGGGTCCGGCTGGTGTCCGGGCCGGGCTGCCCGGTCTGTGTGACGCCGGCCGGCGCCATCGACGCCATCCTCCGGCTGAGCCAGCGCCCCGGCGTGATCGTCGCCAGCTATGGCGACCTGCTGCGGGTGCCGGGCACGGCGCGGGGGGATACCCTGCTGCGCCGCCGGGCCCTGGGCGCCAGGGTCCAGACCGTCTACTCCCCCATGGACGCACTGGAAGCCGCCCGGGCCGACCCCGCGGCCGAGGTGGTCTTTCTGGGGGTGGGCTTTGAGACCACCGCCCCCGGCACCGCCGCCTGCATCCTGGCCGCCGCCGAAGAGGGGCTGACCAATTTTTCGGTCCTCTGCCTGCTCAAACGGACCGAGCCCGCCCTGCGGGCCCTGATCGCCGCGCCGGACTTTGCGGTGGACGGTTTCCTCTGCCCGGGGCACGTCGCGGCGGTCACCGGGGCGGCGGCCTTCGCCTTCCTGCCCCGGGACTACGGCCTGCCCGCCGTGGTCAGCGGGTTCGAGGCCGGGGACATCCTCTATTCGGTCTGGCGGCTGGCCCGGATGCGCGCCGAGGGCCGCCCCGCCCTGGAAAACGAATACACCCGCCTGGTGCGGGACGAGGGCAACCCCGCGGCCCAGGCCGCCATGGAGCAGGTGTTCCGTCCGGTCCCCAGCGTCTGGCGGGGGCTGGGGCCCATCCCTGCCAGCGGCCTTGCCCTGAAAGAAGCCTTCGCCCCCTGGGACGCGGCCCGAAAGTTCGGTCTTGCGCCGGAGCCGGAGACCGAGACCCCCGGCTGCCGGTGCGGCGCGGTGCTGCGGGGGGTGTGCGGCCCCCGGGAATGCCCCCTGTTCGGGCGGGCCTGCACCCCTGCCGACCCGGTGGGGCCCTGCATGGTCTCCTCCGAGGGGGCCTGCGCGGCGGCGTGGAAATACGGGGGCGCCTGACGCGCATGGAAACGAGGTGTATCATGCAGGAGATCATTACATTGGACTACGGCAGCGGCGGCCTCAAGACCGCCCAGCTGATCGACCAGATCCTTGTGCCGGCCTTTGCCAACACGGCCCTCTGTCAGCTGGGGGACGGCGCGGTGCTGCCCCCGCTGGAGGGGCCGCCGGTCTTTTCCACCGACAGTTTTGTCGTCACGCCCTGGCGGTTCCCCGGGGGGGATATTGGCAAGCTGGCCGTCTGCGGCACCGTCAACGACCTGTGCATGGCCGGGGGCGTGCCCCGGTACCTGAGCTTTTCTCTGATTTTGGAGGAGGGCTTTGCCCTGGACGACCTGCGGGCCGTGGCTGCCTCGGCAGCTGAGGCTGCCCGGCAGGCCGGGGTGCAGATCGTCACCGGCGACACCAAGGTGGTGGAGCGGGGCCGGGGCGACGGCATCTACATCAACACCGCCGGAGTGGGGGTGCTGCGGGCGCCCGGCCTGGGGCGCGACGCCCTGCGCCAGGGCGACGCCGTGCTGGTCAGCGGCAGCGTGGGCTGCCACGGCGCGGCCGTCCTGATGGCACGCGGCGATCTGCCCTGCGAAGGGACCTTGCTGTCCGACTGCCGCCCCCTGCACCGGCTGAGCGCCGCGGCCCTGGCAGCCGGCGGGGTGCGGATGCTGCGGGACCCCACCCGGGGCGGCATTGCCACCACCCTGAACGAATTCGTGGAGGGCACCCCCCTGTGCATCGAGCTGGAGGAGGAAGCGATCCCCATCGACCCGCCGGTGGCGGCCGCCTGCAGCCTGCTGGGCCTGGACCCCCTCTATTCCGCCTGCGAGGGCCGGATGCTGGCAGTCTGCGCGCCGGAGGCAGCCAGCGCCGTTCTGGCAGCCCTGCGGTCCGTGCCCGGCGGCGAGGGCGCGGCCCGGATCGGCCGTGTGACCGCCGCCCGGCCCGGCCAGGTGGTGCTGCACAACAGCTTCGGCGGCAGCCGCATCCTCGGCAAACTGGCCGGCGCCCAGCTGCCCCGCATCTGCTGAGCGCTGCCGCCCGGACTGCAAAAAATCCCGACCGTACAGTGTGTATACGGTCGGGATTTTTTATGATATATTTTACACAGCGTGGTGCTGTTTCAGGTCTTGTCCTTGCCGTCTTTGCCCTTGCGGCCAAAGCGGTACTCCTTGCCCTCGCGGATGCGCTGGAGGTTGGAGCGGTGCATGTAGAACACCATCGCCGCCATGATGGCGGACCCTATGGTGGTGACGGCCAGATCCCCGGCGGGCAGGCCGGTGAGCAGGCCGTAGCCCAAAGTCAGGAAGGGGTAGCAGACAGCCATGACGATGCTGCCCAGCGAGACCATCCCGGTGGGGATGAGGCAGGCCAGGAAGATGACGAACAGGCAGGGGAACAGGATGGGCTGGACGGCCAGAATAGCCCCGCCGGCCACCAGGACGCCCTTGCCCCCCTTAAAGCCAAAGTAGATGGGTTTCAGGTGGCCCACCACGGCCAGGATGGCCGCCAGGTAGACCCCCAGGTACTGGCTGAACAGCTCCCCGGACAGGAATGTGAACAGCCACCGGCCGATGCAGACCGCCAGGATCCCTTTCAGCACGTCGCCGGCGGCGGTCATGGCGGCGGCCCTCTTGCCAAAGGTGCGCAGCATGTTGGTCATGCCCGCCGCGCCGCTGCCGTGCTTGCGGACGTCGTCGTGGTAAACGAGCCGCGAGACCAGGATCCCCGTGTCGATGCTGCCCAGCAGGTAGGCTTCCAGCGCCACCGCCAGGACGATCAAAATGTCCATCAGCATAGTTTTTCCTCCTTCTATGCCCTTTTCCCCTTTTCAGCCCCGGCAGGCGGCAGCGCGCCTGCTCCCGCCTCCCCTGCATGCCGGAGAAGGCAGCCGTCCGGCAAGGCCGGGGGCGAACCAAGAGAGACTCAAACGTCCTTCGCGCCCACCTGGCCGGTGCCCCGCTCGCGGACCACCAGGCGGATGGGGGTGTGCTCCAGGCTGAAGCTCTCGCGGATCTGGTTGATGAGATACCGCTGGTAGCTGAAATGGAACAGCGGTTTGGAGTTGACAAAGGCCACGAACGTGGGCGGGCGGGTGGACGCCTGGGTCAGGTAGAAGATCTTCAGGCGGCGGCCCTTGTCGGTGGGGGGCTGGACCCGGGCGGTGGCGCGGGCCAGCATCTCGTTCAGCACGCCGGTGGGGACGCGGGCGCCGTTCTGGGTGTCCACCTCCCGGATCAGCCGCATCAGCCGGTCGATGTTGTACCCCGTCTGGGCCGAAATGAAGATGATCGGCGCATAGCTCATAAAGCTGAAGCACTCGGCGTAGCCCCGGCGCTGCAGCTCCATGGTGTTGGTCTCCTTGCCTTCCACCGCGTCCCACTTGTTGACCACGATGATGCAGGCCTTGCCCTGCTCGTGGGCATAGCCGGCGATCTTGCTGTCCTGCTCGGTGAAGCCTACGGTGGCGTCCACCAGGATCAGGGCCACCCGGCTGCGCTCCACCGCGGCCAGGGCCCGCACCACCATATAGCGCTCCAGCCCTTCGCCGATGTTGGAGCGGCGGCGCAGGCCGGCGGTGTCGGTAAAGATGAACTTGCCGAACTGGTTGTCCACCGGGGTGTCGATGGCGTCCCGGGTGGTGCCGGCCTCGTCGGCCACGATCATCCGTTCCTCCCCCAGGATGCGGTTGGTCAGGCTGGACTTGCCCACGTTGGGCCGCCCGATGATGGCCACCGGGATGCGGTCCTCTTCCACCACCGTCTCGGAAAAGTCCAGGTGGGCGCAGACGGCGTCCAGCAGGTCGCCGGTGCCGTGGCCGTGGACCGCCGACACGGGCATCACCTCTTCAAAGCCCAGGTTGTAGAACTCGTACATCTCGGGGGGCGGGTCGCCGACGCTGTCGCACTTGTTCACCGCCAGGATCACCGGCTTGCGGCTGCGGCGCAGCATGTGGGCCACCTCTTCGTCCGAGGCGGTCATCCCCGAGCGGACGTCCACCACAAAGACGATGCAGTCGGCGGTGTCGATGGCGATCTGGGCCTGCTGGCGCATATGGGCCAGGATGCCCTCGGTGGCTTTGGGCTCGATGCCGCCGGTGTCCACCAGCAGCAGCTCCCGGCCCTGCCACTCGCAGGGGGCGAAGATCCGGTCCCGGGTGATGCCGGGGGTGTCCTCGACGATGGCCAGCCGCTGGCCGCACAATTTATTGAACAGGGTGGACTTGCCCACGTTGGGCCGGCCCACCACTGCAACGATGGGTTTACTCATGGCTTGTTTCCTCCGTTTTGGGCTTTCTGCGGCGGGAGATGTGCAGCCCGCTGCGCAGCAGGGCGCGGGCCTCCTTGCCGCCGTCGGCGGGCAGGATCTCCACCCGGACCCCCAGCTTCCGGGCCAGCTCTTCCACCGTGACGCTGTCCAGGAACATATCCCGCTCGCTGCGCAGCATCACTTCCGGCACGCCCAGCACGCCGCTGGCCAGCCTGCCCTGGCACTGTTCGATGATGTCGGTGGCCGTCACCAGGCCCGCCACCCCCACGTTGCCGCCAAAATAGCGGTTGCGGATGGGGTGCACCGTCACCGAGATCATGGGGTACTGCCGGTGCAGCTCGTCCATCATGGCGGTGATCAGGGGGGCGGCCATGGTCCCCGTGACCACGTCCATCTTTTTTTCACCGTAGACGGCATGGGGCCGGGCCAGCTCGGCCCGGAAGCTGTCCTCGTACAGCCGCCACATCCCCACCCCGTTTTCCAGCTGGGCAAACTCCTCGTAGAACGCCGCCGGCGGGATGGGGCGGCCGGCGTTCAGGTACCACTCGTCGCTGGGGTAGACGATCCGGCTGCCGTAGCGGGCCAGGGCCTGCTCCCCAAACGCCTCCATGATGTCGATGACTTCGGCGCTGGAGGCCGCGTCGTAGGGGACCTGGGGGTACAGCCCCTGCCGGTAGTCGGTGATGCCGCAGGGCACCGCGGCGATGCTCTGGACCATGGGGCCCAGGTCCAGCAGGTCGGTCAGGGTGCGGCGCAGCTCGTCCCCGTCGTTGACCCCCCGGCAGAGGACCAGCTGGCAGTTGACGGCGATGCCGGCCCGGGCCAGCCGCTCCAGATAGCGCAGGGTCTCGCCGCCCCGGCGGTTGGCCAGCATCCTGGACCGCAGCTCGGGGTTGGTGGTGTGGACCGACACATTGATGGGGGAAATATGCATCCGGATGATCCGGTCGATCTCATGATCGTGCATATTGGTCATGGTGATATAGTTGCCGAACAAAAAGGACAGCCGCTCGTCGTCGTCCTTGAAGTACAGGCTTTTGCGCATCCCCGGCGGCAGCTGGTCGATGAAGCAGAAGATGCAGCGGTTGGCGCAGGAGTGCTTTTTGTCCCCCAGATAGGTGGCAAAGCTGCACCCAAAGTCCTCGCCGGGCTGCCGGGCCACATCCCACTCCTCCATCCGGCCCCCCACCCGGGCGGTCAGATGGAAGCCGGGGCTGTCGGTATAAAACTGGTAATCCAGCGCGTCGTTCAGGACGTTGCCGTCCACTGCCAGCAGCTCGTCCCCGGGGCCAAGGCCCAGGGCCGCCGCATCCGAGCCGGGGGCCACCGCGTCGATCTTCATGGCCATGGCTGCCGCCTCCTTTCAGAAAAACAAATGTCGGTCCCTTCCGGCCGGGCGGTGGGCACAGCCGGAAGGGCGCCTGCGGGGCACGCCCCGGGGCAGCGGCGGTCAGGGGCGCCCATAGGGCAGAGCCGCCCGCCGCCGCGCAGAAAAACCGGGGAACATCCCCGTATAACGCGAAGAAGGGGAAGGCATGGTATGCCCTCCCCTTCTGTCATACATCCATGTTGCCACCAAGTAAAATGCAAATCAGCCCTTCTTGATGACTTCCTCGCCCTTGTAGTAGCCGCAGTTGCCGCAGGCCTGGTGGGGGAGCTTGAAAGAGCCGCAGTTGCTGCACTTCACCAGCGTGGGGGCCTCCAGCTTCCAGACGTTGCTGCGGCGCTTGTCGCGGCGGGCCTTGGAAAGATGTCTCTTGGGTACTGCCATAGTTTGCACCTCCTTGGATGGAATATCAGTTCAGCAGTGATTTCAGTACGCTCAGCCTCGCATCCGGCTGTACGCTCGATTCGGGCGCAGCCGGGCAGGAGCAGGGACGTTTGCGCCCGCACTGGAGGCATAGGCCCGGGCAGTCGGGGCTGCACAGCAGCACCCCGGGGATCTGGAACAAAAACTCCTGGTAGAGCCAGTCGTCCAGGTCGATGCTGCCCGCTGGGGTCAGGGGCAGTTCAAAGTCCGGGTCGTCCAGGTCCCGCTCCCGCGCCGTCCACTCTGCCTCCACCCGGGCGTCAAAGCTGACGGGGTCGAGGCAGCGCGCGCATTCGCCATGCACCGATGCGCTTGCCCGCAAAGTCATCCGCACTTCGTCCCCGTCTGCCTGCGCGGTAAAGCGGGCCTGGACGGGCGTTTCGATCCGCGAACCGGCAAAATCGCGCCCCGACAGGTCGCAGTCAAACGTCTGCTGCCAGCCGGCGCGGTCGGATGCGATGAACCTTCTCAGGTCAAATTGCATAGTACACCTCTAAAAAGCTGCCTTGTAAGTATAGCGCCAAAGGCGGCCTGTGTCAAGCCCCAAATTGCGCACCGGCAAGAAAATTTTTCTCTCCCCTGACCGGATAAGGCCGGTGCGCCTCCAGCGCACCGGCCTGTCCGCTTTCCCCGCAGGGGCAAAGGGTAAAAATCACAGGTACTTCTTGACGTTGTGGGGCAGCATGGCCTCGTCGGCGCTGACGGTGACGGTGACGCGGACGCTGTCGCCGGCAATGGCGGCCATCTCGTCCAGCACCACGCCCAGGCGGTTGATGTCGTGGTCCAGCACCTTGAGGATGCCGTCGATGTAGATATCGGTGATGTCGTAGTTGCTGGCCATCAGCCCTGCGACAAAGCCGTAGAGCATCTCGCCGCCCTGGATCTTATATTCGTCGAGGTCGATGAGGCGGGCAGCCGAAGCGATGTCATAGGTCAGTTTCATGCCCTTTTCCACCACCACGACGCTGCCTTTGGTCGTGCGGACCGACTCATTGATCATATCGATCATTGCCTTGGTTTTGCCCGAGCCCTTGGTACCGACAATCAGTCTAATCATAATATAGCCTCCTGTATTTTCCACGCCTGGCGGCGGGGGATTCCGTTTTTGAATGGGGGATCTTACCGGAGCTTTGCCTCCAGCTCGGCGGTCAGGCTCTCGTAGCCCGGCTTGCCCAGCAGCGCGAACATATTCTTCTTGTAGCTCTCGACGCCCGGCTGGTTGAAGGGGTTGACCCCCAGCAGGTAGCCGCTGCAGGCGCAGGCACGCCAGAAGAAGTAGATCAGGTAGCCCACGTTGTAGGCCGACAGGTCGTCCACGTCGATCAGCATCTGGGGCACGCCGCCGTCGGTGTGGGCCAGGATGGTGCCCTCCATGGCCTTGCGGTTGACCACGCTCATGTTCTGGCCGGCCAGGAAGTTCAGGCCGTCGAAGTTGCCCTCCAGCTCCTCGATGAAGAGGTCCTTGGCGGGGTTCTTGACGTTGACGATGGTCTCGAACATGTTGCGGGTGCCCTCCTGGATGAACTGGCCCATGGAGTGCAGGTCGGTGGAGAAGATGCAGCTTGCGGGGAACAGGCCCTTGTTGTCCTTGCCCTCGCTCTCGCCGAACAGCTGCTTGTACCACTCGTTCATCAGGGCAAAGTTGGGCTCGTAGCACTCGAGGATCTCGATCTGCTTGCCCTTGCGGCTGAGGATGTTGCGGGCGGCGGCGTACTTGTAGGCGTCGTTGTCGGGGCTGAGGACCGAGAAGCGCTCCATGGCGTCGGCAGCGCCCTGCATCAGCTCGCCGATGTCGATGCCGGCGGCGGCGATGGGCAGCAGGCCCACGGCCGAAAGCACCGAGTAGCGGCCGCCCACGTCGTCCGGCACCACGAAGGTGGGCCAGCCCTGGCTGTCGGCCAGCTGCTTGAGGGTGCCGCGGGCCCGGTCGGTGGTGGCGTAGATCCGCTTGTTGGCTTCCTCCACGCCCACCTGGTCCTCCAGCAGCTTGCGCAGGACACGGAACGCCAGGCTGGTCTCGGTGGTGGTGCCCGACTTGGAGATGACGTTGATGGAGAAGCGCTTGCCCTTGCACAGCGCGATGATGTCGTTCAGGGCGGTGGGGCTGATGCTGTTGCCGCAGAAGTAGACCTTCAGGCCCTCTTCCAGCTCGTTGTGGTAGACGCCCTTGACGGCCTCCACCACGGCGCGGGCGCCCAGGTAGCTGCCGCCGATGCCGGCCACCACCAGCACGTCGGAGTCGCTGCGGATCTTCCGGGCCGCGTCCTGGATGCGGCCAAACTCTTCTTTATCGTAATCGCGGGGCAGGTACATCCAGCCCAGGAAATCGTTGCCGGGGCCGGTCTTGGCTTCCAGCTGCTCGTGGGCCGCGGCCACCTGCGGGTAAATGGCGGCGAACTCGTCCTCGCTGATAAACGGAGTGAGGTGTTTGGTATTAAACGAAACGCTCATGTTCTTGGCCTCCAAACTGTTCCTTTTCCTGTATGGTTCCACGCTGGAGGAAGGGGGCGGAGGCCCGCCTTCCTGCGGCGAAGAAAATCTTTATCTAAGTGTACCGTCCCGCCTCCATAAAGTCAAGGCCAAAATCCTCCGGATTCATACAATTTTAACAAGCCCCCCGGTGGCCCGATGGTAAATTCTGGTCATTTAGGTATTCCCCCGCCCTTCCCGGCTCCGGGCCCGGAGGGCCGGCGGGGGGTTCACAGCAGGCTTTCCAGCATCAGGCGCACCGCGGCGTCAAAGTCCAGCGGCGCCGCGCCGGCGGCGGCGCAGATGGGCCAGCTGCCCACCGGCGTCCCGTTGGCGGCGATGGTCACCGTCCCCACCTCGTCCCCCCGGGAGAGGGGGGCCGGGACCGCCCCGGGCAGCTCGACGGAGGCGGTCAGGGCCGAAGCGCCGCCCCGGGGCACCAGCAGCCGTTCGGGCAGGGCGCTGTAATCCAGGGGGACGTCGAAGCCGTCGCTGCCGGTCACATCCAGGTACAGGGGCCGTCCCGACAGGTCGGGCAGGGGCGCGGCCTCGTAGTTGGCAAAGCCGTAGTCCAGCAGGCGGGTGGCGGAGTCGAACCGCTCGGCGCTGGAGTCCGACCCCAGCACCACCGCGATCAGGTCCAGCCCGTCCCGGCTGGCCGACGCCGAGATGCACACCCCCGCGCCCCCGGTGGTGCCGGTCTTGAGGCCGGTGATGCCCTCGTAGCGGCGCAGCAGCTTGTTGGTGTTCACCAGCATGGTCTCCCCGCCCCGCAGGGTGTCGGTCCAGATGCCGCTGTAGTGCAGCACCTCGGGGCACTCGCGGAGGATGGCCCGGCTCATCACCGCCACGTCCCGGGCGGTGGACAGGTGCCCCTCGGTATCCAGGCCGCAGGCGTTTTTGAAGGTGGTGCCGGTCATGCCCAATTCCGCGGCCTTGGCGTTCATCCGGGCCACAAAAGCCTCCTCGCTGCCCCCCACCAGCTCGGCCACCGCCACGGCGGCGTCGTTGGCGCTGGACACGCAGATGGCCCGCAGCATCTCGTCCAGGGTAAAGTGTTCCCCCGGCTCCAGCCAGACCTGGCTGCCCCCCATGCTGGCGGCGTGCTCACTCACCGGCACCGGGGTATCCAGGGTCAGCTGCCCGTTGTGCAGAGCCTCAAAGGTCAAAAGCAGGGTCATCACCTTGGTGATGGACGCAATGGGCATCTGCCGGTCGGCGTCTTTTTCATACAGCACCGTCCCGGTCCCCTGGTCCACCAGCACCGCCGCGCGGCAGGGCAGGGACAGGCCCGCCCCCGCCTCGGCCGGCACCAGCTGGGCGCCGCCCTCCACGGCCCGCGCCGGCAGGCCCGGCAGCCCCAGCGCCAGCCCCGCCAGGCAGAGCGCCGCCGCCCAGCGCCGGGCCGCGCCCATCCATGCGTTCCGTCCCCGTACCGTTCCAGCTCCCATGCCTCTTGCCTCCATCCGTCCGTCAGATTGATCTGGTTCGATTGTATGCAGCCGGCGGCCTGTTCATGCCCGCTTGCCTTTTGGGGCGGTATCCGCTATACTTTGAACGAACCAGCCCATCCCGCCGCAAGGAAGGGCGAAATCCCCAGGCCCGCCTGCCCCCGCGGGGCCGGCGCCCGGCGCCCCGGCGGGCCCCCTCTTTTAGGAAAGGATACCCCATGCGTGTTTGTTTTTATACCCTTGGCTGCAAGGTGAACCTGAACGAGACCGAGGCCCTGGAGCAGCTGTTCAAGCGCAACGGCTTCACCGTCGTGCCCGACGGCGAGGACGCCGACGTCTACATCGTCAACAGCTGCACCGTCACCAACTTCGGGGCCCAGAAAAGCCGCAAGTGGCTGCGGCAGGCCAAGCGCAAAAACCCCGGCGCCGTCACCGTCATGTCGGGCTGCTGGCCCCAGGCCAGCCCCGAGGCCGCCGCCCAAATGCCGGAGGCCGACCTCGTCTGCGGCACCACCAACCGCCGGGCCATCCTGGGCTATGTGAACCAGCTGCTGGAGGGCCACGAGCGGATCGTCGCCATCCAGCCCCACGAGCGGGGCGAGGCCTTTGAAGAGCTGCCGGTGGAGCGCTTCGAGACCCACACCCGCGCTTTTATCAAGGTGGAGGACGGGTGCAACCGCCGCTGCGCCTACTGCGTCATCCCCCGGGCCCGGGGCCCGGTGCGCAGCCGCGCCCAGGCCAGCATCCTGGCCGAGCTGCGCCAGCTGGCCGCCGCCGGCTACCGGGAGGCGGTGCTCAGCGCCATCTCCCTGCCCAGCTACGGCTCCGACACCGGCACCAGCCTCTGTGAGCTGATCGAGCAGTGCGCCGCGGTGGAGGGCATCGAACGCATCCGGCTGGGCAGCCTCGACCCCGATATGCTCACCCCGGAGGACATCCGCCGGATGGCCGCGGTGGACAAGCTCTGCCCCCAGTTCCACCTCAGCCTGCAGAGCGGCTGCGACGCCACCCTGCGCCGGATGCGCCGCCCCTACACCACCGCCCAGTATCTGGAAGTGGTGGAGCAGCTGCGGGCGGCCTACGGCAGCCGGCCGGTCAGCTTTACCACCGACTGCATCTGCGGCTTCCCCGGCGAGACGGAGGCGGACTTTGAGGCCAGCTGCGCCTTCCTGGAGCAGGTGGGCTTCCTGCGGGTGCACGTGTTCCCCTACTCCCGGCGGGAGGGCACCCCGGCCTACAGCTTCCCCGACCAGGTCGTCGAGGAGGAAAAGCAGGCCCGCAGCCGCCGGATGCACCTGCGCGCCGAGGCCGTGCGGGCCCGGGTGCTGGCCGGGCTGGAAGGCACCGAGGACGAGGTGCTGCTGGAAACGCCTCTTTCGGCCACCGTGTTCACCGGCTACACCCGGCTGTACGTGCCGGTGGCCGTGGCCGCCCCCGGCTGCGCCGCCGGACAGATCGTCCGGGTGCGCCTGGGCCGGTACGACGGCGCCCGGGTGCGGGCCGAGCTGGTGTGAGCCGGGACGGCTTTGACGTTTTTTTCACGTTCTCCCTTTTCAAGGCGGGTAAAATGTGATAAAATAAAATTGTATGAGACGGCGCAGGGGAACTGGTCCTTCGCACCCTGGAACACGCCGCCCGACCCATGGCACGGCCCCCGCGGGCCGCAGGCCGGGTACCCAGCAGAGCAAGCAGAGTAAAGGAGAGTTTGGAATGAGCTTCAGAGGAATCAATACCACCGTCATCCAGATCCGGCGGGCGGTATTCACCGAAGTCGCCCGGATGGCCTACGCCAACGTCAAGGGCGAGCAGGCAAACCACATGATGCGCAGCATCCCCTACAAGATCATCCCCGGCGAGGAGGGCAAACTGCGCAAGGACATCTTCCTGGAGCGCGCCATCGTCGAGGAGCGCATCCGCCTGGCCATCGGCCTGCCCACCCGCCGCATGGACGAACACAACAGCGTGGTCTCGGGCCTGGAGGACGCCAACATCGCGGACAAGTACTACGATCCCCCGCTGATCAACGTGATCAAGTTCGCCTGCAACCGCTGCCCCGAAAAGATGGTCAAGGTCTCGGACCTGTGCCAGGGCTGCCTGGCCCACCCCTGTATGGAGGTCTGCCCCAAGAACGCCATCGTCTGGGAGTCCGGCCGCTCCACCATCGATCAGGAGAAGTGCATCAAGTGCGGCCGCTGTGTGGACGTCTGCCCCTACCACGCCATCGTCAAGACCGAGCGCCCCTGCGCTTCGGCCTGCGGCATGGGCGCCATCCATTCGGACGCGCTGGGCCGCGCCGAGATCGACTATTCCAAGTGCGTCTCCTGCGGCCAGTGCCTGGTCAACTGCCCCTTTGGCGCCATTGCCGACAAGGGCCAGATCTACCAGCTGATCCAGAGCTTCAACCGCGGCGACCGGGTCTACGCCCTGGTGGCCCCGGCCTTCGTCAACCAGTTCCCCGCCCTGAACACCACCCAGAAGCTGCGCGCCGCCCTCGAGCAGGTGGGCTTCTGCGACACGGTGGAAGTCGCCATCGGCGCCGACCTGTGCACCGTGGACGAGGCCAACGACTTCTTGAAGGAAGTGCCGGACAAGCTGAACTTTATGGCGACCTCCTGCTGCCCGGCCTGGAGCATGATGGCCAAGACCCTCTTCCCCGACATGGCCAAGAACATCTCGATGACCATGACCCCCATGGTCTTTACCGCCCGCATGATCAAGGCAGCCGACCCCGAGGCCCGCATGTGCTTCATCGGGCCCTGCGCCGCCAAGAAGCTGGAGGCTTCCCGCCGGCACGTCCGCAGCGACGTGGACTTCGTGCTGACCTTTGAGGAGCTGGCCGGCATCATGGAGGCCAAGGGCGTCGACCTGTCCATCCCCGCCACCGAGGACGAGGAGCTGCACTACGGCTCCGCCGCAGGCCGCGGCTTTGCCCAGTCGGGCGGCGTGGCCAAGGCTGTGGCCGACAAGATCCACGAGTGGCACCCCGAAAAGGAGGTCAAGATCGCCTCGGCCGAGGGCCTGGCCAACTGCAAGAAGATGCTGATGATGGCCAAGGCCGGCAAGTACAACGGCTACCTGCTGGAGGGCATGGGCTGCCCCGGCGGCTGCATCGGCGGCGCCGGCACCATTGCCGATCCCATGCGCACCGCGGTCCAGCTGAACAAGTACGTGGCCGCGGCCCCCTTCAAGGACCCCGAGCAGAGCGCCTTCATCACCAACATCCACCTGCTGAAGGACGACCCCAACTTTGAATAATCGCTGAACCAGCGTGCCTGCACATCCCTCCCCGCCCTGCGGGGAGGGATGTTTCCGCGTGCCGGCAAACGACACGCTCCGGGCTGCGGCGCCCTGCCTCGCCTGTTCCGTCCGCTGGATGCGCCCGGGCGCCTGCCCCAAAATTTGACCTGCCCTTGACATTCTCTTCAAATGGTGCTATCTTGATAGTGGGGTAGTTTACACAGCGTACCGGCTGGGCCGCCCCACAGGAAAGGATGTTTATTATGACCCATACCCTTTGTTATAAACGGCTGTGCGCCGCGCTGCTGGCTCTGATGCTGACGGTGGCAGGCAGCCTGGCAGCCGGGGCGGTGGGTGCCGCCGCCGGCGGCGTCACGGCCACCCTGCCCGTCGCGGTCACCTTTTGGAGCGAGGACAGCGAGGGCTACTCGGAGGTCAACGACGGCATCGACGACGGCCGCGAGGCCACCCTGGTCCGCCAGTCCAACGGCACCTACACCCTGCACCTGCCCATCCAGACCGTCTCCACCGTGGTATTCACCGGGCACCTGTCCGGCCTGACCATCGGCGACATCTCCTACGACGGCGAGGTGTCCGGCAGCCTGGACGACGGCTCCGCCGTCCTGACCATCCGCAACCTGCCCTCCTCGGTGCTCACCGGCAGCAACGTCAGCCGCTCGCTGGTGGTCACCTGCGCCATCGAGATGGACGTTGACCTGCTGGGCGAGACCACCAAGACCGCCCGGATGTGCATCGCCGTCCTGTAAAGCGTCGCGGGACACAAAAAGACTGCGGGGCGCAGCGCCTGCCGCAGTCTTTTTTTGCCCGGGTAGGGGCCGGTCAAAACTTTTCCATGATGTCGCCGGCCATCTTGTCCAGACGGTCCACCGCGTGCTCGGCCCCTTTGGCCATTTTGCGGGCCGCCTTGCGGACGCCCCGGGGGTCGGTGTGGACCGCCGCCATCACGCCGGCGGCCCCCACGGCCGCGCCTGCCGCCATGCCAAGCAGCATCCCGGCGGCGGAACGTACCTGATGTTCTTTCATAAACAGTGCCCTCCCGTTGGTTTGTGCCGGTGCCCCGGCCAGTGATAGTATGCCCGGGCGGGCCCCCGGCTATCCCATCCTATGCAGCGCCCCGGCGGCAGGGTTTGCCGCCGGCACCCCGCATGTATGAAAGGAGACTTGTCCTTTGCCAACCGAACCCAAAAAAGTCCTCTGCATCCACGATCTGTCCGGCGCAGGGCGGTGCAGCCTGGCGGTCATCCTGCCGGTGCTGGCCGTCATGGGGGTGCAGCCGGTGGCCCTGCCCACCATGCTGCTGTCCACCCATACCGGTGGGCTGGGCGCCCCCGCCCGCCTGGACTGCGAAGCCTACGGCCACGCCGCCCTGGCCCACTACCGGGAGCTGGGCCTCGCCTTCGACTGCATCTACACCGGCTACCTGGGCAGCGAGGCCCTGGTGGACCTGGCCGCCGAGGCGTTCCGGCTCTGGCCGGATGCCCTCAAGGTGGTGGACCCGGTCATGGCCGACGGCGGCCGGCCCTACAGCGGCTTTGCGCCCTCCGTCATCGACAAGGTGCGGGACCTGTGCCGCCAGGCCAGCCTGATCCTGCCCAACCTGACCGAGGCCAGGCTGCTGCTGGGCCTGGACCCCGCCCTGCCCGACGTCATCTCGGACGGCGAAGCCCTGGACCTGGCCGGCCGGCTGACCGGCCTGGCCGGGCGAGTGGTGGTCACCGGGCTGCCCATGGGCAAGTTCGTGGGCTGCGCCGGGGCGGGCGACGAGCCCTTTGTGGTCCGCCACCTCCACATCGACCGCAGTTTCCCCGGCACGGGGGACCTGTTCGGGGCCATCGTGACGGGGTCGCTGCTGCGGGGCAATGTCCTCAGCGCCGCCGCCGACGCGGCCGCCGGCTTTGTGGCCCAGGCCATCCAGCAGACCCCCCGCACCGCCGACACCCGCTTCGGGGTCTGGTTCGAGCCGCTGCTGCCCCGCCTGGCCCCCATGCCGGAGTTTTGAACCCCCACCAGGGAAACGGAGGAAACCATGGAGCACAAACCCACTTTGAACATCGTCCTGGTGGAGCCGCGCATCCCCCAGAACACCGGCAACGTGGCCCGCACCTGCGCCTGCACCGCCTGCCGGCTGCACCTGGTGGGGCCGATGGGCTTTGCCATCGACGATAAAAAATTAAAGCACGCGGGGCTTGACTATTGGCCCATGCTTGATATAACATATTATCAGGGCCTCGACGATTTCTTTGCGCGCAACGAGGGGCCTTACTACTATTTTTCCACCAAAGCTCCCCGCCGCTACACCGACGTGGCCTACCCGGACGGGGCGTACCTGGTGTTCGGCAGGGAGGACGCGGGCCTGCCGGAAGCTCTGCTGGCCGCCCATCAGGACTGGTGCATCCGTATGCCCATGCGGGAAGGCGCCCGCAGCCTGAATTTGTCCAACAGCGTGGCGGTGGGCGTCTACGAAGTGCTGCGTCAATGGGATTTTCCCGAACTGCTCGACCACGGCCATCTGCGTGACTACGAATGGAAATGAGGACTACTATGAACAAAATCGCCATCCTGACCGACTCCTCCTGCGACATCCCCCAGGCGCTGGCCGACAAGTACGGCATAGACATCATGAGCTTCCACATCCTGCTGGACGGTGTCGATTACCTCGAGCGGGTCAGCTGCACCAACGAAGAATTCTACCAGCTGATGCGCCAGGCCAAGGGCGTGCCCTCCACCGCGGCCATCACCCCCATCCAGTTCTGCCAGAAATACTGCGAGTATGTGGACGCCGGCTACACCGACGTGGTCCACATCACCATCAACCGGACCGGCTCTTCCACCTACGACAACGCGGTCATCGCCCAGGGCATGCTGCGGGAGGAGCGCCCCGAGCACAAGATGAAGATCCACCTGCTGGACAGCCACACCTACTCCATGGTGTTCGGCTGGTATGTCTGCGAGCTGGCCCGCAAGCTGCGCAACGGGGCCGAGCTGCGCCACGTCGTCCATGAGTTCAACGACAAAATGAGCCAGATGGAGGTCATCCTGGGCCCCTACAGCCTGCGCCAGATGAAAAAGAGCGGCCGCATCTCCGCTGCCGCGGCCTTTGCCGGCGAGCTGCTGGGCCTGCGCCCCATCATCACCCTGATCGACGGCAAAACGGTGGTGGAAAGCAAGGTCCGCGGCGACGACAAGGTGATCCCCTCCATGGTGGAGCTGTGCAAAAAGCGCACCGCCGGCGTCGAGGATTTTGAGTATATCATCGGCCACACCGGCATCAAACAGGCGGAAGACCTGCGCCGCGCCTGCAAAAAGGCCTTTGGCCAGGAGCCGCTGACCCTCTTTGAGCTGGGCGGCGTCGTCTCGGCCAACACCGGCCCCGACACCATCGCCATTGCCTACACCGGCAAGCGGCGCTGAACCATCCCACGGCAAGCACCCCGCCCGGGCGTCGGACTGTCCCAAAGTCCCGTCCGGGCGGTTTTTCGCCCGCCGGTTCCTTGCCCAAAACGCCGGTTTGTGCTATACTGTTCTGCGGCGCGCTTTGCGCCACCTCAAATCCGAATAGTGTAGTAACAAAGAGCAACTTAGGATTTTAGGCTCCCCGGCGGTCTCCGCCGGGCCAAACCTCCGGGGGCTGGCGGCCCCGGAAGGTCAAAATCTTTCCGCTGGGAGTATTGTACCTATGAACAAGGAAACCCTTACCGTCCGCAAATTGGCCCGCTGCGCCGTGGTGGCAGCCCTCTATGTGGCCCTGTGCCTGGGGCTGGCCCCCTTCTCTTACGGGGCCGTCCAGGTGCGCGTGGCCGAGGCCCTGTGCCTGCTGCCCCTCTTCGGGCCCGAGTACATCCTGGGCGTCACCCTGGGCTGCGCCCTGGCCAACCTGCTGGGCTCCACCATGATCGACGTGGTCTTTGGCACCCTGGCCACCTTCCTGGCCTGCCTGTGCACCTACGCGGTGCGGCACGCCCGGGTGGGCGGCCTGGCCATCCCGGCGGCCCTGCCCCCGATCCTCTGGAACGCCGTCATCGTCGGCACCGAGATCGCGGTCTTTTTCTCCGACACGCCGGCCACCCCGGCCCTCATCCTGGCCAACGCCCTTTCGGTGGGCGCGGGCGAGGTCATCAGCTGCGGGGTGCTGGGCGTGGCGCTGGTCCGCCTGATCGAACGCAATCCGCGGCTGCGGCAGGCCTTCACCGACGAAGGCGTCCGCACCGCCTGACCCTTTCCAGGAGGCTGTCATGGCTGCACCTTCGCTTGTTTTCTGGGACTGGAACGGCACCCTGATGGACGACGCCGCCTATTCCTGCGGCTGCCTGAACGGGCTGCTGGACGAATACGGCTATCCCCAGCGGTATGACCTGGACGCCTACCGGTCGGTGTTCGGCTTCCCCATCGAGGACTATTACCGCCGGGTGGGGTTCGACTTTGGGCGCGACCCCTTCCCCCTTCTGGCCGAGAGCTATATGCAGCGCTACAACGCCGGGGTGGACGCCTGCCCCCTGACCGAGGGTGCCGCCGGCGTCATCCGGGCGCTGGCAGGCCGGGGCATCGGGCAGGCCCTGCTGTCCGTCTCCCGCCGGGACTATCTGGCCCAGCAGGCCGCCCGCCGGGGGCTGGGGGACGCGTTCCAGGCCATGCTGGGCCTGTCGGACATCTACGGCGCCGGCAAGGTACAGCTGGGGCGGGACTACATCGCCGCCAGCGGGGCCGACCCGGCCCGCTGCCTGATGGTGGGCGACACCGACCACGACGCCGAGACCGCCCGGGCCATGGGGGTGCGGTGCATCCTCTACGCCGGCGGCCACCAGACCCGCCCCCGGCTGGAGGCCACCGGCTGCACCGTCATCGACCGCCTGGCCGACCTGCCCGGCCTGCTGTAAAATCGCTTTTTGCCGCCCTGTGCCGTGCGCAGAGCGGCTTTTCCTTTTCTGTTCACAGAAAATTTACCGGAAACCGCCCCAAATGTTTGACACCCCTTCCCGCTTTGGTGTATTATAAAAGATGCGTGAAAGCAGACACAGCGGGCTGCTTTGCCGCCCGTTTTCCGATAGACACACGATTTTGAGGTGAAACTATGTCCCTGGTAGAAAAGATCTTTGGTTCCTTCTCGGACCGCGAACTGAAGAAGATCAATCCCATCGCCAAAAAGGTCCTTGACCTGGAGCCCACTTATGCGGCCATGTCCGACAGCGAGCTGCAGGCCCAGACCCCCGCCCTGAAAGACCGCCTGGCCAAAGGCGAGACCCTGGACGACATCCTGCCCGAGGCCTTTGCCACCTGCCGCGAGGCCGCCTGGCGCGTTTTGGGGATGAAGCACTTCCCGGTGCAGGTGGTGGGCGGCATCGCCCTCCACCGGGCCAACATCGCCGAGATGCAGACCGGCGAGGGCAAGACCCTGGTGGCCACTCTGCCCGCCTACCTCAACGCCCTGTCGGGCGAGGGGGTCCATGTGGTCACCGTCAACGACTACCTTGCCAAGCGCGACAGCGAGTGGATGGGCAAGCTCTACCGCTGGCTGGGGCTGACGGTGGGCCTGATCGTCCCCGGGCTGGACGGCGCAGCCCGCCGCAAGGCCTACAACGCCGACATCACCTACGGCACCAACAACGAGTTCGGCTTCGATTACCTGCGGGACAACATGGTGACCTACAAGGCCAACATGGTCCAGCGGGGCCACGCCTACGCCATCGTGGACGAGGTGGACTCCATCCTCATCGACGAGGCCCGCACCCCCCTCATCATCTCGGGCCGCGGGGAGGATTCTTCCTCCCTGTACAGCCAGGTGGACCAGTTCGTCCGCACCCTGCGCAAGAGCGTGGTGGTGGAGCTGGAAAGCAAGGAGGAGGCCGACGACCAGGCCGACGGCGATTACGTGGTGGACGAAAAGCACAAGACCGCCACCCTGACCGCCAGCGGCATCAAAAAGGCCGAGGACTATTTCAAGGTCGAAAACCTGGCCGCCGCCGAGAACATGACCCTGGTCCACCACATCGAGCAGGCCATCAAGGCCCACGGCGTCATGAAAAAGGACATCGACTACGTGGTCAAGGACGGTGAGGTCATCATCGTGGACGAGTTCACCGGCCGCCTGATGATCGGCCGCCGCTACAACGAGGGCCTGCACCAGGCCATCGAGGCCAAGGAAGGGGTCCACATCGCCTCCGAGAGCAAGACCCTGGCCACCATCACCTTCCAGAACTATTTCCGCATGTACAAAAAGCTGGCCGGCATGACCGGCACAGCCCGCACCGAGGCCACCGAGTTCACCGAGATCTACGGCCTGAACATCGTCACCGTCCCCACCAACAAGCCCAACATCCGCAAAGACTACCCCGACGTGGTCTACTCCACCGTGGCCGGCAAGTACCGCGCCGTCATCGACCAGGTGATGGAGTGCCACGCCAAGGGCCAGCCGGTGCTGGTGGGCACCGTCAGCGTGGAGAAGAGCGAGATCCTGGCCAAGATGCTGCAAAAGCGGACGAAGGACTTCAACGTCCTGAACGCCAAGAACCACGAGCGCGAAGCCGAGATCGTGGCCCAGGCCGGCAAAAAGGGCGCCATCACCATCGCCACCAACATGGCCGGCCGCGGCACCGACATCATGCTGGGCGGCAACGCCGAGTTCATGGCCAAGGCCCAGATGCGCAAAGAGCAGTTCTGCGAAAAGCTGCTGAACCCCGACGCCCCCCAGGACGCCCTGCCCGAGCAGGTGGAGGCCCTGCTGATCGAGGCCGACGGCCACGGCGACACCACCGACCCCCACATCCTGGCCGCCCGGGCCCGCTTCGACGAGCTGTACCGCCAGTATAAGGACGAGATTGCCGAGGAGGCCCAGCAGGTCCGGGAGGCCGGCGGCCTGTTCATCATCGGCACCGAGCGGCACGAGAGCCGCCGCATCGACAACCAGCTGCGGGGCCGCGCCGGCCGTCAGGGCGACCCCGGCGCCTCCCGCTTCTACCTCAGCCTGGAGGACGACCTGATGCGCCTGTTTGGAGGCGAGCGGGTCCAGAACCTGATGAACTCCATGGGCCTGGACGAGGACACCCCCATCGAGACCCGGATGATCACCTCCACCATCGAGAGCGCCCAGAAAAAGCTGGAGGGCCGCAACTTCGAGATCCGCAAAAACGTGCTGCGCTACGACGACGTCATGAACCAGCAGCGCGAGATCATCTATGGCCAGCGCCACAAGGTGCTGGACGGCGAGGACGTCAGCCCCGACATCCACAAGATGCTGCGGGACAACGTGGACAGCAGCTGCGCCCTCTTCCTGGCGGGCGAGGACAAGGCCACCTGGGACTTTGCCGCCCTCCGCCGCCACTACAACGGCTGGCTGACCACCGACAGCGACTTCCACTACACCGACAGCGAGCTGGCCGGCCTGACCGCCCAGGGGGTGGCCGACACCCTTTACGACCGCGGCATGAAAGTCTTTGCCGACAAGGAAGCCCGCTACGGCGCGCCCCTGATGCGGGAGCTGGAGCGCATCTGCCTGCTGCGCTGCGTCGACCGCTACTGGATGGACCACATCGACAACATGGACCAGCTGCGCAAGGGCATCTCCCTGCGCAGCTACGGCCAGAAAGACCCGGTGGTGGAATACCGCATCGAGGGCTTTGACATGTTCGACCAGATGGTGGACTCCATCCGGGAGGACACCGTCAAGATGCTGCTGATGATCGAGGTGCGCCCGGTGCAGCCCAAGCCCGCCCAGCAGCCGCAGACCCCGGCCCAGCCCGCCCCCAAGGCCGCCCCGGCTGCCCAGCCGGCACCGGCCCCCCAGGCGCAGCCTGCCGCCCCTCTGGGCGCGGCCAACCCCGGCCCCGCCAACCAGGCCGACGTGGCGGCCCTGCGCCAGAAACTGACCGGCCAGAGCGCCGGCGCCAAGGCGGCAGCAGCCGGCCAGGTGGCCGGCGCGGCCAACAAGCCGGTGCGGGTGGGCAAGATCGGCCGCAACGATCCCTGCCCCTGCGGCAGCGGCCTCAAGTGGAAAAAGTGCACCTGCCAGCAGTACCACCCCGACCTGTACCCCAAGAAATAAGCGGATAACCTGCACAGCAAAACAGCTCCCTCAGCCATGCGGCTGAGGGAGCTGATTTTTTGCGCTCACAGCAGGGTGGCGCCGGAATGGGCCGGCATCCCCGGGCCCTCGGGCAGGCTGCGCAGCACCTCGGGCAGGGCGGCCAGGTCGCCGCCGGTGAGGCGGAAGGCGGCCGCCAGGCCCACCGCTGCCAGCACCAGCAGCAGGAACGCCAGCCGCGCCGGCCAGCGGCTGCGGTGGGGCAGGGCCGCGGCAGGCTCCTGCTCCGGGCGGGCGGCCAGGGCGGCTTCCAGCGCGGCGGCCGAGGGCGCGGCGGCGGGCAGCTGCAGGGCCGGGCGGTCCGCCGCCAGGGCGGGACGGTCCCCGTGGAGGGTGAAGCTGACCCCCGGGGCCTGGGGGCATCCCAAAGCGGCCCGGCGGACCAGGTCCAGCAGCCAGAGGGCGGGGTTGTCCCCCGCCGGGACCCGGTACAGCCAGCTGCCCCGGCGGCCCGCTACGGCGGTCAGGGTCCCCTCCGGCAGTGGGATGGCCCCGGCCACAAAGTCGGCGTGGGTCACCCGGAGGGCGGCCCGCAGCCGGCACAGCTCGTCCCACACCGGCTCCGAAGGGCCGGGGCCCTGGCAGCGGCGCGCCCCGGCCTCGATCCTGGCCAGGGCGGCGGGGTCGGCGCAGCTGCCCGCCCCAAAGTCGAAGCAGGCGTCCACCCCTGCCTGCCCCTCCAGCCGGGGGGCCAGCAGGTCCAGGGCCAGGGTGTCGGCGCAGGCCAGCAGCCGGTCACGCTGGACCAGCGCCCGGGCGGCGCACCGGGCCAGGGTGTCGCCCCCCGCGCCGTACAGCCCGCCCGGAAAGGTCCGGGCCAGCAGGCCCTCGGCTTTCCGCAGGGCGGAAGGGGGCGCAGTCAGGGCCAGCAGGGTCTCGGCCCCCTGGGCCCGCGTCTCGATCCGGGCCAGGCTGCACCGCCCCGCCAGGCCGGACGCGGCCTGCCGCACCTGCGCCTCCTCCACCCCGAAGAACCGAAGCACCCGGCTCTCGCTTGCTGCTGCCATCCTCGTTCCCCCCTGCTTGTCGTTATAGGATCAGCGCCCCGTCCAGGGCGGCCAGGGCCGCCGGGTCGCTGCAGGCCGCCGCGTCGATGCGGTAGCAGCCTGCCGGCGCTTTGCCCTGGGCCAGCCGCAGCGCCAGCTCCAGGGCTGCGTGGGCGGCCCGGGCCCGGGTGTTTTCCCGGTCCGGGCGGACGTAGTGGAACTTTTCCACAAAGACGCTTGTCCCGGCCGCCCCGGCGATGTAGACGGTGCCCACCGGGCGGACGGCGTCCCCGCCCCCGGGCCCGGCCAGGCCGGTGACGGCCACCGCCAGGTCTGACCCGGACGCCGCCCGGGCCCCCCGGGCCATCTGGGCGGCCACCGGCCCCGACACCACGTTGTACCGTTCGATGACCGCCGGGTTCACCCCCAGCAGCCTGGCCTTGGCCTGCTCCCAGTAGGTGACAAAGCCGTAGCCAAAGACGTCGCTGGCCCCCGGCACCCCCGTCAGCTGCTGGGCGATCATGCCGCCGGTGCAGCTTTCGGCGGTGGAAAGGGTCAGCCCCCTGGCCGCCAGGGTGTGGACCACCGTGTGGGCCAGCCCCGGCACATCTTCATCATACACCGCGTCCCCCAGCAGATCATAGAACTTTTTGGCATATGCCCGGCACATTTGCGCCCCGTCCTGGTCGCTGGCGGCCCGGGCGGTGATCCGGATCTCGCTTTCGCCGGTCTTGCAGTAGATGGCGGCGGTGGGGTTTTCGTTTTTCAGCAGGCCGCGCACCCGGTATTCGATGTCGCTTTCGCCCCCCAGCACCCGCAGCGTCAGGGAGTGCAGGGTGCAGTTCTGCCTCGCCAGCAGGCGGGGGCGCACCTGTTCGGCCCACATGGCCTTCATCTCGGCGGGCACCCCCGGCATCAGGACGGCGCAGCGGCCCTCCTGCTCGAACCAGGCCCCCGGCGCGGTGCCGTGGGCGTTGGGGATCTTCTGGCCGTGGACCGGCACCATGGCCTGTTTGCGGTTGTTGGGGGTGGTCTGCCGGCCCATCCGGGCGAAGAAGGAGGTGATCTTCTCCCACTCCTCGGGGTCGAAGGTCAGGCTGTCCCCATAGCAGGCGGCCACCGTCTCTTTGGTCAGGTCGTCGGCGGTGGGGCCCAGCCCCCCGGTAAAGACCAGCAGGTCCGCCCGGGCTTTGGCCGCCTCCACCCACTCGGCCAGGCGGTCGTGGTTGTCCCCGATGGTGCTCTGCCGCTGGACGGTGATGCCCAGGGCCGCCAGCTCCTGGCTGAGGAACTGGGCGTTGGTGTTCAGGATGTTGCCGAGCAGCAGCTCGGTGCCCACGCTGATGATCTCTGCGGTCATGGCTCTGCCTCCTTACACTTCGGGCTCGTCGTCGATGCGGATGCGCACCCGCTCGGCCTCCGCCGCCGCTTCGGCCTCCAGGCCGGGCAGGTCCGGCATGGCGGCCTCGGCCTCCAGCACCTCTTCCAGGGTGGGGCGCAGCTTGGGATGGGGCGGCGTAAAGATGGTGCAGCAGTCCTCGTAGGGCAGGATGCTGGTCTCAAAGGTGCCGATGCGGCGGGCCGTCTCGATGATCTCGGTCTTGTCCATCCCGATCAGGGGCCGCAGCACCGGCAGGTCCTGGGCGGCGTCGGTGCAGCGGATGGCCTGGACGGTCTGGCTGGCCACCTGGGCCAGGCTCTCGCCGGTGATCAGGGCCTCGCAGCCCTGCCGCCGGGCGATCTGGCCGGCGATCCGCATCATGCTGCGGCGCATCAGCACGGTGAACAGCATGGGCGGGGCGTTGTCCCGGATGCACTCCTGGGGGCGGGTGTAGGGCACCACGAACAGGTTGCAGCTGCCGGTGTAGACGCTGGTGTGCTGGGCCAGGGCGATCACCTTGCGGCGGGCCCGCTCGGAGGTGTAGGGGGGCGAGGCGAAATGGATGTGGTCCAGCGCCAGGCCCCGCTTGGCCATCCGGTAGGCGGCCACCGGGCTGTCGATGCCGCCGGACAGCATATTCAGCGCCCGGCCGCTGGTGCCCACCGGCAGGCCCCCCTCGCCGGGGACTTTGGGCCCGTGGACGTAGGCCCCCCGGTCCCGGATCTCCACGATGACCTTGCAGTCGGGATCGTGGACGTCCACCTTCAGGCGGGGGTTGCGCTCCAGCAGATAGGCCCCCAGCTCCCGCATCAGGGCGGGGCTGTCCATGGGGAAGGTCTTGTCCGCCCGGCGGGCCTCCACCTTGAAGGTTTTGGCCCGGGCCAGGGCGGCCCCCAGATAGCTTTCGGCGGTCTGGCAAATGGCGCCGAAGTCCTTTTCGCAGACGGCGCTGCGGCTGACCGCCGCCAGGCCGAACACTTTGGACACCCGGGCAAAGGCCAGGTCCAGGTCGGCTTCGGCGTCCTCCGGCTCGATGTAGAAGGTGGACTGCGCGCACCAGATCCGGAAGCGCCCCGCGTCCTTGACGCGGTAGCGCAGGATCTTGATGGTGGCAGATTCAAACTGATTCCGGTTCAGCCCCTTGAGGGACATCTCCCCCTGGTAGCCGATGATAACTTCCTGCATATCCTGCATCCTGTATTCCTCTCTGTGATGGCGCTGGCCGGCCCGCGGGGCCGGGGCGCGCCCGTAATGATCGTCAAACGTCGCTTTCTCAGCCGGTCAGATCCCCTGCAGCTGCTTCATCCCCGCCTCGAACCGCTCGAGGAAGGCGTCCACGTCCTCCTCGGTGTTCCCGGCGCAGAAGGACACCCGGATGGCGGTGTCCACCGCTTTGGCCGGGCGGCCCATGGCTTCCAGGGTGTGGCTGGGCTCGCCCCGGCCGCAGGCGGAGGCCGACGAGACGTAGATCTTCGCCTCGGCCAGCCAGGCCAGCATGGTCTCGCTTTTGACCTTGTTCTCGCTGAAGTTCAAAATTTCGGGCACCGCGTCCGCCGGGCTGTTGATCTCCACGGTGGGGAAGGCGGCCAGCCCCGCCCGCAGCCGCTGGTTCAGGGCCCGGATGTGGCTGGCGCGCCCGGCCAGGTCGGGGGCCAGTTTGCGGGCCGCCGCCTCCAGCCCCAGGGCGTAGGGCAGGTTCTCGGTGCCGGGGCGCAGCCCCCGCTCCTGCTCGCCGCCCAGGTAGGGGGGCTGAAAGCTCTGGACCAGCCTGTCGCTGAGGTACAGCCCGCCCACCCCCTTGGGGGCGTGGATCTTGTGGCCGCTGACCGTGAAGCTGTCGATGCCGCTGCCCTCCAGCCGGACCGGCAGCCGCATCCAGGCCTGGACGCCGTCCACGTGGACCATGGTGCGGCTGTTCAGGGCTTTGGTCTCCCGGGCCAGCTTTTCCACATCGCAGCGGGCCCCGGTCTCGTTGTTCACCATCATGCAGGCCACCAGGATGGTGGCCCGGTCCACCCGCTCCAGCAGCCGGTCCACGTCCAGGCTGCCGTCGGCGGCGGGCGGCACGAACTCCACCTGCCAGCCCGAGCCGGCCAGCGCCTCCAGCGGGCGGCGGACGCTGGGATGCTCAAACCCCGAGCAGAGGATCTTTTTGCCAAAGGTGCGGCTGCGCGCCCCGCCCAGCAGGGCCAGGTTGTTCCCCTCGCTGCCACAGGAGGTGAAGTAAAACTCCCGGCTCTTGCAGCCGATGGTGCGGGCCAGGGCCGCCCGGGCATGGTTCAGGGCGGCCTCGCTCTCCGCACCCGGCGGGTAAAGGGAGGAGGGGTTGGCCCAGTGCCGGAGCATGGCGTCGTGGATGACCTCGGCCACCGCGGGGTCCACCATGGTGGTGGCCGCGTTGTCCAGATAGTGCAGCGAAGGGTCTGTGCGCATGGGGTGATACCTGCTTTCTGTAAAAGGATTCCTGCCGCCGGGCCAGCCGGGGCGTCTCATGGTCTTATTTTATAAGTATAGCATAAAGCCGCCCGGCTTTCCAGACTTGCATCTGCCGCTTGCGCCCGGGCCTGCAAACCGCTATAATAAAAGCAGAACCATGACGAACCGCCCCCCGCCGGGGCAAGGAGGTGCTGCCTATGGCAGATTATCAGGAATACCGCCGCCACGTGCTGCACAGGCGCTGGCGCAGGATGTTCACCACCTTTCTGGCGCTGGTGCTGCTGGTGCTGCTGTGCGGCGTATGGGTGCTGTGGCGCCAGCTCTACCCCACCCCGCCCAGCCGCAGCGAGCCCCAGGCCACCCTGCTGGAGCAGGCCCTGCCCAGCGCCGAGTGGCGCACCCTCAGCTACACCCGGCAGACCAGCCTGACCGTCCAGAAGCTGGCCGACGGCGTGACCACCGCGATGGATTTCCGGCTGGCCTCCATGCCGGCCACCGAGGCCCAGCCGGTGGACCTGAGCTTTTTTGACACCGCAGTCTTTCTGGGGGACAGCATCACCCAGGGGATGCAGATCTACGACACCGGCCTGCCCAACGCCCACTACTGCGCGTACCGCGGGGTGGGACCCAGCGCGGTGGTCAACGGCTCCACCTGCAAGCGGGTGGACGGCGTGGAGGAGGTGCCGCTGGACGCCCTGGTGTCCTATGCGCCCCAGTCGGTCTACATCCTGCTGGGCACCAACGTCCTGACCCAGGACCGGGATTACTCCAGCTTCCTGAACTATTACGGGCTGATGCTGGACCGCATCCGGGAGCTGCTGCCCGACGCCGACATCTACGTCCAGTCCATCACGCCGGTGCGGCCCGAAGTGTCCGCCGACGCCCGCCACAGCGGGATGTACGCCGAGCGGTTCATCCAGGTGAACAACGACCTGGCCGCCCTGGCGGTGGAAAAGGGCTGCTATTTCCTGGACCTGTGGGAGGTGCTGGCCGACGAAAACGGCGACCTGCGGGCTGAATACGCCCAGCCCGACGGCTACCACCTGAAGCCCGAGGGCTACACCGCCTGGGTGGACTACCTGCGCACCCATGTGGCCCACAGCCGGATCGTCGCCCCGGAGGAGACGGCCGAGACCACGGAGGGCGCCGCCGCCAGCGAAGCGGCCGCCTCCGCCCCCTCCGCCCCCTCCGCCCCGGCCCAGAGCGCCGCCTGAACCGACAAAAAGCCCTGTGGAAAACGCATCCGCGTTCTCCGCAGGGCTTTTGCCTTGCCTGTGTTGCTCAGCGCCGGGCGATGCACTCGATCTCCAGCCGGGCCCCCTTGGGGATGGCCGCCACCTGCACGCAGCTGCGGGCGGGATAGGGCTGGGCGAACGCCTGGGCGTACACGCCGTTGACGGCGGCAAAATCGTTGATGTCCGCCAGGAAGATCACCGTCTTGACCACATGGGCCATGGTCAGGCCGGCCTCGGCCAGGATGGCCCGGAGGTTGGCCAGGCTCTGGGCGGCCTGGGCCTCCACCGTGTCGGGCATCCGGCCGGTGGCGGGGTCCACGGGCAGCTGGCCCGAGACGAACACCAGGTCCCCCAGGTCGAGGGCCTGGCTGTAAGGCCCGATGGCGGCGGGCGCGTTGGAAGTGGAGATCACATTCATGGCAAAAGCTCCTTTCTTGCAGGGCGGCGGGGCCGCCTCAGGTGCGTTCGTTCACCAGCTGGAAGCCGGCTTTGGACAGCTCGGTCCGGATCTGCTCGATCTGGGCGGCGTCGCGGGTCTCCATGCCCAGCTTGAGGAAGCAGCTGGAAATGGGCATGTTGGGGTCGGAGCCGTCGTACTGGACCGACACCACATTGCCGCCGCACTCGGCCACGATGCTGGACACCCGGGTCAGCTGGCCGGGCTTGTCCTCCAGGGCGATGGTCAGGTTGGCCTTGCGGCCGCTCATGATCAGGCCCCGGGTGATGACCCGGCTGAGGATGTTCACGTCGATGTTGCCGCCGGACAGCACGCACACCGCCTTTTTGCCCTGGATGGGCAGCTTGTCGAAGAGGGCCGCCGCCACCGGCACTGCGCCGGCGCCCTCGGCCACCAGCTTCTGGTTCTCCATCAGGGACAGGATGGCCGCGGCGATCTCGTCCTCGCTGACGGTGACCACCTCGTCCACGTATTTTTCGCACAGCTCATAGGTCAGCTCGCCGGGGGTCTTGACCTGGATGCCGTCGGCAAAGGTGGCGGCGGTGTCCAGGGTCTGGTAGCGGTGATCCCGCACCGACAGATACATGCTGGGGGCCCCCGCCGCCTGGACGCCGTAGACCTTGACGTCGGGCCGCAGGCTCTTGATGGTGAAGGCGATGCCCGCGATCAGCCCGCCGCCCCCGATGGGGACGATCACCGCATCCAGGTCGGGCAGCTGGTCCAGGATCTCCAGGCCGATGGTCCCCTGCCCGGCAATGACCAGCTCGTCGTCGTAAGGGTGGATGAAGGTCATGCCCGTCTCGGCCTGGAGGCTGACCGCGTAGTCGTGGGCGTCGTCGTAGGTGCCGGGCACCAGGCAGACCTCCGCGCCCAGGTTCTTGGTGTTTTCCACCTTCATGATGGGGGCGCCGTCCGGCATGCAGACGATGCTCCGGATGCCCATCCGGGTGGCGGCCAGGGCCACGCCCTGGGCATGGTTGCCCGCCGAGCAGGCAATGACCCCTTTGGCCCGCTCCTCGGGGGAAAGCTGGCTGATCTTGTAATAGGCCCCCCGCACCTTGAAGCTGCCGGTCACCTGCAGGTTCTCGGTCTTGAGGTAGAGCTGGCCGCCGTGGCGGGACAGGTGCGGGGCCTCGATCAGGTCGGTGCGCCGCGCCACATCCCGCAGCACGAAGGCGGCGTGGTAGATTTTGTCCAGTGTCAGCATGATGGTCCCTCTCTTTTTCCGGGCAGGGCGCAGGGCCCCGCTTCTTTCCTTTTCCGTCAGAAAACGTTGATCGTGAACAGTATAGTTCAAAATTTGTGATTTGTCAAATGAGACAATTTCAACACAGTTTGCCGTCATTTCTTTACAGCGTCCCAAAAATATGGAAAAATATCCGTTGCTTTACAAGCGGGAATGATTCTGGTATAATATACATAGGATAAGATGATATTTGAAGTAGAGACCGTGCTGCTACACGCCCTTTGGGCCAAAAGAAATGCGGGAAAGGGCACACCCGCCAAATATCGTCAATGGGGGGCTGCAGCAATGCAGCTCCCTGTTCCTTTGTTGAGACACAGCAAGTCCCCCGCTCCGGCTTTGGCCCACAGAGCGGGGGACCTTTTGTTTTTACATTTCCGCCAGGATGGCGTCGCCCATGGCGGCGCAGCCCAGGCAGGTGCAGCCCTCCGACATATTGTCGGCGGTGCGCAGGCCCTTGTCCAGCACCTTGCCCACGGCGGCCTCGATGCAGTCGGCCTCGGCCGCCATGCCGAAGCTGTAGCGCAGCATCATGGCGGCGGACAGGATGCAGGCGGTGGGGTTGACCTTGTCCTGCCCTGCGATGTCGGGGGCTGAGCCGTGGATGGGCTCGTACAGGCCCCGGGTGCCGTCCCCCAGCGAGGAGGAGGGGATCATCCCGATGGAACCGGTGATCATGGAGGCCTCGTCCGAGAGGATGTCGCCGAACATATTTTCGGTGACGATGACGTCGAACTGGGCCGGGTCCTTGACGATCTGCATGGCGCAGTTGTCCACGAACATCTCGCTGTACGCCACGTCGGGGTACTCGTCCTTCAGCCGGTGCATCACCGCGCGCCACAGGCGGCTGGTGTCCAGCACGTTGGCCTTGTCCACGCAGCACAGCTTTTTGCGGCGCTTGCGGGCCGTCTCAAAGCCGATGCGGCCGATCCGCTCGATCTCGTGCTCGGTGTAGGGCATGATGTCCACCGCCTGCTTTTCGCCGCTGGGCAGGGTGTCGGTGCGGTGCTCGCCAAAGTAGACGCCGCCGGTCAGCTCCCGCACGATGATGAAGTCGATGCCCTTGGCCACGATCTCGGGCTTGAGGGGGCTGGCCGGGGCCAGCTGGGGCCAGATTTTGGCAGGGCGGCTGTTGGAGTACAGGCCCATCCCGGCCCGCAGCCGCAGCAGGCCCTTTTCGGGGCGCTGGGCGCCGGGCAGGCCCTCCCACTTGGGGCCGCCCACCGCCCCCAGCAGGACGCTGTCGGCGGCCAGGCACTTGTCCAGCTCGTGCTGGGGCAGCGGGTCGCCGTATTTGTCGATGGCCTCGCCGCCCATGGCGGTGTCGATGTAGTGGAAGGTGTGGCCGAACTTTTCGGCTACTTTGTCCAGCACCCGCAGGGCCTGGCGGACGATCTCGGGGCTGGCGCAGTCGCCCCAGATGACGGCGATGTTCTTTTCCATGTGCGGTCCCTCCTTACTGCCTGGCGCGGATGGAGTTCATCAGGCCGCCGGCGGCGATGATCTCCTGGATGAAGGGCGGGAAGGGCTCAGCCTGGAAGGTGGCGCCGGTGGTCTCGTCGGTGATGACGCCGGTGTCAAAATCCACGCTCACCAGGTCCCCCGCCGCGATGGCGTCGGCCGCCGCCGGGCACTCCAGGATGGGCAGGCCGATGTTGATGCTGTTGCGGTAGAAGATGCGGGCAAAGCTCTTGGCGATGACCACCGAGATGCCGCTGGTCTTGATGCACAGGGGGGCGTGCTCCCGGCTGGAGCCGCAGCCAAAGTTCCAGCCGCCCACCATCACGTCCCCGGGCTGCACCCGTGCGACAAAGCTCTTGTCGATGTCCTCCATGCAGTGGGAGGCCAGCTCTTTGGGGTCCTGGGTGTTCAGGTAGCGGGCGGGGATGATGACGTCGGTATCGACGTTGTCCGGGTATTTGAAAACGTGTCCTTTCGCGTTCATGACAGTGCTCCTCCTCTCAAACGGTGCGCGGGTCGGTGATGAAGCCGGTCAGGGCGCTGGCGGCGGCGGTGGCCGGGCTGGCCAGGTAGACCTCGCTCTTCACATGGCCCATCCGGCCCACAAAGTTGCGGTTGGTGGTGGACACGCACCGCTCGCCCTCGGCCAGGATGCCCATATAGCCGCCCAGGCAGGGCCCGCAGGTGGGGGTGGACACGATGCAGCCCGCGTCGATAAAGGCCTCGGTCCAGCCCCGGAGGATGCACTCCTTATAGACGGCCATGGTGGCGGGGATGATGATGCCCCGCACCCCCTTGGCGATGTGCCGGCCCTTGAGGATGTTGTAGGCGGCCTCCATGTCCTCCAGGCGGCCGTTGGTGCAGCTGCCGATCACCACCTGGTCGATGCGGATGCTGCCGCCCTCGCTGGCGGGGTGGGTGTTCTCGGGCAGGTGGGGATAGCTGACGGTGGGCTCCAGCCCGGACAGGTCGATCTCGATGGTCTGCTCGTACTCGGCGTCGGGGTCGGCCTCGTAGTAGACGGGCTCGCGCTGGCTGCGGCCGGCCAGGTAGGCTTTGGTCACATCGTCCACCGGGAAGATGCCGTTCTTGGCGCCGGCCTCGATGGCCATGTTGCAAATGCACAGCCGGTCGTCCATCGAGAGGGAGGCCACCCCCGGGCCGGTGAACTCCATGGATTTGTACAGCGCGCCGTCCACGCCGATCCGGCCGATGATGGAGAGGATCAGGTCCTTGCCCGAGACCCGCTCGGGCAGGCTGCCGGTGAGGACGAAGCGGATGGCCGCAGGCACCTTGAACCAGGCCATGCCGGTGGCCATGCCCGCCGCCATATCGGTGGAGCCCACGCCGGTGGAAAAGGCCCCCAGGGCGCCGTAGGTGCAGGTGTGGCTGTCCGCGCCGATGACGCAGTCGCCGGCGGTGACGATGCCCTTTTCGGGCAGCAGGGCGTGCTCGATGCCCATCTGGCCCACGTCGTAGAAGTTGAGGATGTCGTACTTGTTGGCAAACTCCCGGCACTGCTTGGACTGGGTGGCGCTCTTGATGTCCTTGTTGGGGACGAAGTGGTCCAGGACGATGGCCACCCGCTCTTTGTCGAACACGCCGTCAAAACCGGCCTTCTCGAACTCGTTGATGGCCACCGGGGTGGTGATGTCGTTGCCCAGGACGATGTCCAGTTTGGCGTTGATGAGCTGGCCCGCCTTGACCTGGTCGAGGCCGGCATGGTGTGCAAGGATCTTCTGCGTCAGAGTCATTCCCATGATACGGTTCTCCTCCATTGGTATGTTTTTGGCTGCTTACTTGTTGTTGATGGCCGAGACCAGGGCGCGGATGCCGGCCACGATGATGTCGGTATCGGTGCCGGCGCCCCAGGTGGCGGTGCCGTCGCCCCAGACCAGCCCCACATACGAGGCGGCCCGGGAGGTGGACCCGCCGTCCAGGCTGTGCTCAGCATACTGCTCCAGGTGGAAGTCCATGCCGGTGGCGGTCTGGATGGCGTTGGCCACAGCGTCCAGGCGGCCGTTGCCGATGGCCACCACCTCGCGGGTGGCGCCGTTCATCTCCAGGGTGACCGAAGCGGTGATGCCGCTCTTCTGGATGAAGTGGGCCTCCGCCACGTTGAAGGGCTTCTGCTTGTTGAGGTATTCCTGCTCAAAGATGCGGCAGACCTCGGCGGCGGACAGCTCCTTGTGGCTGTGGTCGGAGACGGCCTTGACCTTGTAGCCCAGGTCCTCCCGCATCTTGGGGGGCAGGTTGTAGCCGTAGTTCTGCTCCAGCACAAAGCCGATGCCGCCCTTGCCGCTCTGGCTGTTGATGCGGATGACGTCGGCGTCGTAGGTTCGGCCGATGTCGTGGGGGTCGATGGGGATGTAGGGGCAGGTCCAGCGGTGCTCGCCGATGGCCTTGCGGTAGGCCATGCCCTTGGCGATGGCGTCCTGGTGGCTGCCCGAGAAGGCCGCGAACACCAGCTGGCCCGCGTAGGGGGTCCGCTCGTAGACGTGCATCCGGGTCACCCGCTCATACAGCTCGCAGATGGCGGGCATGTCCGAAAAGTCCAGCTTGGGGTCCACGCCGTGGCTGTACATATTCATGGCCAGGGTGACAGCGTCCACGTTGCCGGTGCGCTCGCCGTTGCCGAACAGGCAGCACTCGATCCGCTGGGCCCCCGCCAGGACGGCCAGCTCGGCGCAGGCCACGCCGGTGCCCCGGTCGTTGTGGGGGTGGGTGGAGAGGATGACGCTGTCCCGGCTGTGGAGGTGGGCCGAGCAGTACTCGATCTGGCTGGCGTAGACGTGGGGCATGCTCATCTCCACCGTGACGGGCAGGTTGATGATCATGGGCCGGTCGGGGGTGGGCTGCATGATGTCGATGACGGCGTTGCAGACTTCCAGCGCATAGTCGGGCTCGGTGCCGGTGAAACTCTCGGGGCTGTACTCGAACAGGAAGTTGCCCTCGTACTCCTCGCTGAGCTGCTTGACCAGCCGGGCGCCGTCGGTGGCGATCTGCTTGATCTCCTCTTTGGACTTGTGGAACACCTGCTCCCGCTGGGCCACCGAGGTGGAGTTGTAGAAGTGGATGACGGCCCGGGGCGCCCCCTTGACCGCCTCGAAGGTGCGGCGGATGATGTGGTCGCGGCACTGGGTCAGCACCTGGACGGTGACGTCCTCGGGGATCATGTTCCGCTCGATCAGCACCCGCAGGAACTCATACTCGGTCTCGCTGGCGGCGGGGAAGCCCACCTCGATCTCCTTGAAGCCGATCCGGACCAGCATCTGGAAGAACTCGATCTTTTCTTCCAGGCTCATGGGCACGATCAGGGCCTGGTTGCCGTCCCGCAGATCCACGCTGCAAAAGGCGGGGGCCTGTTCGATGTGGTCCTTCTTGACCCAGTTGTCGTAGCCGGCGGGTGCGGGGTAGTATCCGGGTGCGTACTTGGTGGCGTCCATCATAGCGGTTCTCCTCCTGAAGGCTGTGAAAAAAAATACGAAAAAGGCCCTCGTCTTTCAAGGCGAAAAGCCCTGAGAGACGAGAGCCTGTAGTTCTTTTACAAGGCGGCCCGTGGTACCACTCTCTTTGCCGCAGATGATGCGGCCACTCGACACGATCAGCGCAGCGCGCGAATCGCTGCCCCTGTAACGGTGGGCATCCGTCAAAGCCTACTGGGGAATGACCGTTCAGCCTTGCTGCTCAGGGGCCAGTAGCCGGGAACGCCCGCGCCGCCTCGCACCACCCGGCGGCTCTCTGCAAGCGGGACTGGGACCCGATTTCTCCCCGTCAACGCATATGGGTTTGATAAAACTGGGTTTATTGTATCACGCTGCGGCAGTGAAGTCAAGCACTTTTTTTGCACAGGAGGCGGGCGAATTGTAAAGTTTGCATTAAATGATACCGTGTTTTCTCGTGTCGTCTGATTCCAAAATGTGGGAAAATTTACCGTCTAATTTATCGTTATATCAATCATATTTCCAAAACTCGTTCCGTCTTGTGCTCTCTCGGCCTGTCTGGTCATGTTGCGGTTTTTCTGGTCAATGTTGCGGTTTTGGTTGCGGTCAAAATCCCGGACGCCGCCGGGCGATGCTGGGCAGTGAGGCCCCCAAGCAGAAAAGGACGCCGGTCCCGCGTGGGGCTGGCGTCCTGCTGTTTGTACCGTTTTGGGGTGCTCTTTATGCCTTCTTTTCCTCTTGCCGGGGCGGCTGGATGGCTTCCCAGACCTTTGAGGCGGCCCGGCGGGTGGCCTCCTGGTTGGTGTGCGTGTAAACGGCCAGGGTGGTCGCTATGGTGGAGTGCCCCAGGCACTGGGAGACGGCGGCCACGTCCGCCCCGCGCTCTATGGCGACGCTGGCGAAGGTGTGGCGCAGCTTGTGGGGGTGAAAGTCCTCCAGCCCGTAGCGCCTGCCCATCTGCCGGAAATGGTTGGTAACGCTGTTCGGGTTAATCGGTTCGGTGGAGCGGGGCCGGGCAAACACCCACCGTACCGTGACCGGCTGTTCCTGCCGCAGCTGGCGCAAAAGGTCCAGCACGTCGGGCGGGGCCAGGACGGTGCGTTCCCTGCCGGTTTTGGGGGTGGTGACGTAGACGCCGCCCTTGCAGGGCTGTACGTTCCGCTTGACCGTGATCTGCCCGGTGGCGAAGTCCACACAGTCCCATTGCAGGCCGCAGGCCTCCCCCCGGCGAAGGCCGGTCATGGCCAGCAACAGCGCCAGCGCCCGCCAGACAAGCGGCTCCTGCCGGATGGCCTCCAGAATGTGCTGTAGCTCTTCCGCCGTGTATGCCAGCGCCTGCCGGTCCACGATGGCGTCTTTGGACGCCGCCGGGCGGCGGGCTTTCGTCATGGGGCTGTGGTCCAGTATCTCGTCCTGAACGGCTGTGCTGAAAATTTCACCCGTGATGTTCCAAATCAGATGCAGCGTTTTTTCTGCAAGCCCTTCCGCCTGCAGCCGGTAAAACAGGGCCGTGATCATGGGCGGGGTGATCTCGGCCAGCAGGCTGTCCCCCAGCGCGGGCAGGATGTGCAGCCGCAGATTGACCTCATACGCCCGGACGCTGCTGCGTGCCCCTGTGGCGCGCTTCTGGGGCATCCAAACGCAGTCTATATACTGGCGGAAGGTCTGCACCTTTGCCGCCTGGGCGGCCTGGCGGCGGGCCTCCTCGTGGCGCTCCGCTTTGGTGAGCGCCTGCCCGCCTTTGAGCTCGTTTTCCAGCTGTGCGGCGAACTTGCGCAGCTCCCGCCGGGTGGTTTTGGCGCTCCAGGTGGGTTCAGGCCGGAAGGTGCGCCACACCCGGCGGCCCCTGCCGTCCGATGCCTGCACCTGGTAGACGGTGCGGCCCTTCGCGTCGGTTTTCTCTTTGATGCTGGCCATTGCGGTTTTCCTCCTCTCTATCTCGAAACCCGCCTGACTTTAATGACTTTAATGACTTTATTCCCTGCACGCTGCAAAAACGTCGTTTTATCATCGCTTTTCGCTTTGCTCCCGCCGGGCGTACGTCATGACTTTATTGTGACCAAAATGACTTTATTCTGACTTTAATCCGTTTCGGGCGCGTCGGGGCTGGTTTCGGGGGCAGAATCGGCCGGTTTCTTCCTGGGGGGCTGGGATAGAGCGTTTTCATGATTTTCTTTCTCATACCGTTCTTTTTCTTCCTTCTCCCATTCTGCTTCCAACTCTTCGTCTTTTTTATCAAGTTCTTCTCTTACTTCCGGCGGGATAGCGGTATCTGCAAATTCATAATTCGGCTGCGTTGCGGCCAATCCCTCACAATAGGAAATCGCCTTTTGCTTGTTGACGTCTGACAAGGTACGAAAAACGGAAAGAAGAGCTGCATCGTACAAATCAGACATGGCATTTTCCATTTTTTCCCTGAAGGCTATCCACTCTTCTTCGCTTCCACTTTTTGCAATGCGTTTTGCTTCTTTTGCCCAGGTCGCCATTACTTCTATATCATACTTTGGCGAAAAACCTTGTGTGGGAACTTCTTCATTGGGCAGATAGTCAACGCCTGATATCAACTCATGAAGTGAAACGCCCAACGCATATGCAAAGCGATCAATTGTCTCCATTTTAGGCCGTCGCCGCCCGGATTCATAGGCGCTGACCGTCTGGACGCTGACGCCCATCAAATCACCCAACTGCTTTTGCGTCATGCCTTTTTGTGTTCTGATTCGTTTGATGCTGTCACCGATTGTCATGTGGCATCCCTCCTATACTCCTAAAGAAACTATAACACACCCTTCAATAAAAGTCAAACAAAAGTAATAAATTTTGCTTGACATATTACAAACGTGTGATATAATCAATCATGTAAAACGTTTGTCGTATTTATTGTGGAATTTGTAGAATGAGGTGATATCGTGAAAATCAACCGTACAAACGTAGATGTTGCTTTGTCCAGGTCTGGCCTGGGCAGCTATTCCGAGCTTGCCCGGCGGATGGGCTGCAGCGCGCAAAACCTGTCCGTCATCTTGAACCGGGGCAGCTGCAAACCCGCAACGGCGGCAAAGATCGCCGCCGCCCTGGGCGTGCCCCTGGAGGACTTGCTGGAGGAAGGGGGCACGGGCCGATGAAAAAGAGGCTGACCGACGACAGCGCCCCGTTTCAGCGCATCGACGACGCGGCCCGCATCACCGGCTTGCCCCGGGGCTACCTGCGGGACGGGGCCAAGACCGGGGACGTGCCCTGCGTCTGGCGTGGCAGAACTTGCCTGATCAATGTGCCTGCCCTGCTGCGCAAGCTGGACGCCGAGGATGCGGCGCGGGCCGCACGCCAGGCCACAGGCGCAAAGGGGTGAGGCTATGGTCTATCTCAGCCGCGCAGCGTTTTCCGATTGGCTGTCGGCCACCACACCGGCCAACATCTTTTCAACGGCTGCCTTTTTCCTTGCCTTCAACGCGCCGGAGGACGAACAGGTCGACCGGCTGGGGGAATTGCAGGCCGTTGCCCTGAACGAACACCGCCTGAGCGGGAAAGACTTCCAACGGGCCCTGGACACCGCCGAGGTATGGGCCGGGGACTGGGGCGCTTACAGGGACACCATCGCCGAGCAGCTGGGCTTTGCCCCGCTGGAGCCCTTTGACGAGGACAAGCCCGACGCCCTGCCCCCCTTCCCGGTGGAGGTTTTGCCTCCCGTTCTGCGGGACTATGCCCTGGCCGTATCGGAGAGCATCCAGGCCCCGGTGGATATGGCGGCGGTGGGCCTGCTGGCCGTCTGTGCCCTGGCCGCGCAGGGAGTGTGGAAAATCGAGGTCAAGCCCGATTGGGTGGAGCCGCTGAACCTGTACGCTCTGATCATCGCCCGCCCCTCTGAGCGCAAAAGCCCGGTCCTGCGGGAGATCGCCTGCCCTGTCTATGATTTCGAGGCTGCCGAACAGGCCCGCCGGGAACAGCCCATCCGGGAAGGGCAGGCAAAGCGGCAAATCCTGGAAAAACGTCTGGCCGCCGCCATAGACGCCGCCGCAAAACCTGCAAAGGGCAAAAGCCCGGCGGCACAGGCGGACGGACTTTGCGCCGAACAGGACGTCTATGACCTTCAGCAGGAGCTTGCCGGGCTGCAGGAGGCAAAGCCGTTCCGGCTTCTGGCCGACGATGTGACCCCGGAAGCCCTGACCAGTCTGCTTGCCGCATACGGCGGCCGGATCGGCGTATTCAGTGCGGAAGGCGGCCTGTTCAAGATTCTGTCGGGTCTGTACAGCGGGCAAAGCGCCAACATAGACGGCTTTCTGAAAGCCTATTCCGGCGACCCGGTGCGGATCGACCGCAAGGGCCGGCCCTCCGAGACCATCCAGGACCCGGCCCTGACCTTGCTGCTGATGGCCCAGCCCCAAGTCCTTACGGAGATCGCGGGCAACGCTGATTTCAGCGGGAAGGGGTTGCTTGCCCGTTTCCTGTACAGTCTGCCCGCCTCAAGAGTAGGCAGCCGGACCTACCGGACAAAGCCCATCCCGGCGGATGTGCGGGACACTTTTTGCCAAACGCTGGCCGCCATGCTGGAGGTACAGGCAAGCCATACAGGACCGGCCCAGATCATCCGCCTGAGTGAGGAAGCCGACGCCCTGAGCGAGGCATTCGCCAATGCGCTGGAGCCCCGCCTGTGCGGGGACCTGGCCGACATGGAGGGGTGGGCGGGCAAGTATCACGGGCAGGTGGCCCGCATCGCCGGTATCCTGCACTGCTTTGAGAACGGCCCCGATGCGGGCGCGGAACTGCTGACCGGCGGCACCTTCCAGGCCGCCGCCACCATTGGGGAATACTTTTTGGCACACGCCCGTGCGGCCTTGATTCGTGCGGGCCTGCCCAAGACGCCTCTGCGCCGGGATGCGGAATACCTCTGGCAGAGGCTCCAGACCGGGGGCAAAGCGTATTTTACCAAGAAGGAAGTCCTGCGGCTGTGCCAGCGCTTCGACGCCGAGAGCATCCGCCCGCCTCTGGAGGAGCTGGCCCGCCGGGGATACATCAAAATCGAACGGCAGCGCCCGGAGGGCAAGGGCCGTCCGTCGGAGACGGTTTTTATCAGCCCGGCGGCACTTCTGGGGGCGCAGGGGGATTAAAGTCATTTTGGTCACAATAAAGTCAGTCCGGAACGGCTTTTTTGGCGCGCAAATAAACGTCGCTGTTTCGTCACATTATAGCAAAAATCAGAATAAGGTCATTTTAGTCATTAAAATCAGTCCGAAACCTGAAAACATCCAGAGAAAGAGGGTTACTATGTTTTACTTAAAGCACAGCGGGGAAAAGCTCCCCATCGAAGGCGACAACGTGTACACCATCTGCCCCGAATGCGGGCGGGAACACACCGTAGACCTGCAGGAAATTTTGGAGGGCGGCAGCGCCGACCTGTACGGCACCGCCGTCTACTGTGAGGAATGCAGCGCCCGGCGGGAGGCTGTGCGGCAGGGCCCGGACAGCACCCTGCAGCAGATCGCCGCAGATTTTGCCGTGCCGGAATGGCTCGCGGTGCAGTTGGCCCGCAGTGCCCTGGACAACTGCCTGACGGTGGACGGGGTCTATTGGGGGGTGCGGCTGGCGCTGTCGCTGGCCAGCGGCAAGGGGGAACTTGCCAGCGTCCAGGACATCGCGGACCGGTGCGGCTGCACCGTCGGGGAGGCTTTGCGGATGCTGCGCGATGAGGGCATCGAACCCGCAGCGGTGGCCTTGTCGTCTATCTGGCAGCCCGCCTTTGACTATTTCCGCCGGTAAAACCGGACACGGGGCCGTCTTTCGGGGCGGCCCTTTTGCATCCGCCGGGCCGGAAAGTGCGTGTTTTATCCATGATAATACAGCGGCTTGAAACGGCAAAAAGCCGTGATTACATGTTGTATTATTTTCATTTTTATGTTATGATAAATGTAACAAAAATCCATTTTACGAAAGGCAAAAATGAAACGTTTGGCACAACTCAATCAAGAGGAAAAGAAAGAGGTCGGTTTTCAGATCGTCCCATATATTTGCGAGCTTCTGGCAAGTAGGGCCGTGCAGGAGGCACAGACCAAACGGCAGACGCCCATTCAGTTTGCCGCTGCACTGATGAAGGAATGCAAACATCCGGTCTATTGCATCCTGAAGGCCATAAATCAGGCTTCCGGGGAACAATACCAGCCCAACGCGGCCAACATCCTGGGCGATGTGATGACACTTGTACAGGACCCTGACTTTCTCGCGCTTCTGGACCTGAAAAGGCGATGCAAGGTCTATGCAACTCACCAGGCAGAGGACGGCAGCGTCCAGAAGATCATTATCACGACCCCATAGAGTAAACGGGGCTTTTGCAAAAGGCGGTGAATAACATTTGAATTTATTTGACCTGACTGCTGTGATCTCTGCGGATACCAGCGGATACGAAAAAGGGGTAAAGTCGGCGGCCAAAAGCGGCGAACAGCTGAAAGACGGCATGGATGACCTGAAGGAATCAACCGGCAAAGTAAACGAAGGGTTTACTGTTGCAAAGGGCGTGCTTTCTAACCTGGTTTCCGGGGGTATTACACGCGCTTTCGATGCGTTTACAAACCTCACGTCTACCATCGTCAACCTGGACGGGGCCACAGAGGAACACCGCATCGCAATGGGCCGGTTGAATACGGCTTACGAGGCAGCAGGATACGGCGCAGACGTTGCCAAACAGGCATATACCGCCTTTTATGGCATCATCGGGGACACCGACACAGCGACGGAGGCGTCGCAGCTGTTGTCCCAGCTGGCCCGCAGTACGGAGGATGTGGCGACCTGGACCGACATCGCCGCCGGTGTGAGCGGCACTTTTGGCGACAGCCTGCCGGTAGAAAGCCTGATCGAGGCCGCAAACGAAACCTCCCGCACGGGCGTTGTCGTGGGCACTCTGGCGGACGCCCTGAACTGGGCCACGCAGGAGGGAGAGACGTTCGGCGTCCAGCTGAAAGCGAACACAGAGGCCAATAAAGAATGGAATCAGGCCGTTTCGGAAGCACAGTCGGCGGAGGACTATTTCAATCTGGCCCTGCAGGAATGTTCGTCAGAGGCAGAGCGGAACAAGCTCATCATGGACACCCTGTCGGGTACATACAGCGACGCCAGCGCCGCCTTCTATGAAAACAATGCGGCCATTGTAGAGGCGCGTGAAAATCAAGTCGCCATGCAAGATTCAATGTCCAAGCTGGGGGAGGCAATCGGCAGATTAAAGACCGCATTCGCGACAGAGTTCACCCCCTCTCTTGTGGAGGCGGCAGAAGGCGCGGCCAACTTTGTCGAGAGCATCGACACGGAGGCCGTCAGCGGCTTTCTGTCTGTACTGAAAGACCTGTCCCCTGTATTGGTGGGTGTGTCCGGCGGCCTCGTAGCCATGAAGGGGGCTATGGCTATATCAGCGGCGTTTGAGACGCTTACAAAAGTCACCGCCGGGGCCACGACAGCTTTCGGCGCACTGAATATGGTGATTGCACAGAACCCGTTTGTGTTCATCGTGACCGTGATCGCAAGCGCCGTGACTGCAATCGGGACGCTGATCGCCACAAATGAGGACTTCCGGGCGTCTGCGGTGGCCGTGTTCAAAGACGTATCAACCCGGATCAAAGCAGTATGGACGCTGTTCTCCACGATGGCCTCCAATGTTGGAAAGGTGCTTGGCAATCTTGCTTCTGCCGTGAAAGCGCTGTTTTCCGGTGATGGCTTTGACTTTTCCGGCATTCTGAACGGCACAAAAGACCCGTTCCGGGAATACAAGCGGGTGCTTGCAGAGGGGAGCGCAGAAGCGGCCCAGCAAGCCGCCAGCAATGTGCAGGCCGCAGGGGAATCCATCGTCACCAATGCCGAGAAAAACGCCTGGATTTTGTCCAACACCGCAAAGGACACCGCCGGGGACATCCAGACCAGCGCCGCCGGGGCCGCATCTGGTGTCACATCCACCACGAAAAAGGCGGTGGAACAGCAAAAGACCCTGTTTGAAAAGCTGAAGGAGAGCTTTGAGACGGTAGCGGACGCCCTTTCCACACAAGGCAACGTGGCCGCGCTTGAATTTGAAGTGTGGGAAAATGCCTTTGAAAACACTGCGACGGATTCAGAGGTGCTGGCCCAAAAGCTCGAATCTCTCAACGCCCAGCAGGACAAACAGCGTCAGACGGTCCAGGAAGCAAAGAAGGCTTACGACCAGATCGTAGAGGCTTACGGAGAGGCCAGCAGCGAGGCGACATCCTTCCGGCAAACCTTGCTGCAGGAAGTGTCTGCTTTCCAGGAACTGCAAAAAGAGATCGACGAAACCACGATCAGCCTGCAAAGCAATATGGCGGCGGTGGACCGCCTGCAAGCCCTGCAGGAAATTTCCTCCCTTGAACTGCAGGTGTGGACCAACGGGGCGGAGGACACCGCCACAACAGCCGAAACCCTGCAAAAGAAGCTCGATTCCCTTACAGAGCAAGAGAAGCTGCAAACGCAAGTGGTGGATGCAGCGACGGAGGCTTACCGCCTTGCCTGTGAGCAATACGGCGAAACCAGCGACGCGGCCCTGGAATACAAAAAGGTCATGCTGGAAGAAACAGAAGCCCTGCAGAACATCCAGAAAGAGGCCAAAGACACCACCAAAGAGCTGGAAACCGCACAGAACGCCTTTGTTCAGTTGGGCAAGAAGGCGGAAAGCGCCCTCGACGCCACCAAAAACTTTGCCAGTGCCCTTTCCTCTCTGGGCAATTCCATCACGAACCTTCAGGACGCCTTTAAGGACGACAGCGTCGAGCTGACCGCCCAGGAAACCGAGACGTTGAACAACAAACTCGACGTCCTGACCGCGCAATACAGATATGCACAGTCCGAAGTGGACCGGCTGACGGACGCTTTCAATGAATCCGTCGAACAGACCGGCGTCGCCTCTGAGCAAACTTTGGATTTAGCCGACCAGCTGGACAACGCCCAGTCCGAAGCCGAAAGCCTGAAAAACGAAATTGATTCCCTATCCGAAACGCTGAACGGGACAAAGCCGAGCTTTGGAAACTTCATTTCCAACATCGGCTCCAGCATCAACACGGTGCTCAATCTGGTGGAATCTGTTTCGACCCTGATCCAGACCATCGGCTCACTGGGCAAGGTGCTTGGCTCGCTTGGTTCCGGCGGCGGTATCCTGTCGTCGTTGGGCTCCATGCTGGGGCTGGGCGGCAGCTCTGCAGCAGCGGGCGGGCTGTCGCTGGGCAGTCTCGGCGCGCTGGGACTGGCGGCCGGTGTAACAGGCGTCAGCCTGAAGGGCACTTTCGAGAATCTCGGCAACCTGTCCAGTGTATGGGACGACAGTGACAAGTCTCTGCTGGAAAAGATCGCCACTACTTTGTGGGACCTGTCGCCCGCAGGCAGTCTTGTATCCGGCATTCAAAGCCTGCTTGGAGGCAGCAAAAAGCAGGAAGAAACAACCGGCTCTGTGGGCTCTATCTCTGGCAGCCTCACTGGCTCGCTCGGGAATTACGTCACGCCCACCACATCCACCAGCAGCGGCGTTACAACGACCATAAACACGATTGAGAAAGTTGAGTTCCACGTTTACGCCAGTGACTACGACAGCCCCGAGAGCCTGGCAGAGGCAATCAGCATTCAACTGCAAAACCTGACAGAGAGGAAAGTGAGCGTTTTTGCGTAACAATGGAAACAGGACCATCCCGGCGGGGCCAACACGGAAAGGAGTAATCCAGATGACGCAGGAAGCGAAAAACATTCGCGCCGCTTATATGCGGGCCTGGCGAAAGAAGAATCCGAAAAAGGTGAAAGAGTACGAAATCCGCCATTGGGAGAGAAAGGCGGCGGAAGAACGCCGTAAACGGGGCGCCGATCGCCTCGAAGCGCCGCAGACCGCCGCAGAGGAGGCGGGATAAATGCCCCTGACTCCGAAACAGCAGAAGGTCCTTGCAGCGCTGCTGCGGGAACCCACCCAGAAGGCGGCATCTGCCAGCACCGGGGTGTCAGACCGGCAGATCAGGGCGTATCTGTCCCAGCCGGAATTTCAGGAAGCGTACCGGCAGGCATTGAGCGAGCTTGTGTTGGAAGCCTCTTTCCAGGCCCGCCGGGGGTATGCCCAGGCGCTGGACGCACTGCGGGAGATTGTCGTAGACCCTGGCCAGACGCCGGCGTCGCGGATCAGCGCGGCCCGCAGCCTGCTGGAGTACGGCCTCAAGCTGACCGAACAGGCCGACATCCTGGTCAAACTGGACGAACTGGAAAAGTGGAGGGATGAATTCAGTGGAACTTAAACGGCGCATCCAACGGCTGCAAATGCAGATGCCCAGCCTGCCGCCCGTCGGCCTCGCCATCCGGCAGACAGACGGCTGGAACACTGTGTGGGGCAGGGCGCAGGCCCATTTTGACACCCAGGAACAGGCCCTTGCGTATTTGCGCAGGTGCGGGCACGTTATCCTGATCGACGTGTGAGGGGGTAGGGATATGGCAAGCACAAAAGAGCGTCTGCGGGCCCTGTCTGCCTGCCTGGACAAGCTGCAGCCCACCCGGACCGCGTTTCTTGTGGAGGGCGGTGCCACCTTCTACACCGACATGGACCCCTTTGCCTATCTGCTCCAGCATGGGGCGGCCACCCCCGACGGGCGGCGGATCATCTTGTATCCCCATCCGGTGGAAGGGGTGGACGGGCTGAGCCTGAGCCTGGACCAGATGATCGACGAGGCCATAGAGGCCGGCCGCCTGGTCCTGCCCGACCTTGAGAGCGACCCCGTAAACGGTTTTTAGTCCCGTGAAATAGCACAAAGCCCCCGCCTGCTGCAGCAGGTGGGGGCCTTTCCGTCCGCCTGCGCCAACAGGCAGACGGTTTATTGTAAGCTGTAAAATGGTTGAGTTGTGTTTGGGCGATGCGCCCGGCGGACACTTGCTTTATAGGGAGACTTTTGGCGCAGACCCATTATAATCGCTGTAGACTGTGCGGTGAATGGGCTGGAACCCTATTGTGTCTAAGACTGTGCGAGGATGGGGCCGGGTCCCTCAGTGTATCAGATGGAACGTGTCGTGCTGGAACTCGGATCATCACAAATCTTTTTCATTGCACTGTTCCCCCTTTGTCCAGAGAAGCCCGCAACACGGATTCGATCTCTACCCGCAAGCCGGGGTTCTGAATGGCGGACAGCTTGTCCAGCCAAAAGTCAAGACGTGCTTTGCCGTTGCGGGGAGCAAAGCAAAGACTGTGCTGCACATCGTCCGGCAGGCTCTCGAACAGCCGACGGAACGCCCGCCGGGTCGAATCAGAGGGGAAGGAAAGGCAAAATTCCCAGCTCCAGCCCCAATAGCCGATCCTTATAACCGGGACGTGAACCTGGACCTTGCCCGGTTCGGTCCGTTCGATGGTGTACCCGGCGGGCACCCGGCTTGCGTCGCCGTCCTCCAGGATCAAAACCTGGTCCACCATGCCGGGGGTACGTTTGTATGCATAGATAGCCATGATGCTGTCACCCCCTTACTGGGCCCCGCAGGGCTGCACCTGCGAGCGGTCGAAGAAGCTGGCGGTATACGTTGCACCGTCGCCCCGGCTGGCGTAGATCAGCAGGCACCGGAACAGGGCCTTGCTGCCGTGCATCACCTCGAAGCCCAGGCGCTTCCAGCCGGCCCAGGTGTTTACTTCCTCCGTGACCCCGGCGGCCTGTGCGGCCCGCCGGATGGTCTCGGCGTTCACCGGCGCGGCTTTGGCTGCCTGCCATGCCCGGTGCAGGCATTCCCCGAAGGGCAGCCCCTGCCCCCGGCGGAACAGCCGCCAGGCGTGGGCCATGATCTCGGAAAGATTGAACGTCATACAAATAGCCTCCCTTGTATCGGGGGGCAGGCCGTGTTATAATGGCCTTGCCCCGGTTGGTGGCGGCTCTGCGGCGTGTTTGGCGACTGACGCAGGGCCTTTTCTTTTGATACAGCTTTTCGGGAGTGGGTTACTGTCTTAGCTAACTCTCGGTTTTGCGCTCCCGGTACATCGTTCGCCCCTTGCCTTCCGGTCGTGCTCCCTTGCTGTGACTATATAATACACCAAAATCTAGTGTAAATCAATAGACAGAATACACAAATATATGGTGTAAAACCTGTCGCTTTTTGCACTTGCTTTCAGTGTATTTTTAAGGTATAATATAGACAATGGGGAAACTCTGATAATTAAAGACATCATGAAAAGAGGTACTTCAATGCCTATAAGATATAAAGTCCCGATTCTTCCAGCGCTCAAGGATGCAGGATATAACACTACCAGGTTGCGGCGAGAAAAACTTCTTGCAGAATCTACTATTCAGCAGCTTAGAGATAATAAACTTGTGTCATGGGCCAATATTGCAAGAATTTGCGAGTTGCTCAAATGCCAGCCCGGGGACATTTTGGAATACGAGGACAACGCCGCCGGGAGCGAAGGCGAAACCGAATAAGGAAAGCATGGGGCGGGTAATTTTCCGCCCCTTTTTTACAGGCGGGCTGGAATGTTTCTGGAGTTTCTTGAGCCATTCAAAAGGCGGGCAAACCTGCGGATAGAGCAGAGGGAGGATTAAAGTCAGATTAAAGTCATTTTGGTCACAATAAAGTCATGATGGGGCGTTTTGGTTGGAACGCAAATAAACAGCGAATGCACGTCGTTTATTGCGCTGTGTGGGAATAAGGTCATTAAAGTCATTAAAGTCAGCCACTTCCAGGAAAATGTCCAGAGAAGGGTCTCAAATGTGAACGAAATGTGAAAACAGCCGGTTTTGGTACAGACCGAAAATTTGGTACATTTGGTACTTTTGGTACATTTGGTACAAACCGCCCGCCCCGCCGGGGGCTGGCAGGAGATCGCCCGGCGGGCAATGGGCAGCCCACAGGGGGCAAATGCAGGGAAAACACCGGAAAAATGCCGGAAAAGAAGCGGAATCCCGGCGGCATTGGAGGGGGTGCGGGTTTTACTCACCCCCTGGCAGGAATGGACATTTTTGTCCAAAACTCCCCTTGCAGCAGGGCACGGCCAATCGCTACTCCCCTGCCCTCTTGCATCTTGCTTTTCACTTTATATAATACGTATTGACACGATACGTACAGTACGCTATACTATACTTGTAAGGGAGGTCAGCGCCATGCCGATGAAGCCGCGTGAAATGGAAAAGCTCATTCTTGCCGACGGCTGGGTGTTCAAGTCGCAGGTTGGCTCCCACAGGCAATACACCCATCCCACCAAGCCGGGCAAGGTCACGATCCCCTGGCACGCAAAAGACCTCAACAAAAAGGTCGAGATTTCCATCCTGAAGCAGGCCGGGCTGAAATAAGCCCAGCCGCTTCGCGCATCTAAGAAGGAGGGCCTGCTATGCTGTCCATTTATCCCGCCTGCTTTTTTGAAGAAGAGAACGGCGGCTACTCCGTCGTGTTCCCTGACCTGAACTACCTTGCAACGCAAGGCGACACCAAGACAGAGGCGTTCGAAATGGCCGTTGACTGCCTGGCCGGGTATCTGTACGCCTGCCAGCGGGACGGCGAAAGCGCCCCCGCTGCCTCCGATCTGAACGCCATTGACCTGCAGCGTGTCGGGGCCGAGCTGGGCGATAACGCGCCGCACGGCTTTGTCTCGATGGTCTCGGTGGACGTGGCCGAGTACGCCAAGAAGCACTTTGAAAAGTCGGTCAAGAAAACGCTTTCCATCCCCGCGTGGCTCAACGACGCGGCCACAGCGCAGGGGATCAACTTCTCCCAGGTGCTCCAGGACGCCCTTAAAAAGCAGCTCCATATTGGGTAAGACCCGCAGTCTCACAAAGACCGGCCCCGCCGTTTGGCAGAGCCGGCTTTTTCTTTTGGCAGGGGGCAAATTTGACGCTCCCTAGACCCCGCCGGGCTGGACGTGCAGGGTACAGAAAAGAGGCCATGTTGCGGTTTTTGTTGCGGTTTATTTTTCACAAAAACAAAAAACATCGCTCTTTCTAACACGTTTCATCTATAAATTGTAAAGTTTGCATTAAAACAATCTGCATCTCCTTGCAAGAGACGCCCCATTTGTTGTACTATTATAGTGGAACAGGCTGAACTGCGTGCCTGTGCGCAAAAGCTCAAAAATTTGAAGGAAAGTGAAGGTGGTTGTTATGGATGAGCCTTTTGTCAGCTTTACCGACGTGTCAAAATATTACCAGACCGGCAGCGTCCGGGTGGCCGCGGCTGACCACATGACCTTCCATGTCAACAAAGGGGAGTTCTGCATCATCGTCGGGCCGTCCGGCGCCGGCAAGACCACCCTGCTGAATATGCTGGGCGGGATGGACCGCTGCGACGAGGGCCGCATCGTCCTGGACGGGGCCGAGGTCAGCCGCTTTTCCGAAAAAGAGCTGACCGCCTACCGCCGGTACGACGTGGGGTTCGTGTTCCAGTTCTACAACCTGGTCCAGAACCTGACCGCACTGGAAAACGTCGAGCTTGCCATCGAGATCTGCAAAAATCCCCTGGACCCCGCCGAGACCCTGCGCAGCGTGGGGCTGGGGCAGCGGCTGAACAACTTCCCGGCCCAGCTGTCGGGCGGCGAGCAGCAGCGGGTGGCCATCGCCCGGGCCCTGGCCAAAAACCCCAAGATCCTGCTCTGCGACGAGCCCACCGGCGCGCTGGACTACAAGACCGGCAAGTCGGTGCTGGCCCTTTTGCAGGACACCTGCCGCCGGACGGGGCGCACCGTCATCGTCATCACCCACAATTCGGCCCTGACCGGCATGGCCGACCGGATCGTCCAGGTGCGCAGCGGCCAGATCATCTCGAACGAGGTCAACGAGCACCCCGTCCCCGTAGAAGAGATCGAGTGGTGAGCAGCAGTGAAAAAGACCTATCGCAAAAATATGTGGCGGGAGCTTGCCGCCAACAAAAGCCGCTTTGCCTCGGTGTTCGGCATCGTCCTGCTGGGGGTCATGATGCTGTCCGGCCTGCTGAGCGTGGCCCCCGGCATGCGCCGGGCCGGCCAGGACTGGTACAGCGGCCAGAACGTGTTTGACCTGCGGGTGGTCTCCACCCTGGGCCTCAGCCAGGAGGACATCGACGCCATCGCCGCCACCGAAGGGGTGGAGGCGGTCATGCCCGTCAAGCAGGTGGACTGCGAGGGCTCTTTCCGCGGGGGCAGCACCCTGGCGGTACGGGTCCAGCAGCTGCCGGTCTACCCCACCCTGGCCGACAAAGCCAACATGAACCGCCTGGTGCTGGAGTCGGGCCGGATGCCCGAGACCGCCGGCGAGTGCGTCGTCCAGGTGCTGGACGCCGGCGCGGCGGGCAGCCTCCGGGTGGGGGACGTCATCGAGCTGGACACCGAAGGGGTGGACGGCCTCGGGTCCGGCCAGCTCACGGTGGTGGGCTTTGTGAAGGACCCCCTCTATTTCTCCACCGAGACCGAGAGCACCACCGCCGGCAACGGCGCTTTGGGGCTGGCCGCCTACGTCCCGGACGGCAGCCTGGAGATGGATTACTACGCCGCCTGCTACATCAAGGCAGCCGGCGCCGACGCCTATGACAACTACTCCGACGAGTACCAGGCTGCGGTGGACGCCGTGGCCGCCCGGCTGGAAGAGATCGCCCCCCTCCGGGCCGAAGCCCGCCGGGAAAGCCTGATCGCGGACGCCGAAAGCCAGCTGGCCGACGCCCGGGCCGAGTTTGACCGGCAGGAGGCCGACGCCCAGGCCCAGCTGGCCGAAGCTGAGGCCCAGCTGAACGACGCCAAAGCCCAGCTGGAAGCGGGCGAGGCGGAATACGAGAGCGGCAAGGCCCAGCTGGAGGCCCAGAAGGCGGCCCTGCCCGACAACATGGCCAGCGGCGCCAGCCAGCTGGTGGACGCCCAGCGCCAGGTGCTGGAGTTCGAGGCCCAGCTGGAGCAGATCAAACAGCTGGTGACCCTGAAAGGGGTGGCCGACCCCATGCTGGGCTACGCCGAGGACATCCTCCACAACGCCGAGACCGCCCTGGAAGAGGCCGAGCCCGACGACATCAACTATGTGGAGCTGCGGGACCTGCTGGCCCGCGCCCAGGCCCTGTACGACTCCACCTACAACCAGCTGGCCGGCTACCAGGCCCAGCTGGACGAGGGCAAGCGGCAAATGTACGCCCAGGGGCTGATCTCCGCCCCCGACCTGTCCAACGAAGAGCTGGTGACGGAGGCGGAGGCCGCCCTCCGCGAGATGAAGCTGCAGGTGCTGGAAGGCCAGCTGGCCCTCAACACCGGCAACGCCGAGGCGTTCACCGCCTTTGACGCCGCCGAAGCCCAGCTGGAAGCCGCCCGCGCCCAGCTGGACGAAGGCTGGGCCGAGTACAACGACGGCGCGGCCCAGTTTGCGGAGGAGAAGGCCAGCGCCGAAGCGCAGCTGGCCGACGCCCGCCGGCAGCTGAACGACGCCGCCGAGCAGGTGGACGACATCGCCGCCGCCGAATGGTATGTCCTGGACCGGGGCAGCATCGTCTCCATCGTGTTCTATGAGCAGAACGCCGACCGCATCGAGTCCATCGCCCGAGTGTTCCCCATCTTCTTCTTCCTGGTGGCGGCCCTGGTGGCCAGCACCACCATGACCCGCATGGTGGAAGAAAACCGCACCCAGATGGGCACCTTCAAGGCCCTAGGCTACACCGACAGCGAGATCACCGCCAAGTATATGGTCTACGGCACCGCCGCCGGCCTGCTGGGCTGTGCCGCCGGCATGGCGCTGGGCTTTGCCGGCGTGCCCGCCGTCATCTGGTGGGCCTACTCCACCGTGTTCGACCTGCCCACCTTCCGGCTGCGGGTCTATCCCCTGCTGGCCGTCCTGAGCGTGGTCATCAGCATCGGCGTGGTCGGGCTGACCACCCTGGCCGCCTGCCGGGTCTCCCTCAAGGAAAAGCCGGCCGCCCTCCTGCTGCCCCGGGCCCCCGCCGCCGGCAAGCGCATCTTCCTGGAGCGGGTCCGCCCCCTGTGGCGCCGGATGAGCTTTTCCCAAAAGACCACCGCCCGCAATATGTTCCGCTATAAAAAGCGCTTCTATATGACGGTGCTGGGGGTGGCCGGCTGCACCGCCCTGCTGCTGATCGGCTTCGGCCTGCAGGATTCCATCGTCGAGATCGTCTCCCGCCAGTACGGCACCATCCAGAAAGCCGACCTGACCGTCTCCCTGTCCAGCGACAAGGCGCTGGACCTGGACGGCGGCCTGACCGACACCCTGGCCGCCCGGGACGAGGTGGAGAGCTGGGGCGCCTTCTACACCCGCACCGTCTCGGTCTACGACAGCCGCGAGAGCACCAGCGACCTCAGCGTCACCCTGGTGGCCGCCGACGGCCCCCAGAAGGTGACCGAGTACTTCACCCTCCGCAGCCCCGCCGGCAGCGAGCTGCCCTTCATCGACGGCAGCGTGGTCCTCAGCGAAAAGACCGCCGAGCTGCTGGGCGTCTCGGCCGGGGACAGCATCTGGGTGCAGGGCACCGACGGCAGCCGTGTGGAGCTGACCCTCACCGGCGTGGCCCAGAACTACCTGGGCGCCTACCTCTACGTCACCGAGAACACCCTCCAGCGCCTGGTGGCGGACCCCGCCTGGAACACCGTCTACGTCCGCACCACCTGCCAGAACGACACCGAGCGCGAGACCCTGAGCACCGTGCTGCTGGGCTGCAACTATGTGTCCGGCACCTCCTTTGCCGCCGACACCGCCGCCATGTACGACAGCACCATCACCTGCATCAACTATGTGGTGCTGCTCATCATCGTCTGCGCGGCGGCCCTGGCCGCAGTGGTGCTGTACAACCTGATCAGCGTCAACATTGGCGAGCGCAAAAAGGAGCTGGCCACCATCAAGGTGCTGGGCTTCTTCGACAAAGAGGTCTACCGCTATATCTTCCGGGAGATCGAGCTGCTCAGCGTCATCGGCGCAGTGCTGGGCCTGGGCATCGGCGCGGCCATGCACCAGTTCGTCATCCGCACGGTGGAGTCGGAGCAGATGATGTTCATCCGCATGCTGGAGCCCACCAGCTTCCTGTACAGCGTGGCCCTCACCCTGCTGTTCACGGTGGTGGTCTGCCGGCTGATGCGCCGCCAGGTGCGCAGCATCAGCATGGTGGAAAGCATGAAGGCCCCCGAATGACCGCCGGGCACAGTTTACAAAAGATTCATAGAATCAAAACAGTTTATGTATAAATCTTTGGTATCCTATAGTCACAGGAACGGCGGGGCCGCAACCGCCCCCTGTAACACATGATTCCTCCTCATACCAAACCGAATACCGCAATGGACCGCCCCGTACAGCCGCAAGTACGGGGCGGTTTCGTTCTGGCATGTCGCCGGAACGGCCCGTATCGTGCCGCCCGCCATCCATTCACAGTTTTTTGATTTGTAATACTCTTTCTTTTATGTTATACTGGTAAAGAGTTTTCTATTCTAGCCCTGCCGCGCGGCCCCAGGCGGCGCAGCGGGCTTCAAAATATGCAAAGGGAGGCTTTGGAATGTCTTACAAACCCAAAATGACCTATAAAGGCAAGCCCCTCGTCCGCAAGGACAACGAGCTGTACTACGGTTGGATGACCGACCCCTATGTCTTATACCTTCAGATCCTGTCCACCGCCCCTGTGGACGGCGCAGAAATGCCCGACAAGGTGCAGGTCACCCTTCTGTCCACCGATCTGAGCAAATCCATGAAGGAGCGCACCGCCCGCCAGTCGGTCCGGCACGGGCTGTACAACGCCCTGGACATCGGCTCCATCTGGCTGGAAAAGGCCATCACCGCCGCGAAGGCCCCCGCCCCCAAGAACTGAACCGCCCCGGGCCGGCCATCCCGCCGGGATGCGGCCGGGGCCCATCCGGCCCGTAAACGACAAAGCCCCCGCACGGCAAACGCCATGCGGGGGTCTTTTTGCGTTGTTGCAGGGGGTGCCGCGCAGCCGTCAGGTCTCGTCGGGCAGGTCGATCTCCAGGGGTTTGCCGCAGCCGGCGCAGCGGGCCTTGCCGGACAGCAGGGTCTCCTCGTCCAGGACGGTCACGGCGCCGCAGCCCGGGCAGGTCACCTCGTAGCTGGCGTCCTGCTCGTCATCGCCGGCAGCTTCCTCGCCGGCACCCTCTTCCGAGTCGTCCAGCGCCACCTCAAAGGTGCAGCCGCAGTTGGTGCAGAACGCCTCGCCGGCGTCCAGGTCCTCTTCGGTGACATAGACGGTCTCGCCGCAGCTCGGGCAGTCCACCTCGTAGCAGGGAGCCTCGGCGTCGTCCTCGTCCTCGTAGAAGTCGGCCTGCAGCTCTTCCACGTCCTCGCGCAGGCCGTCCAGCTGGCTTTCGGCCTGGGTGATGTCCTGTTCCATCGCCTTGATGCTGGCGGCCATCTCGGCCAGCAGGCTGCTCATGGCGTGGAGGACCTTGCCCTCCCTGGTGGACTCATCCAGCCCCAGACCTTCCATCAGGCCCTGCAGATAGGCAGCTTTTTCGATCAGTTCCATACGCTATCCCTCCATCCAGGGGCCGCCGGGGCGCCCCGGCCGCCCTGTGAACAAAAAGGCCGGACCCGCGGTCTTGGGCCGCAAGCCCGGCTTCGGGTCAGAATCAGACGCGCTCCATATACTCGCCGGTGCGGGTATCGATGCGGATGACGTCGCCCTCGTTGATGAACAGGGGCACACGCAGGGTGGCGCCGGTCTCAACGGTGGCGGGCTTCAGGGTGTTGGTGGCGGTGTTGCCGCGGATGCCCGGCTCGGTCTCGGTGACGGTCAGCTCGATGAAGTTGGGGATCTCGACGCTGAACACCTTGCCCTTGTAGCTCAGCAGCTTGCAGACCTCGTTCTCCTTGCAGAACTTGAAGTTATCGGGCACATCGCTGGCGTTGACCGGGATGTCGTCGTAGGTCTCGTTGTCCATGAAGTGGTACAGGTCGCCGTCCTGGTAGCTGTAGGTCACCTCACGGCGCTCGATGAACGCCTGGGGGAACTTGGCGGTGGGGTTGTAGCTGGTCTCGATGACCGCGCCGGTGATGACGTTCTTGGTCTTGGTGCGGACAAAGGCCGCGCCCTTGCCGGGCTTGACGTGCTGGAACTCAACGACCTGGAGAACCTGGCCGTCCTGCTCAAAGGTCACGCCATTGCGAAATTCGCCTGCAGAAATCATAAGGAATTCCTCCATCAATTTAGTATCTCATGCTCACGCATATCTAAGAATATTGTACCCAATTGCGCATTGTTTGGCAAGGGGTTTCGGCAAAAAACAGGGAAAAAGCCGGGCTCACACGCCCTTTTGCAGCGCCCTGCGGTAGATTTGGCCCAGGGTGCGGGCGTCCTCAGCCTGGGTGCCGGCGCTCTCGCAGATCACCACAGGGGCAAGCCGCCGCTCGGCCAGCAGCTCCATCAGGGGGTCCGGCTCAGGGCCGTACTGGGTGTCGGCAAAGGTCCAGTGGCGTTTTTCGCCCCCGGCCGAAAATTCGATCCGGGAAAAATGGACGTGGAAGGTCCGGGCACGGTCGTCCCCCAGGGCCTCCCCCATCCGGTCCAGGATGGCGGCGTAGTCCGCCCGGGAGCGGATGCCCCCCAGGGTGCGGGCGTTCAGGTGGCCAAAGTCGATGCAGGGGACGATCCGGCGGTCCACCCCGCACAGGGCCAGCACTTCTTCCAGATCGCCCAGCTGGCCGATCTTGCCCAGGGTCTCGGGGCAGAGGGTCATGTCCCCATAGCCGGCCTCGTCCAGGGCCTCCACCCCCCGGTGCAGGGTATCCAGCGCCTTGTCCAGGGCGGCGGCCCGGCTCTGTTTGCCGCAGCTGCCCGGATGGAAGATGATCCGCCGGCCCCCCAGCGCCCGGCACAGCTGGGCGCTCTGGAGCAGGTAGCGGATGCTGCCCAGGCGTTTTTCTTCGTCCAGGCTGGACATGCTGATGTAGTAGGGGGCGTGGACGCTGAACACGATCCCCTTTTCCGCCGCGAGGGCGGCCATCTGCCGGGCTTTGCCTTCGGCCAGGCGGACGCCGTGCCCGCACTGGTACTCGAAGGCGTCCAGCCCCATCCCGGCGGTGTAAGCCGGGATGTCCAGGCTGGTCTTGTAGCCCTGGGCGGCAAAGCTGTCGCTGATGCCCGCAGGGCCAAAGCGCGGGGCGGCGTCTTTCACAGCAGTTTCCCTCCCCGGTCGTAGTAGCGCTGCCAGAAGCGTCGCTCCCATTTGCGCTTGAGCCGGACCTGGGCGCCCCGGTCGGGGCCCCGGGGCACCACCATCAGGGCGGGGATGCCGTAGAGGGCCGCAGCCATCCGGTCGGCGTAGAGCTGGTCCCCCACCATGGCCATCCGGCGCTTTTCCACCCCCAGGCGGCGCCGGGCCACCACCAGGCCGGGGGTCAGGGGTTTGGCGGCCCAGCAGACGTAGTCCAGCCCCAGCTTCCGGGCAAAGGGGGCCACACGCCGGGGGGTGCCGTTGGACACGATGGTCAGCCGGACGCCGGCGGCGCGCATGGCCTGCAGCCAGGCGGCCACCTCCCAGGGCAGCTGCTGGCTGCCGTCGTCGGTCAGGGTGTTGTCAATGTCCAGCACCAGGGCGGTGATCCCTTTCCCGGCCAGAAAAGCCGGGGTGATGTGGGTCACATCCTGGAACACATACTCGGGGGTAATCAGCATCGCGGGGTCTCCTTTGGCAGGGTGCTCAACAAAAATGGGAGAACCCCGCAACAGGGTTCTCCCACATCGGCGTTAGCAACGCAGCGGTCAATCAAGACCGTGGGCAAGACTTTTGTTACTTGTACTTGCGCTTGCGGGCCGCTTCAGACTTCTTCTTGCGCTTGACAGAGGGCTTCTCGTAAGCCTCGCGCTTACGAACCTCTGCGAGCACGCCGCTGCGGGCGGTGCTCCGCTTAAAGCGACGCAGTGCGCTTTCCAGCGACTCGCCCTCTTTAACACGAATTTCCGACATCTTATCCCTCCCTTGGACCGTGAGGCGGGAATTTCGTTGTTACATGGTAACTAACAGAGACAGTATAGCGCATTTTCGCTTTCCCGTCAACCTTTTTGCAGAAGTTTTTCCGTCCCACTTTCTGAACAATTCATGAAAACCCCTGCCGGACGCTTCAGCCCTTGGCGGCCAGGTTGACCAGGCGGCCCTTGACGTAGATCTCCTTGACCAGGGTCTTGCCCTCCAGGGCGGCGGCCACGGCGGGCTCGGCCTTGGCGGCGGCGATGGCGTCCTCCGCCGTGATGCCGGCGGGGACGGTCAGGCGGGCTTTCACCTTGCCGTTGACCTGCACCGCGATCTCCACCGTGGCCTCGACGCACTTGGCCTCGTCGTAGCTGGGCCAGGGGTAGTAGGCCAGCTGCTGGGCGTGGGTATGGCCCAGCTTCTCCCACAGCTCCTCGGTCATGTGGGGGGCAAAGGGGTTCAGCAGCTGGACCAGGGTCTCATACTCGGCCCGGGTGGCGCCGCCGTTGTCATACAGGGCGTTGACCAGGGTCATCAGCTGGGCGATGGCGGTGTTCATCTTCAGGCCCTCGATGTCCGAGCCCACCTTCTTGATGGTCTGGTGCATCAGGGTCTCGAGGGCGGGGCGGTAGCCCTCCCCCTCCACCAGCTTCTCGGACAGGCCCCAGACCCGGTCCAGGAAGCGGTTGCAGCCTGCGATGGCCGAAGTCTGCCAGGGCGCGGCCTGCTCGAAATCGCCCATGAACATCTCGTACAGGCGCATGGTGTCGGCGCCGTAGGCGTCCACCACGTCGTCCGGGTTGACCACGTTGCCCAGGCTCTTGGACATCTTGACCACCGGGTGGCGGGCCATTTCGCCGTACTTTTCCTCCAGGGCCTTTTCGGCGGCCTTCTGGCTGCCGTACTCCTCCAGCAGCTTCTTCTGCTCCTCGGCGGGCAGGTTGGCGAAGTTGTGGGGGTTCAGGCCCAGGATCATGCCGTGAGAGGTGCGCTTCTGGTAGGGCTCGGCGGTGGGCACCACCCCGATGTCGTACAGGAACTTGTGCCAGAAGCGGCTGTACAGCAGGTGCAGGGTGGTGTGCTCCATGCCGCCGTTGTACCAGTCCACCGGGGACCAGTATTCCAGCGCCTCCTTGGATGCGATGGCGTCCTGGTTGTGGGGGTCCATATACCGCAGGAAGTACCAGGACGAACCCGCCCACTGGGGCATGGTGTCGGTCTCCCGCACGGCGGGGCCGCCGCAGCAGGGGCAGGTGGTCTTGACCCAGTCGGTGTGGCGGGCCAGGGGGCTCTCGCCGTCGGGGCCGGGCTCAAAGTCCACGATGTCGGGCAGGGTGAGGGGCAGGCTGCTCTCGGGCAGGGGCTGCCAGCCGCACTTCTCGCACTTGACCATGGGGATGGGCTCGCCCCAGTAGCGCTGGCGGCTGAACACCCAGTCCCGCAGCTTGTAGTTGACCTTGCGGTGGCCCCTGCCGTTTTCTTCCAGCCAGGCGATCATCTTTTCCTGGGCGTCGCGGACCGGCAGTCCGTTGAGGAAGCCGGAGTTGACCAGGGTGCCGGTGGCCACGTCGGTGAAGGCCTCCTTGTCCAGGTCGGACGGGGTCTTGCCCTTGACCACCTCCACGATGGGCAGGCCGAACTTTTTGGCAAACTCCCAGTCGCGGCTGTCGTGGGCGGGCACCGCCATGATGGCGCCGGTGCCGTAGCTGGCCAGGACGTAGTCCGAGATGAAGATGGGGATCTCCTGCCCGTTGACCGGGTTGATGCCCTGGACGCCGTCCAGCCGGACGCCGGTCTTTTCCTTGTTGATCTCGGTGCGCTCAAAGTCGCTCTTGCGGGCGGCCTCGGCCTGGTAGGCCTTGACCTCATCGGCGTTCCGGAGCAGGCCCGCCTCCATCCAGCGGGCCAGCTGGGCGTTTTCGGGCGAGAGGACCATGTAGGTGGCGCCGAACAGGGTGTCGCACCGGGTGGTGTACACGGTCAGCTTGTCGCCGGCGGTGGTGCCGAAGTCGATCTCGGCGCCGTAGCTGCGGCCGATCCAGTTCTTCTGCTGGGTGACCACCCGGTCGATGAAATCCAGGCCGTCCAGCCCGTCGATCAGCTTGTCGGCGTAGTCGGTGATCTTCAGCATCCACTGGCTCTTGACCCGGTGGACCACCTCGCTGCCGCACCGCTCACAGACGCCGTTGACCACCTCTTCGTTGGCCAGGACGCACTTGCAGCCGGTGCACCAGTTGACGTTCATCTCTTTTTTATAGGCCAGGCCGTGCTTGTACAGCTGGAGGAAGATCCACTGGGTCCACTTGTAATACTCGGGGTCGGTGGTGTTGACCTCCCGGTCCCAGTCGAAGGAGAAGCCCAGGCTCTTGAGCTGCGCGCGGAAGCGGTCCACATTCTTTTTGGTCACGATGGCCGGGTGGATGTGGTTCTTCATGGCGTAGTTCTCGGTGGGCAGGCCGAAAGCATCCCAGCCCATGGGGTACAGCACGTTGTACCCGCACTGGCGGCGGCGGCGGGCCACCACGTCCAGGGCGGTGTAGCTGCGGGGGTGGCCCACGTGCAGCCCGGCGGCCGACGGATAGGGGAACTCCACCAGGGCGTAGAACTTGGGTTTGGAATGGTCGATCTCGGCGTGGAAGGTCTTTTCGTCCTCCCAGACCTTCTGCCACTTGGCCTCCACGGCCTTGTAATCATACTTCATCTCGTAATCAGCTCCCGTTTTTTTCCTTAGGGTATATCCGGCCGGCCCCACAGGGGCGGCCGGACGCGCCCGTTTGCTTTCCCACGGCAGGGCTTTACTGCCCGGCGTCCTCCCCGGCGTCCAGCCACGGCGAGACGTCCACCGTCTCGGCGTCGGCCCACAGGTGCTCCAGGTCGTAATAGGTGCGGGTGCCCGGCACAAAGACGTGCACGATGACCCCCGAATAATCCAGCAGGATCCAGTTCTTGGAGTCGAAGCCCTCGGTGTGGTAGGGCTCGATCCCCTCCTGCGAAAGCTGGAACTGCACCTCGTCGGCCAGGGACGCCACCTGGGTGGTGGACGTGCCCGACGCGATGACGAAGTAATCGGTCAGGACGGTCAGGTCCTGCACCTTCAGCACCCGGAGCTGCTGGGCTTTTTTCTTGTCCAGGATCTTTGCGATGCGGATGGCCAGGGTCTTGCTGTCGTTCAGATTTTCCATAGGTTCCCTTTCTTTTGTATTTTGATGCAGGGGGCTCTGGCCCCCTGTCACTGTGCGGCGTTCTGGCCGCCGGCGGGCTGGCCGTCGGTGGTCACCGCGCCCTGCACGTCGGTGTCTCCCTGCAGGATGGCGTCGTCCGATTCCTTATCCAGCTGGCCCACAAACTGGATGTTGGCGCTGGTGGACACCGACCCGTGGGGCCAGTCGTCGGTGACGAGGTTGAGCTCTTCTTCGCTCACCGGGCCGGTGTAGGTGCGGAAATACGTGTTCAGCAGCTCGGCGATGGAGCCGGCGTCCGGCACCACGCAGGAGTAGCCTGCAAAGCTGTCGGTGGCGCCCACGAAGGGCACCCCGCCCGAAAAGACGGGGGTCTGGGCGATCATGATATTGGCGCTGTCGATCCGCATGAAGGACACCGCCAGCTTGCCCAGGGTGACAAGATCCATATCCGTCTGGATATAGTTGTTGAAGATGATGGGCATCTGGTTGAGGATGTCCTGGATGCCCATGGAGCGGGCCCGCTTGAACAGGGCGGCGTAGAAATACCGCTGCATGTTCAGCCGGTCGATGTCGGCGTTCTCGTAGCCCTGGCCGTGGCGGTTGCGGACAAAGAACTCGGCCGAAGCGCCGTCCAGGTTGCGGTAGCCCTTGGCCAGGAAACTGCCGTTGTACTCCATATCGTGGGGGATATACACCTCGATGCCGCCAAAATTGTCCACCACCTCGGTGAGGGCCTCCATGTTGATGGTGACGTAGTAGTCCACCGGCAGCTTATACTGGTCGTAGATGACCTCGGCCAGGGCGGCGATGCTGCCCCCGTTGGACAGGGCCACCGAGTTGATCTGGTAGTTGGAGGCCTTGTAGGTCTTGCCGCTGGACAGGGTGATGGTGCGGTTCGAGGTGGTCACCAGGGTGTTGCGGGGGATCTGCAGCATCCGCAGCGCCCCGCCCTTGATGTCGAACTGGCAGTAAAGGATCATGTCCGTCATGCCGTCGTTGGAGCCGTCGCCGTAGGCGCGGCCCTCCTCGTAGTCGATGCCGCAGACCAGGATGTTCACCACATCCCCCTTGTACTCCTCCAGGGTCTGGATCTCCTCCACGATGGAGGGGGCGGTGGAGTCGGGGCGGATGCTCTCCTGGACCCGGTTGACGTATTGGACGGCGTAGATCACCCCGCAGCCCACCAGGGCCATGCACCCCAGCACGATGGCCAGGGGCAGCCACAGGGGGGAGCGGCGGCGCTTTTTCCGCCGCCCGCCGCCCGAGCTGTGGCGGGGCGGTTCCCGGCCCGGGCCGCCCCGGCCGGGGTCGGGCTCCGTGCGGCGGGGGGGCGCCGGGGGCTCGGCCTCGCCGGCGGCAGGCCGGAAAAAGCTCTGGCCGTCATCCTCCTGGGGGGCCGGGCCGCTGGGCGGCGGAGGTGGCGCCTTGGGCGGAACCCCGCCCTCTGCCCCGCCCCCTGCCGACGGCGTACCCAGTGAACGGTCTGTATTGATGCGGCGGGGCGTTCCACTCATAGTCATATCTCCTTCAAGGGCCTGCCGGCGGCAGGCCGTCTGTTGGTATGCGGTCCAAAAAAACAGTGCTTGTAACAGTATAGCATTCTCGGGCAGAATCTGCAACAACCTGCCCCCCGTTTTACGAAACCTTCACGGGAGGCCGCGCTTATCTGCCCTCCCGGGCGGCCAGCAGCCGGGCAAAATCGTCCCGGGCAGCGGCGGACATGGGGTCCAGGGGCTTGCCCCCGTGCTTGACGAAGGAGACCGACTCGTTCAGCGCCGCCAGCATGGCCCGGTCGATGTCCTCAAAAGCCAGCCTGCGGAGGGACTCCACCCCGTCAAAATCCCGCTCGGCGCTGGTCATGTCGGCCAGGAACAGGATCTTGTCCAGCAGGGTCATCCCCGGCTTGCCCGCCGTGTGGCAGGCCACCGCCGAAAGGACGGCCTCGTCGGTGACGCCCCACTCGGTCCGGGCCAGGATGGCCGCGCACACCCCGTGCCAGATGGGGGTGGGGCGGTTCTCGGTGTCCCCGGCCAGGTCGGGATGGGCCCGCAGCAGGGCCAGCTGCTCGGCGGTGGGCATCTCCTTGGCGGTGTCGTGGAGCAGGGCGGCCAGGGCGGCCTGGTCCGGGTCGGCGCCGTAGTGCCCGGCCAGCTTGACGGCCATCTTTTCCACGTTCAGGGTATGGTGATAGCGCTTGTCGCCCAGCCGCTTGCGGGCAAGGGCTTTTGCTTGCTTCAGGTCCATAGGGAAGTCTCCTTTCGTTGCAGGTTCAGGGGCAGGCGTCCGGGTGGATGCAGCGGCGGGGCTGCTCCGGCGGCTCGGGGGCGGCGTACAGCCCCTCCCGCCGGATCACCGCGCGGACGCTTTCCGGCAGGGCGGCGGCGCAGTCCTGCCCGGCGGCCAGGCGGCGGCGCAGCTCGCTGCTGGCCATGGGCAGCGCTTCCACCGGGGCCAGCAGGATATGGCTGCCCGCCGGGTCCAGGCTGCGGGCGGCCTCATGGAGGGTGCCGTCGTCCCCAATCCGGCGGCTGACCACCACCAGCCGCGCCAGCTGCAGGATGTCCTGCCAGCGGTACCACTCCCGGAACGTCTCCAGCATATCGCTGCCCACCGTCAGGTACAGGGTGGCGCCGGGCCAGGCCCGGGCCAGCATCTCCAGGGTGAGGACGGTGTAGTTGCGCCGGCCCTGGGCCGCCTGCCGGATCTCCCAGTCGCTGACGGTCACCCGGGGCAGGCCGGGCAGGCCCTGCAGCCCGGCAAAGCAGCGGCACATCTCCAGCCGGAGGGCGGCGGGGGTGGCGCTGGCGGCCTTGTGGGGCGGCACGCCCGCCGGCATCACCACCGCCAGGTCGGGCAGGACCCGGCCCGCCGCGGCCCGGAGGTTGTTCAGGTGGCCGTTGTGGGGCGGGTCGAAGGTGCCGCCGTAGAGCAGCACTTTCATTTCAGCAGGTCAGCGTAGGCGCTGTCCTTCTTTTTTTGCAGGTACAGCACGAACTTGGAGCCGATCACCTGCACGCAGTCCGCCCCGGTGGCCTCGGCCAGCAGGACCGACGCCTCCCGGGCGTTGTACATGCTGGTCTCCAGCACCTTCAGCTTGATCAGCTCCCGGGCGTCGAGGCAGTTTTTCACCGCGTCGATCAGGGGCTGGTCGATCTCCCCCTTGCCGATCTGAAAGACCGGGTCCATGGTGTTGGCCTTGCCGCGCAGGATGGCGCGCTGTTTACTAGTAAGCATATGTTTCTCCCGTATTACTTAACGTTGTTTTGTTTCAAAAAAGCGTCCAGCCCGGCTTCCAGCGCTTCCAGGGCGCGGCCGCGGTGGCTGATGGCGTCTTTTTCCGCCGGGGTCAGCTGGGCGTAGCTGGCCCCCTCGGTGTTGGGGCGCTTGCCGCCCCCCTCCACCCCCCGCTCGTCGGGGATGAACAGCGGGTCGTACCCGAAGCCGTAGGCCCCGGGCAGCCGCGCAAAGGCCACCCGGCCGGGGCACTCCCCCATGCAGGTGAGGGACGCGCCGCCCGGCAGCATCAGGCAGACCGCCGAGACGAACCTGGCCCCCCGGCGGCCCGCCGGGACCTCCCGCATCGCTTCCAGCAGCTTGTCGTTGTTGGCCTCGTCGTCCCCGTGGCGGCCGCAGTAGCGGGCGCTGTAGACCCCCGGCGCGCCGCCCAGGGCGTCCACGCACAGGCCCGAGTCGTCGGCGACGGTGGGCAGGCCGCTGGCCGCCGCAAAGGCCGCCGCCTTGATGGCCGCGTTTTCGGCAAAGGTGGCGCCGGTCTCCTCGGGGTCCAGGTCCAGGCCCAGCTCGTTCTGGCTGAGCACCTGGTGGCCCTGCTTTTCCAGAATGCGGCGCAGCTCTTTGAGCTTGCCGGGGTTGCCGGTGGCAGCACAGATCTTCATGGTCAGCTCCTCCATTTGCGGGGCAGCAGCTCTTCCACAAAGCCTGCCGCGTCAAAGGGCAGCAGGTCGTCGATGGCCTCCCCCACCCCGATGAACCGCACCGGCAGGCCCAGCCGCTGCTTGACCGCCACCACACAGCCGCCCTTGGCGGTGCCGTCCAGCTTGGTCAGGATGACGCCGCTGGCGTCGGCGGCCTTGCAGAACTCGCGGGCCTGGCTGATGGCGTTCTGGCCGGTGATGGCGTCCAGCACCAGCAGGGTCTCCAGGCTGGCCTCCGGGGCGGCCTTGCGGACGCTGCGGCTGATCTTGGACAGCTCGGCCATCAGGTTGGCCTTGTTGTGCAGGCGGCCGGCGGTGTCCGCGATGACCATATCATAGCCCCGCGCCTCGGCCGATTTAACGGTGTCGAAGATGACCGCCGCGGGGTCGGCCCCCTCGCCCGCCTTGACGATGGGCACCCCCGCCCGGCCGGCCCAGATGTCCAGCTGCTCGCTGGCGGCGGCCCGGAAGGTGTCGCCCGCGGCCAGCATGACCCGGCGGCCCTGCTCCCGGTAATAGTGGGCCAGCTTGGCGATGCTGGTGGTCTTGCCCACCCCGTTGACCCCGATGACCAGGATGACGGCCGGCCGGCCGGACAGGTCCATCTCCCCTGCCGGCTCCATCTCCTCCCGCAGGATCTCCCGCAGGGCGTCCATGGCCTGGTCGCCGGTGCGCAGATGCTGGGCCTTGACTGCTTCCCGCAGCCGCTCCACCAGGCGGAGGGCCACATCCGCCCCCACGTCGGCCAGGATCAGCTGCTCTTCCAGATCGTCGTAGAGATCGTCGGTGATCTCGGCCCCGGTCAGGGCGTTGACGATGTTGCCCCAGAAGCCGGTGCGGGTCTTCTTGAGGCCGTTTTCCATCTTTTCCTTGTTTTTTCTTCCGAACAGACCCATAGGGGCAAACCTCCTGCTGTTCTTTTCCGTTGATGTAGATTCAGGACACCAGCGTCGCGTCCACCTGCTCCAGGTCCAGCCGGAGCAGTTTGGAGATGCCGTCCTCCTGCATGGTCACGCCGTAGAGGATGTCGGCGGCCTCCATGGTGCCGCGGCGGTGGGTGATGACGATGAATTGGGTCTTGCCGCTGATCCGCCGCAGATACTGGGCAAAGCGGACCACGTTGGCGTCGTCCAGGGCGGCCTCGATCTCGTCCAGGATGCAGAAGGGCGAGGGGTTGACCGCCAGGATGGCGAAATAGATGCTGATGGCCACGAGGGCGCGCTCCCCGCCCGAGAGGGCCTCCAGGTTCTTGATGACCTTGCCCGGGGGGCTGACCCGGATCTCGATGCCGCTGTTCAGCACGTCGTTTTCGTCCTCGAGGGCGAGGGAGGCCTCGCCCCCGCCGAACAGCTCGGCAAAGACCCGGCCGAAGTGGCCGTTGATGGCGGCGAAGTTCCGGCGAAAGATGTCCCGCATCTGGCCGTTCAGCTCGCCGATCATCCGGACCAGCCGGTCCCGGCTCTCCTCCACGTCCTCCACCTGGGCCTTGAGGCTCTCGTAGCGGCCGCGGACCTCCTGGTATTCCTCCACGGCCCCCACGTTGACGCTGCCCAGGGCCCGCATCTTGCCGCGCACCTCGGCCACCTGGGCCCGCAGGGCGGCCAGGCTGGCATACTCCACGCAGAATTTGGCGGCCTCGGTGGGGGTCAGCTGGTATTCGTCCCAGAGTTTGGCGGCCAGCTGGTCGTACTCCCCTTCGGCGGCGCTTTTGCGCTCCGACAGGCGGGCCATTTCCCGGCTGGCGTCCTCCCGGTTTTCGGCGGCGGCGCGGGCGGCGGCCTGGGCTTTGGTCTCGGCGGCCTGCCGCTCCATCCGGCGGCCGGCGGCGGCCTGGATGGCCGCCTCCTTTTCCCGGACGGCGTCGCGGCTGCGCCGGGTCTGGTCCTTCACTTCCTGGATGGCCCGGAGGATCTCCCCGTCCCTGGCCTCCAGGTCGCGGATGGCGGCGGCCAGGCTGTCCTGATGGGCGCCGGCGTCGGCCAGGCGCTGCTCCCAGTCCGCGATGCGGCTGCGGCAGAGCTCGGCGTCCTTTTGGCAGGCCAGCTGGTCCATCCGTTTTTGGGCCAGCGCGTCGGCCAGCTCGGCCTGACGGGCGGCGAAGCTGTCCCCGCCCTCGGTCAGGCGGGCCAGCTCGGCGGTCAGGGCGCCGGCCTCGGCCTCGAGGGCGGCCCGGGCCTCGGCCGCCTTTTCCGCGGCCTCGGCCTGTCTCCCGGCTTCGGAGGCCAGGGCGTCGGCCTCGGCGGAGCGCTGGCGGGCGGCTTCCTCCGCCTGGCGGACCGCCTGTTCCAGGCGCCTGCCCTCGGCTTCGGCCCGGACGCGGTCGCCGGCGGCGGTGCGTTCCTCGCCTTCGGCGGCGGTCAGCTCGGCGGCCACGGCGTCGGCCTGGCTCTTGCACTGGGCGGTGCGCAGCCGGGCGGCGGTGCAGTCCCGGGCCAGGCCCGCGATCTTGTCCTGCAGCTCCCGGATCTCCTGCCGGCGGGTGAACAGGCCCGCCGACCGCTGGACGCTGCCGCCGGTGAAGCTGCCCCCGGCGTTGACCACCTGGCCGTCCATGGTGACCACCCGGTTGCGGTAGTGCAGCTCCCGGGCCACCCGGGCGGCGGCGTGGATGTCCTCCACCACCACGATCCGGCCCAGAAGGTAGGAGACGATGTTCTGATGCCGCTCCTCGGCCCGGACCAGGCTGCTGGCCAGCCGGGCCTGCAGGGGCAGCTCGCCCCGGAACAGCCCCGGCTGGACCGTGTCCAGAGGCAGGAAGGTGGCGCGGCCGGCGTTTTCCCGGCGCAGCAGGGCGATGCCCGCCTTGGCGGCGGCCTCGTTTTCCACCACGATGTTCTGCAGGGCGGCGCCCAGGGCGGTCTCCACCGCCAGCTCGCACCCGGCCTCCACCGTCAAAATCGAGGACACCGGGCCGACGACGCCCTGCAGCCGCCCGCCGGCGGCCGCCTGCATCACCGCCCGCACCGAGTGCTGATAGCCCTCCATGTTCTTTTCCAGCTCCTGCAGCACGTTCAGCCGCTGGGCGGCGGCGTCCCGGGCGCGGGCCAGCTCCTGCTCGGCCTCCGAGGCGGCGGCCAGGGCCTTTTTACGGCTGTTCAGCTTGAGGGCCAGCCCCGCCCGGACGTTGGCCAGCTGCTTTTCGCTGCCCGCCAGCATGTCCAGGTATTTGCCCGTGTCCGCAAGGTTCTCCTGCAGCCCGGCCAGGCGGTCCTGCTCGGCCCGGGCGGCGGCCTGGGCTTCGGGCAGGCGGCCCCGGGCCGACGCGGCGGCGGCGCGGGCCGCGGCCTCCTCCACCCGGGCGGCGGTCTCCCGGTCGGTCACGTCCGCCAGGCGGGCCCGCAGCGCGGCCTGCCGGGCGCTGGCCGCGTCGGTGCGGCTTTGCAGCCCGGCCAGCTGCTGCTCCAGCCCGCCGGCCTCTGCCGCCAGGGCCTCGGCCCTGCGGTCCAGCTCCCGGGCTTCGGCCTTCTGGCGCTCCAGCCCGGCGGCGGCCGCCTCCCGGCCGGTCTGGCCCGCGGCCAGCTCGGCCCGCAGGCTTTCGGCGCTCTGGCGGGCGTGGACCCGGTCGTTTTCCAGCACGGCGATCCGGCTGTCGCTGCCGCTGATCTGCTCGGTGATACTGCGGATATCCCCATTCAGGCGCTCGATCTCCACGGTGAGGCGCTGCGCCTGCATACGGATCTCCTCAGCCTCCTGCTGGGACGCCTTGTCCTGGCTGTCCCAGCGCTCAAAGGCCGCCTGGGCCGTCTCGTAGTCCCGCTGCAGCTGCTGCATGGCGGCCCGGGCCGCGCGGATGCTCTCCACCCAGAGGGTGACCTCCAGCCCTTTGCGGCGGCTGGCCAGCTCCAGGTAGGCTTTGGCCTTTTCGGCCTCCCGGGCCAGGGGGCCCACCCGGCTTTCCAGCTCGCCCAGGATGTCCCGCAGCCGCTCCAGGTTCGCCTGGGCGGCGGCGAGGCTGTGCTCGGCCTCGGTGCGGCGGTAGCGGTACTTGGCGATGCCGCAGGCTTCTTCAAAAATTTCCCGCCGCTCGCTGCCCTTGGCGGCCACGATCTCGGCGATGCGGCCCTGCCCGATGATGGAATAGCCGTCCCGGCCGATGCCGGTGTCCAGCAGCAGCTCATAGACGTCCTTCAGCCGGCAGGCCTGGCCGTTGATGGTGTATTCGCTGTCCCCCGAGCGGTAGTACCGCCGCCCGATGGTGACCTCCGGCGCGTCCAGGTCCAGGGTGTGGTCGGTGTTGTCCAGCGTCAGCCGGACCGACGCATACCCCATGGCCCCCCGCCGCCGGGTGCCGCCGAAGATGACGTCCTCCATTTTTCCGGCGCTGCGCAGCTGGCGGCTGCTGGTCTCCCCCAGCACCCAGCGGATGGCGTCGGAAAGGTTGCTTTTGCCCGAGCCGTTGGGCCCCACCACCCCGGTGACGCCCCGGCCGAACGTGATCCTGACCTTGTCGGGAAAACTCTTGAAGCCCTGGATCTCCAGTTCCTTCAATACCATCAGGCGTCCCCCAGGACGCCCAGCAGCTTGAGGGCCTCCCGCGCGGCGTGCTGTTCCGCCGCCTTTTTGCTGCGCCCCTCGCCCCGGGCCACACAGTCGGAGTTGAAGCGGACCGCCACCACAAAGTGCTTGTCGTGGTCGGGGCCGGTCTCCTTTTCCACCACGTAGCTGAGGCGCTCCTCGGGGTTCTGCTGGACGATCTCCTGCAGGCGGGTCTTGTAGTCGGCCTCGGCGTGCTTGCCCTCGGTGATGAAGGGCAGGATGAACTTCCGGGCCACCTCCATCCCGCCGTCCAGGTAGAGGGCGGCAATGAGGGCCTCGAAGGCGTCCGAGACCACGCTGGGCCTCTCCCGGCCGCCGCAGCGCTCCTCCCCCTTGCCCAGGCGGAGGTAATCCCCCAGGTGGATCTCCTGGGCGAACTGGAACAGCGCCCCCTCGCTGACCAGGCTGGACCGGATGCGGGTCAGGTCCCCCTCCGGGCGGTCGGCGTAGGCGTGGAACAGGTAGTCGGCCGAGACGATCTGCAGCACGCTGTCGCCCAGGAACTCCAGCCGTTCGTTGTGGGCCACCGGGACGCGGCTCTCGTTGGCATAGCTGGTGTGGGTCAGGGCCGTGGCCAGCAGGCCGGGGTCCTTGAAGGTGTAGCCGATGATCTTTTCAAGCGGATGCGCCATGGATGCTATGCCCTCCTTTCAGGTCAGTTTTCGGTTTGGTTGGCTTGGGCCGCGGCGGCGTTGGCGGCGGCCACATCGTCCAGGGCGGCCTGCATGGTGCCGCACAGGTCGTTTTCCACGCAGATCTTTGCCTGGCGGATGGCGTTCTTGATGGCCTTGGCTTTGGACGAGCCGTGGGCCTTGATGACCGGCTGCCGCGCCCCCAGGAAGGGCGCGCCGCCGTACTCCTCGCTGTCCATCTGCTTTTTCAGCTCGGCCACCTTGCCCTTCATCATCAGGCCGGCCAGCTTGCCGGTGGCGCTGGAATAGAAGGCGCCCTTGACCATGCCCATGATCATCTTGGCCATGCCCTCGGTCAGCTTGAGCACCACGTTGCCGGTAAAGCCGTCGCAGACCACCACGTCCACGTTGCCGGAGGGGATGTCCCGGGGCTCTACGTTGCCCACAAAGCGGATGCCCGGGGTGGTCTTGAGCTTCTGGTGGGCCTCCCGCAGCAGCGGGGTGCCCTTGGACTCTTCCGCGCCGTTGTTGACCAGGGCGCAGGAGGGGTCCTTGCGGCCTTCCACCCGCTGCATATAGCAGGTGCCCATGACGGCGAAAGCCTCCAGCATATCCACCCGGCACTCCACGTTGGCGCCGGCGTCCAGCAGCAGGTAGGCGCCTTTCTGGGCGGGGATCATGGTGGCCAGGGCGGGGCGCTTGATGCCCCGCAGGGCCCGGACGATCAGGCTGGTGCCCACATGGAGGGCGCCGGTGCTGCCGGCCGAGACAAAGGCGTCGCCCTTGCCGTCCTTGAGCATATTCAGGCCCACCACGATGGTGGAGTCCTTCTTCTGGCGGACGGCGCGGGCCGGCTCGTCGCACATCTCGATGTTCTCGGTGCAGTTGACCAGCTCGATGCCCTCGAGGGAGATGTGGTTGTCCGCCGCCGCCTTGCGGATCAGCGCCTCGCTGCCCAGGCCCACGACCTGGACGCCGTACTCCTTGACGGCCTGTGCGGCCCCTTCCAGCGGGGCCAGGGGGGCGTTGTCGCCGCCCATCAGATCCAGAATGATTTTCATACTCTCTTCCTTTCTGCCGTGCTAGACGGCCTGGTTCTGTTCGTCCAGCCATCGCTGGAAGCTGGCCACCGCCCGCTCGGCCTGGGCCATGTAGCGCAGCCGCTTGTCCCGGGGCCGGTCGGCCAGAGGGGGCAGGATGCCCATATTGGCCCCCATGGGCTGAAAATGCTTGTTTTCCGCCGTCAGGTACTGCATCAGGGCCCCGCACATGGTGTCGGGCGGGGGCGGCGTGTAGGGCCTGCCGGTCAGGCGGGCATACAGGCTGCGGGCGGCCAGCAGGCCGGAGGCCGCGCTCTCCATATAGCCCTCGAAGCCGGTGATCTGCCCGGCAAAGAACACGTTGGGGTGCGCCTTCAGGTACAGCCCGGGGGTCAGCACCCGGGGCGCGTCCAAAAAGGTGTTGCGGTGCATCACCCCGTAGCGGACGAACTCGGCCTGCTCCAGCCCGGGGATCATGGAGAACACCCGCTTCTGCTCCCCCCACTTGAGGTTGGTCTGGAAGCCTACGATGTTGTACAGGGTACGCTCCCGGTTTTCGGCCCGCAGCTGGACGTTGGCCCAGGGGCGGTGGCCGGTGCGTGGGTCGGTGAGGCCCACCGGGCGCAGGGGGCCGTAGCGCATGGTGTCGGCCCCCCGGGCGGCCATGATCTCGATGGGCATGCAGCCCTCGTAGACGGTGACGGCGTCGGCCTTTTTGCCCACGGCGTCGGGATCGGGGGCGGCCCGGGCCTCCTTGTCGAATTCGTGGAGGGGGGCCCGCTCGGCGGCCACCAGGGCCGCGTGGAAGGCCTCGTACTCTGCCTTGTTGAAGGGGCAGTTCAAATAGTCCGCCTCCCCCCGGCCGTAGCGGGACGCCGCGAACACCTTGCCGTAGTCCAGGCTCGCAGCGGTGACGATGGGGGCCACCGCGTCGTAAAAGTGCAGGCGGCTGTCCCCGGTCAGCCGGGCGATGGCGTCGGCCAGGGCCCCCTCGGTCAGGGGACCGGTGGCGATCAGCACCGGCTCGGCCTCGTCGATGGCAACGGCCTCTTCCCGGCGGACGGTGATGTTGGGGTGGGCCTCCACCAAAGCGGTGACCCGCGCGCTGAAGGCGTCCCGGTCCACCGCCAGGGCCCCGCCGGCGGCCACCCGGACTGCCTCGGCGGCGGGCAGCAGGCTGGAGCCCATCCGGCGCATCTCCTCCTTCAGCAGGCCGGAGGCAGAGTCCAGCCGCTCGGCCTTGAGGCTGTTGGAGCAGATCAGCTCGGCAAAGCCGGCGCTCTTGTGGGCGGGGGAAAAGTGGACGGGCTTCTGCTCGTACAGGGTGACCTGCACCCCCTGCCCCGCCAGCCAGAGGGCGGCCTCGCAGCCGGCCAGGCCCGCCCCGATGATCTTGATGTGCAATGTGGTATCCTCGTTTCGTTTCAACTTGCAGGGGCTCAGCCCTTGGGCACCGGCATCTCGAAGCCGCAGCCCTCCCGGGCGCAGTACAGCTTGGACCCGTGGCGGAACAGGGTGGCGCCGCATTTTTCGCACTTGGTGGGCACCGGCACGTCCCAGGTCATAAAGTCGCAGTCGGGGTAGCGCTCGCAGGCGTAGTAGATGCGGCCCCGGGTGCTCTTGCGCTCCAGCATGCGGCCCTGGCCGCACTTGGGGCAGATGCCGCCGGTGTCCTTGACCAGGCGCTTGGTGCCCCGGCACTCGGGGAAGCCGCTGCAGGCCAGGAACTTGCCGTACTTGCCCACCTTGATGACCATGGGCCGGCCGCACAACGGGCACACCTCGCTGGAAGGCTCGTCGGGCACCTTGACCTTTTTGCCCTCCATGTTCTTTTCGGCGGCCTGCAGGCTGGCGTCAAAGTCCTTGTAAAAGCCGTCGATGGTCTGGCGCCAGTCGGCCTTGCCGCTCTCGATCTTGTCCAGGTTCTTTTCCATCTGGGCGGAAAAGTCCACGTCCACGATCCGGGGGAACTGCTCCAGCATCAGGCTGTCCACCGTGCGGCCCAGGGGGGTGGGCTTGAGCTTTTTCTGGTCCCGCTCCACATAGCCCCGGTCGATGATGGTGGTGATGATGGGCGCGTAGGTGGAGGGCCGGCCGATGCCGTTTTCTTCCAGGGCCTTGATGAGGGAGGCCTCGGTGTAGCGGGCGGGGGGCTGGGTGAACTTCTGCTCACTCTTGAGCTGCACCAGGCCCAGCACCTGCCCCTGCTCCAGGGGAGGCAGGGCGGTCTCCTTTTTCTCCTTGTCCTCCACCGCTTCCTCGTACAGGGCGGTGAAGCCGTCGAAGGTGACGGTGAAGCCGCTGGCCTTGAACCGGTAGTCCGCCGCGCAGACGGTGACCGAGACGGTGTCCATCTGGCAGTCGGCCATCTGGCTGGCCATAAAGCGGCTCCAGATCATCCGGTACAGTTTGGCGGTGTCGCCCGAGATGCTCTTGTCCACCTCGTCGGGGGTCAGGGCGGGCATGGACGGCCGGATGGCCTCGTGGGCGTCCTGGGCGGCGGTGGCGCTTTTGGTCTTCCAGGTGCGCTTATGGGGGCAGATATACTGTTCCCCGTAAGCCCCCGCAATATATTCCCTGGCCGCGGCCACCGCCTCGTCCGAGATGCGCAGGCTGTCGGTACGCATATAGGTGATCAGGCCCACGGTGCCGTGGCCGGCGATGTCCACGCCCTCGTAAAGGGTCTGGGCGGCCCGCATGGTGCGGGTGGCGGTAAAGCCCAACCGCCGCGACGCCTCCTGCTGCAGGGTGCTGGTGATGAAAGCGGGGGTGGGCTGTTTGGTCCGCTTGCCCCGCCGCAGCTCCCCCACCGTGTACTGGGCGCCCGCCAGGCCCTGCTCGATGGCCCGGGCTTCGGCCTCGGTCCTGGGCAGCAGCTTTTTGCCCGAGGCGTCGGCGGACAGGCGGGCGGTGAACTTTTTGCCCGCCGCGCTGAGGGTGGCATCCACGTTCCAGTATTCTTCGGGGACAAAGGCTTCGATCTCCTTTTCCCGGTCGTCGATCAGGCGGACGGCCACGCTCTGGACGCGGCCCGCCGACAGGCCCCGGCGGATCTTCCGCCACAGGAAGGGGCTCAGCTTGTAGCCCACCAGCCGGTCCAGCACACGGCGGGCCTGCTGGGCGTTGAACAGGTCCTCGTTGATGGGGCGGGGATGGGCCATCCCCTCCTTGACCCCCTTTTTGGTGATCTCGTCGAAGGTGACCCGGTTGGGCTGGGCGGGGTCGATGCCCAACAGGCTGGCCAGGTGCCAGCTGATGGCCTCCCCTTCCCGGTCCGGGTCGGTGGCCAGCAGGACGCCGTCGGCCTTTTTGGCCTTGGCCTTCAGCTCCTTGATGAGTTTTTCCTTGCCTTTGATATTGATGTACTGGGGCGTATAGCCGTGCTCTACATCAATGCCAAGCTGGGAGGTGGGCAGGTCCCGGATGTGGCCCATGCTGGCCGTTACCTCGTAATCCTTGCCCAGATATTTGCCAATGGTCTTCGCCTTGGCGGGCGATTCCACAATAACCAGTTTCGCCATTCTTGCACTTACCTCGGTCTGCCCCGGCCCGCAGGGCGGGCGGGGCGTTTCTTATCATCGTGTGGGATGGGGCGCGCCCTTCCGGTGTTGTTTGCCGTTTCAGAGCAGAATATACCGCTGGCCCGGCAGGGCCTTGATCCGGCCGGCCAGCTCCAGCCCCATCAATACGGCCGCCAGAGCCGCGGCCTGCATCCCGCAGGCGGCGGCCAGCTCTTCCAGGCTTTTGGGCTCGGAGCCGGCGCAGGCCAGCACCTTCCGCTGGGTCTCGGTCAGGGGCGGCTCCTGCCGGTCGGGCACGGGGGCCGCGCGCAGGCTCAGCTCTTCCAGGATCTCCTCCGCCGAGAGGGCCATCCTGGCCCGCCCCGACTGGATCAGCCGGTTGGTGCCCGCGGCGTTCTCCCGGCCGATGTCCCCGGGCAGGGCGAAGATCTTCCGCCCATAGCGCTCGGCGTGGGCCACGGTGGACATGGTGCCGCTGCGCTCCCGCGCCTGCACCACCACCAGCGCCCGCGCCAGCCCTGCGATCAGCCGGTTGCGCTGCAAAAAGCCGTTGCGCCCGGCCAGGTTGTCCCCGGGGGGATACTCGCCCACGACGCAGCCGCCGGCCTCGATCTCCTCCCGCAGCCAGCGGTTGGAGGCGGGGTAGGTGCGGTCGATGGGGACGCCCTGCACCCCGATGGTGGGGCCGGCCCCCTCCAGGGCGGCCCGGTGGCACACGCTGTCCAGCCCTTCGGCCAGGCCGCTGACGATCACCGCGCCGCCCCGGGCCAGGTCCCGGCCCAGCCCGGCGGCCATCTGGCAGCCGTAGGGGTCGGGGCGGCGGCTGCCCACCATCCCGATCAGGCCGGGCGCGTTCAGCCAGGCGGGGTCCCCGGTGCAGTACAGCACCAGGGGCATATCCGGGATGCGGGTCAGGGCCAGGGGGTAGTCGGGATGGTCGAAGGGGATCACCTGCACCCCCAGAGCCTGGCAGCGCCGCGCCAGCGGGCGGAAGGCTTCGGGCGTATTGTCCGGCTGCACCGCACGGCGGGCCGCCGCGGGGCCGGCCGCCTCCCGGAAGGCGGGGGTCTCCCGCTCGTTCCAGGCCAGGCGGGCGTCGCCCCCGCACCAGGCCAGCAGCCGGCCGGCATGGGCGCTGGCGGGGCCCAGGGTGTGGGCCAGCCACAGCCAGCACAGCAGGGCCTCCGGGGGCTCCTGCTGCCCAAACAGGCTCTGCTGGGTCCACAGGCCGGCGGTCACAGCCCGGCCCCCCGGAAGTGCCACAGCAGGATGCTGCCGGCAATGCCGGCGTTCAGGCTTTCCACCCGGTCGGTCATGGGGATGCGGACGGTCCGGTCGCAGGCGGCGATGGTCGCCTCGGTCAGGCCCTGGCCCTCGCTGCCGATGACCACGCAGACCCCGCCGGGGCCGGCCTTGGCGTCGCCCAGGGGCTGGGAGCGGTAGAGGGCGGCGGCCAGGCACTCGATGCCCTTGCGCCGCAGCTCGCCGATGACCGGGGGCATGGCCCCCGCCTCGATGACGGGCAGCTGGACCGCCGCCCCCATGGAGGCCCGCAGGGTCTTGGGGGCGTAGGGCGCGGCGCACCCCTCGGACAGGATCACCCCGTCAAAGCCGAAGGCGGCGGCACTGCGCAGCAGGGTGCCCACGTTGCCCGGGTCCTGCACCCCTTCCAGCGCCAGATAGCGCCCGCCGGGGCGCACCTCCTCCAGGGTGTGCGCCGGGGTGCGGAACACCCCGAACACCCCCTGCGGGGCGGGCACGCCGGCCAGTTTGGCGGCCACATGGTCCTCCACCAGAAAGTGCTCCCCGGGCAGCGCCGCCAGCCGGGGGCATTTTTCGGCCGCGGCGGCGGTGAGGAACAGCGTCTCCAGCTGCGCGGCGCGGGCCAGCTCGGGGCACAGCTTGCGCCCCTCGGCAAAAAAGCGGCCTTCGCTGCGGCGGAACGCCCCGCTGGCCGCCAGCTTGCAGGCGTATTTGATCCGGGCGTTGTCCCGGCTGGTGATCTTTTCCATGGTCTGTCCTCCGTCGTCGCCGCCCAAAACAAAAACAGGGCCGTCCCGCCGGGCGCTGTGCCGCGGCAGGGCGTGGGCCCTGTTCTGTCTGCCTGCCAGGCGTTCAGGGCCTTGCTGCATTCCAACACATACAAAATCGACGCCCGCGTATGCGCGCGGGCGTCTTAAGGTTTTCAGGTTTTATCAGGCGTTCTTCACAGACTCGACCAGGGCGGCAAAGCTGCCGGGATCGTTGATCGCCATCTCGCTGAGCATCTTGCGGTTCAGCTCGATGCCGGACTTCTTCAGGCCGGCCATGAAGGTGGAGTAGTTCATGCCCAGAGGACGGACAGCGTTGTTGATGCGGCAGATCCACAGGTTGCGGAACTGACGCTTCTTCATGCGGCGGCCAGCCAGAGCGTAGTTGCCGCTCTTCATGACCTGCTGCTTGGCCATCTTGAAATGCTTGCTCTTGGAGCCGTAGAAGCCCTTGGCCAGCTTGAGCATCTTCTTGCGACGTTTGTGGGTCATCGTTGCGCCTTTAATACGTGCCATTTTTTCTATCTCCTTTTAACGTAACAAACGGGTCAGTCTCTTGGTCCGCCGGGGGCTCAGCCGTAGGGCAGCATCCGCTTCAGGGTAGCGGCGTTGGTGCTGTCCACATAGCAGGGCTGACGGTAGCCGCGGGTGAGCTTGGTGGTCTTCTTGGTCAGGATATGGCTGCGGAAGGCGTGGCCGCGCTTGATCTTGCCGTTCTTGGTGAGCTTAAAGCGCTTCTTTGCGCCGGAATGGGTCTTGAGTTTCATCTTAGCCATTTTCGGTATCCTCCTAAAATCAGTCCTTATTGGGTTTCGGGGTCAACAGAATGGACATGGTGCGCCCTTCCAGGACCGGCGGTTTGTCCATCGACGCCTGGGGCAGGGCGGCGGCAAAGCGCTTGAGCACGTCCGCGCCCAGAGCGCTGTGCGCCATCTCGCGGCCACGGAAACGGATCGAGGCCTTGACCTTGTGCCCCGCGGCGAGGAACTTGGCCGACTGGGTCACCTTGGTGTTGAAGTCGTTGGTGTCAATATTGAGCGAAAGGCGGGTCTCTTTGACTTCGACCACTTTCTGGTTCTTCTTGGCTTCCTTCTCCTTCTTCTGCTGCTCGAAGCGGTACTTGCCGTAATCCAGCAGCTTGCACACAGGGGGCTTGGCCTGGGGCGCGATCTTGACCAGATCCAGCCCGGCCTCCTCCGCCGCGCGCATGGCCGCCTGGATGGATACGACGCCCTTCTGTGCGCCGTCCGCACCGATCAGGCGGACTTCACGGTCACGAATCTGACCGTTGATCTCGAGTTCCTTCGATTTCCCGGTGGTAGCGATGGTCGATACACCTCCAAACAATGATCCATCAAGTCAACATAGAAAACGCGGCCACCCGTCCTCCGGGCAGCCGCGCACTGATCCACACAAAAACACAGCCCCATCTCTGGTAAGCTGGCTCCTGGTATAGCCCGGGGCCTGAAATGGCCTCCAAGGCGAGCGCGGCATGGCCGTAGCTGCTTTCTTTACCCGATGATTTTACCACAGCCGCAGCCGGCTGTCAAGGGGGAAATTTGCCGCCGGGGCGGTTTTTCTGTGCGGCGGGGGCGGCGCTTATTTAGACAACGTGCTCTGTCTTCCAGCAATATTTTGAAAGGATTCCGGCTTTTTGAATTGCCACCGGCACCGAAGTATGTTATACTTTACAAGAAAGACACGCAGATTTTCAGGAAAGGAGCAATGAATTGATTCAGAAAAACGTACTCATCGAGAAAGCGCGGGAGGCCGTGGACTCGGTGCTGCCCATCGCGCTGATCGTCAGCGTGCTGTGCCTTTTCCTGGTGCCGGTGGGCTCGGGGCTGATGCTGGCCTTCCTGGTGGGCACCGGGATGATCCTGGCCGGCATGGCCCTGTTCACCCTGGGGTCGGAGCAGTCCATGACCCAGATGGGCAACCTGGTGGGCGCGCGGCTGACCAAGTCCAAAAACATCCTGCTGATCCTGGCCGTCAGCTTCGTCATGGGGGTGGTCATCACCATGTCCGAGCCGGACCTGCAGGTGCTGGCCACCTATGTGCCCGGCATCGACCGGATGACCCTGGTGCTGACCGTTTCGGTGGGGGTGGGCCTGTTCTTAATGGTATGTATGGTCCGCATCCTGCTGGGCTTTGCGCTGCGGTGGCTGCTGCTGGCGTTTTATGCGGCGGTGTTCCTGCTGGCCTTCCGGTCCGACCCGGGGTTTTTGTCGGTGTCCTTCGACTCGGGCGGCGTCACCACCGGCCCCATGACCGTCCCCTTTATCATGGCGCTGGGCGTGGGCGTGGCCTCCATCCGCAGCGATGAAAAGGCCAAGGACGACAGCTTCGGCCTGGTGGCGCTGTGCTCCATCGGGCCCATCCTGGCGGTGATGCTGCTGGGGCTGCTGTATCCCGGCAGCACCGGCTCCACCACCATGGCGGTGGAGGAGTTCGCCCAGTCCACCCAGATCGGCTGGAGCTATCTGGAAGCGATCCCCGAGTACATGGCCGAGGTGCTGACCGCCCTGGCCCCCATCTTTGTGTTCTTCCTGCTGTTCCAGATGTTCACCCTGCGGCTGCCCGCGGCGCAGCTGGCCCGCATCGCGGTGGGCATCCTCTACACCTATGTGGGGCTGGTGCTGTTTTTGACCGGCGTCAACGTGGGCTTCGCCTCCCTGGGCTACACCCTGGGCGGCGAGATGGTCCGCCAGGGCATGGGCCTCCTGCTGATCCCGCTGGCGGTGCTGATGGGCTGGTTCATCATCAATGCCGAGCCCGCCGTCCATGTGCTGAACAAGCAGGTGGAGGACCTGACCAGCGGCGCCATCTCGGCCAAGGCCATGGGCCTGAGCCTGTGCGTGGCGGTGGCCATCGCCAACGGCCTGGCCATGATCCGGGTGCTGACCGGCCTGCCCATCCTGTATTTCGTGGTGCCGGGGTACCTGGTGGCCCTGGCCCTCACCTTCGTGGTGCCCCCCATCTTCACCGCCATCGCCTTCGACTCGGGCGGGGTGGCCTCGGGCCCCATGACCGCCACCTTTATGCTGCCCTTTGCCATGGGCGCCTGCGATGCCCTGGGCGGCAACATCATGACCGACGCCTTCGGCCTGGTGGCCCTGGTGGCCATGATGCCCCTGATCACCGTCCAGATCATGGGCGCCGTGTATGTGGTCAAGCTGCGCCGGTCGGTGGCGCCCGCCGCGGCCGCGCCCCTGCCGGCCTATGCCGACGACGAGATCATCGAGCTGTGGGAGGAGGTTGCCTGAATGGAGCTGAATTACGTCATCAGCATCACCGACCGCGACCAGATCCAGGAGCTGGCCGGATTGTTCCAGAGCCTTGAGCTGAACATGGGCCTGATCATGCTGGGCAAAGGCACCGCCACCAGCGAGCAGCTGTCCATCTACGGGCTGTCCAACACCGAAAAAGCCATCGTGTCCACGGTGGCCAGCGCCGAGGGCACCCGCCAGCTGATCCGGGCGGCCAAACGCAAACTGTACATGGACATCCCGGGCAACGGCATCATGCTGACCATCCCCATTAAAAGCGTAGGAGGAGGAAGGACCTTGGCATATCTGACAGGCAACAAGACACCGTCGGGCGGCGCGCCCGACCTGCACTTTGAGCACGAGCTCATCATCGCCGTGCTGAACGCGGGCTATTCCGACGCCGTGATGGACGCGGCCCGCACCGCCGGCGCCGGGGGCGGCACCGTGCTGCACGCCCGGGGCACCGGCACCAAACAGGCGGAAAAGTTCTTCGGCGTGTCGCTGGCGGAGGAAAAGGACATCCTTTACATCGTGGCCAGCGCCGGCCAGAAGGCCGCCATCATGTCCGCCATCAATAAGACCACCGGCGCAGGCACCAAAGCCGGCGCGATCTGCTTCTCGCTGCCGGTGTCGGACGTCATCGGCCTGCGCAAGGTCGAGGACTAAGCCCCAGATAAACGGCAACAGCTTGTCAAAAAAGTCCCGACCGGACGACATGCGCGTACGGTCGGGACACATACAGGGAAATTGAGCGCTGAGAGTGTGCGAGGCCGCAAGGCCGAGTGCGCGGTTCAGCGCTCAATTTTGTCGAAAAGGGGGATGCCAGGGGGGAAGGATTTCTGTCCCGCGCATGCGGGCAGAAATGGGTCCCCCCTGGAGCGTGTCGCTTTTGCGACACGCTGAAGAGCCTCTGTCCAAACGGACGGAGGCTCTTTTTGTTGCCTTCTCAGTCAGCTTCGCTGACAGCTGGGGGAGCCAGTGAAACCTGCAAGTTCCTGCCTCTCCTGCGTGCGGGAGAGGCGGCCCGCAGGGCCGGAGGGGCCCTCTCTCACCACTCCGTTTTGGCAAAGATGCCGCAGGACAGGCGGTACATGACCGCGCCCCAGGCCAGGGCCGCCAGCGGCGAGGCGCAGAACAGGGCGATGGCCTGCCCATTGCTCAGGGTGACGCCCGCCATGCTCAGCGCACCGGCCAGGCCGACGAAGATCACCATCGGGACAACAAAAGCCACCACGATCAGGACACGGGCGTTTTCAGCCCCGAAGCGGAAGGCCAGAGGAATGGACGTGCTGCCCATGGCAAAAGCGATAGCCCAAAGGACCGGCACCGCCGCCAGCAGGACCAGCGGACCGTTTTCCTCCGGCAGGCGGCCTCCCATCAGGAAGGCGGCCGCTCCGCTCAGCGCCAGGCCAAGCAGAACGCCCACTGTGCAGAAAATGGCCAGCACCGCAAATTTGGCCCGGACGATGTCGTTGCGCCGCAGCGGCAGAACAAGGGCATAGGCCGTCCAGCCTGATGTCTCGTCAAAGTTAAAGGTGGTCACTTCCATCATGGCGCACAGGATCGTAAATCCCGCCATCTCTGGGATTGCGCCCGCCGTAGGCACAACAGCCGCCGTCATGATCACCATGATGAGCAGCATCGCCTTGGCGTTGTAGCTGATGTTGTACAGGTCTTTCAAAAGCAGGCTTTTCATTTGGAGCGCTCCCCTTTCACATACAAAAGCAGGATGTCGTCGATGGTGGCGTCGTCCACCACCGCGTCTTTGTACTGGCGGCGGGCTGCCTCCTTGTCGGGCACCAGGACGTCGTACTGGTACGCCTCTTTGCGCCAGGCCAGCATCCCGGCGGGGTCCATCCGGCCAAAGGCCGCCGCCCCACACCGGACGATGCCCCACTGGTAGCGCAGTTCGTCCTTGGGGCGGGTGAACAGCACCCTGCCCTCGTGGATAAAGGTGATGTAGTCGGCCACCTTTTCCAGGTCGGTGGTGATGTGGGAGGACATCAAAATGCCGTGCTCCTCGTCCTGGACGAACTCCAGGAACACGTCCAGCATATCGTCCCGCATCACCGGGTCCAGGCCGCTGGTGGCCTCGTCCAAAATCAGGAACCGGGGCCGGTGGGCCAGGGCCGCCGCAATGCCCAGCTTTGCCTTCATCCCCTTGGACAGGCCCTTGATCTCCTTGTCCATGGGGAGAGAGAACCGCTGCATATACTCTTTGTAGAGCGCGTCGTCCCACCGGCGGTAGGCCGCCCCCAGGATGCTGCCCACCCGGGCGGGGGTCAGGGTCTCGTAAAAGCTCAGCCCGTCGAACACCACGCCGATGTCCTCTTTCAGCTCCGGCGCGCCGGCCAGGTCCTGCCCCCAGAAGGTCACGGCCCCCGCCTCGGGGCGGATCAGCCCCAGGATGCCCTTGATGGTGGTGCTTTTGCCCGCGCCGTTCTCGCCGATCAGCCCCATGATGGAGCCCTTGGGCACCGTGAACGACACATGGTCCAGCGTAAAGCCGGGATACGTTTTGGTCAGGTCCTTGACTTGCAGCAGAGCGTCCATAGTCACTCCTCCTCCTGATAAAACATGGTCAAAACATCGATTAGAGTCGCCAGCGGTATCCCGCTGGTGCGGGCGATCTCAGCGGCGGCCTGGAGGTGTTCTTCCGCCTGGCGCTGCTGTTCCTCCTGATAAAAATCCTTGTTCTGCGCCGACACGAAGCTCCCCCGCCCCACCGTCGTTTCGATAAAGCCGTCCCGCTGCAGGTCCTCGTAGGCTTTCTGCACCGTGATGACGCTGACGTGGATGGACTTTGCCAGCGCCCGCATGGACGGGATGGGATCGCCGGTCTGGAGCTCGCCGCTCATGATCATGGCCTTGATCTGGGAAGTGATCTGCTCGTAGATCGGCTTGCCGGTGTTGGAACTGATGATGATCTCCACCGCGGCCCTCCTTTCTGTATCGTAGTGTACTGATTGACTAAGTACATTATAGCCAACCAGTGCACTGTTGTCAAGAGGGATTTTGCCGCTGCCGCCTCCAAACCCCAAAAACTGCAAAAAATCCCCTCCCGGGCAGGGAGAGGGATACAGACTGTCAAAAAAGTCCCGACCGGACGACATGCGCGTACGGTCGGGACACATACAGGGAAATTTGGCGCTGAGAGTGTGCGAGCCGCCTTGCGGCGAGTGCGCGGTTCAGCACCAAATTTTGTCCCCAGGGGGATACCAGGGGGAAGGAATTTCTGTCCCGCGTATGCGGGCAGAAATGGGT
>DXBJ01000078.1 GCA_019116585.1 Candidatus Faecalibacterium gallistercoris | reverse complement strand
CGCTGAGAGTGTGCGAGCCGCCTTGCGGCGAGTGCGCGGTTCAGCACCAAATTTTGTCCCCAGGGGGATACCAGGGGGAAGGAATTTCTGTCCCGCGTATGCGGGCAGAAATGGGTTCCCCCTGGAGCGTGGCGCTCTTGCAACACGCTGAATCCCCTCCCGGGCAGGGAGAAGGATAAATTGATCGGGAAGGTTTGGGCCCTGGCGGGACGGGTCAGAACTTGCCGTTGGGGTTCTGCTAGGTGGACTCGTCCGCGATGGTCTCCATCACGTCCCAGTGCTCGGCGATCTTGCCGTCCTCATCGAAGCGGAAGATGTCAAAGGCCACCTGGTCCCCCGCCCCGGCAAAGCTGTAGACGGTCTGGAGGAACACATAGTCCCCGTCCGCAAAGGCGCGGATGTTGTGCACGGTGGTCTTGACCGGCGCGGCGGCCAGCCCCTCCACCGAGGCGACAAAGGCGTCCTCGCCGGTGCCGTAGGCCAGGTTGTGCTGGATGTAGTTTTCGTCCAGCAGTTGGCGGGCCAGGGCGGTGTCCCCGGTGGCGAAGGTGTTGATGTGGTATAGGCACCGCCCGGTAACAAATGCCGCCCCCGCCGGGCCGGGACGCCCCTCCCCCGGCATACCCTGCCCCTGCTCCGCATACCTTTTAGAAAAGAATGACCAGGGGCACCCGGGAAGCCGCGCATCCTGCAAGCCGCCCCCATGGCCAGCTCCGGAAGCGCCGCGCCCTTTGGCGGCCCTTTCGGGCCGGCGGGGGCGGGCGATGCCGGGCCCTTTGCCGGCGCCCCTGCGGGGAGGGATGGATAGCATGAAAGGCGATCCCGTCCAGCGGGCCGTCCTGCTGGGGGAGTACATCGTACAGCACGGCGCCACCGTCCGGGCAGCGGCCGCCGCCTTCGGTTACAGCAAGTCTACGGTACACAAGGACGTCGCCTTCCGCCTGCGGGCGATCAGCCCCGGCCTGTACGCCCAGGTGCGGGCGGTGCTGGCCCGCAATAAGGCCGAGCGTCATCTGCGGGGCGGCGCAGCCACCCGGGAAAAGTACCAGAAGCGGCACTGAAACGCCCCTGTCATCCCTCTCATAAAGGGACGGCAGGGGCGCTTGCTCTGTGTTCAGTGCCGGAACTGCTGCAGGGCGCTTTTTTCCAGGCGGCTGACCTGGGCCTGGCTGATGCCGATCTCCCGGGCCACTTCCATCTGGGTCTTGCCCAGCAGGTAGCGCAGCTCCACGATCCGGCGCTCCCGCTCGGGCAGGCCCTGCACCGTCTGGCGGAACTCCAGGGCGCTGATCCAGCTTTCTTCCCCGTCGGTGTCCCGCACCTGGTCCATGATATACATGGCGTCGCCGCCGTCGCTGTAGACCGGCTCTTCCAGGCTGACCGGCTCCACCACCGACGCCAGGGCTGCCGCCACCTCCCGGCGGGACAGGCCCACGGCGGCGGCTGTCTCGTCCAGGGTGGGCTCGCGGCCCAGGGATTTTTCCAGCTGTTCCCGGGCCTGCATGGCCCGGTAGGCGGTGTCCCGCATCGAGCGGCTGACTCGCACCGCGTTGTTGTCCCGCAGAAAACGCCGGATCTCCCCCACGATCATGGGCACGCCGTAGGTGGAAAACCGCACCTCCAGCGCCGGGTCGAAGTGGTCGATGGCCTTGATCAGCCCGATGCACCCCACCTGGAACAGATCGTCGAGATTTTCGCCCCGCTGCGAGAATTTCTGCACCACGCTGAGCACCAGCCGCAGATTGCCCTCGATCATCCGGCGGCGGGCAGCCCGGTCGCCGGCGCGGGCGGCGGTGAGCAGGGCGCGCTTTTCCTCCTCGGAGAGGACGGGCAGCCCCGCGGTATCCACGCCGCACAGCTCCACCTTATTGTACATCCTGTGCCTCCCGGTATCCATTTACCGGGAGTATGGCCCCGCCGGCCCCGGCCCATTCATGGGAAATGGTGGGCCCGCCCGGGCCGGTCTACTCCTCTTCCAGCTGGCGGCGCAGGTCCCGGATGATCCGCTTTTCCAGCCGGGAAATGTAGCTCTGGCTGATGCCGATGGCGTCGGCGGCCTCTTTCTGGGTGTGCTCCACCCCGTCCACCAGGCCGAAGCGCAGCTCCATGATCTGGCGCTCCCGGGCGCTGAGCCGCTCCACCGACCGGCGCAGCACCGCCCGCTCGGCGTCCTGCTCCAGGCGCTGGCCCACCTGGTTCTCGTCGGTGCCCAGCACGTCCGAAAGCAGCAGCTCGTTGCCGTCGCTGTCCACGTTGAGGGGCTCGTCGATGCTGGCCTCCTGGCGGCGGCTGGAAGTCTTGCGCAGGTACATCAGGATCTCGTTGCCGATGCAGCGGCTGGCGTAGGTGGCCAGCTTGATGTTGCGCTCGGGGGTGAAGGTGTTCACCGCCTTGATGAGGCCGATGGTCCCGATGGACACCAGGTCCTCGGGGGGCACCCCGCTGGACTCGTACTTTTTGGACAGGTAGACCACCAGCCGCAGGTTGTGGCAGATCAGCTCGTCCCGGGCGGCCCGGTCCCCGGCGGCCATCCGGGCCAGCAGGGCTTTTTCGGCCTCGGGGGTCAGCGGTGCGGGCAGGCTGGGCCCGCCCGTCAGGTAATGTACCGCTCCAAAGGCCCCTGCACGGGCCAGCAGAAAGCGCCACAGCGTCTGGAACCACTTCAGCATCCGATCTCCCCCTTACCTTATATCGATCCAAACAACGGTCACAGCCCCATCCGGCCGGCCAGCTCGCTGCCCAGCAGGAGGGTCCAGCCTTCTTCGGCGCCGCCCGGGCAGAACGCCGCCAGCAGCTCCGTCTCCCGCCAGACCCGGCTGCCCGCCCGCCTGGTGAGGGCCGCGCCCGGCAGGGCGGGCAGCAAAGTCCGCCCTGCAACGGTGCCGCAGACCAGGTACCGCAGACCCAGGACGGGGCCCTCGGGCGCCTGCCCGGCAAAGGCGGCGTCCAGGACGCCCCGCGCCTCGGGGGGCAGGGCGTCCCGGACCGCGCCGTACCGCACCAGCACCACCGCCCGGCCCGACACCGGGTCGGCCAGGGTGAAGCCGCTGTCGTAAAAAGCCAGCACCCCCGCCTGGGCCCCGGCCACCTCCAGCACGGCGGGGACCGCCGCCCCGCCCGGCCGGCCCAGAAAGCTCAGCAGGGCCCGCACCGCCAGGTACACCCCCGCCGTGCCGGCCAGCAGCCGCCCGGGCGTGATGTCCAGATAGGCGGTCAGGTTGGCGGTGTGGCCCAGCGGCGCAAGGCCCGCCGCCCCCGCCAGCAGCAGGTTGAGGGCCACATACCACCCGCACAGCCGCAGGAACACCCGCGGCCCCGGCCAGCCGTAGGCCAGCGCCACCGTCCCCGCCCCGGCCCCCAGCTTATAGCCCAGGGCCAGCGGCAGGGGCAGGGCCGGGGCCAGCAGCACCAGGCAGCTGGCCGCCCCCAGGGCCGCCCCCGCCGCCAGGCGCGCGCCCCGGCACCGCACCCCCGCCAGCAGCCCCGCCGCCAGCAAAAACGCCGCCCCCGCCGTGAAATTGACCAGCAGCAGCTCGTCGATGTACAGCACTTTCAAACCGCATCGCCCCTGTCATCCAGCATACCGCGCCCGGGGCGGGAAAACACACGAATCTTCGTCCGGGCCGGCCGCCGCTTTTTTCAGGGCATGCCGGCGCCGGGCGGAGGGGAAATTTTTTTGAGGAAAGGTCTTGCAAATCCGCCCCCGTTGCGGTATAATACCACCTGCAAAGCGCATATGCCTCTTTAGCTCAGTCGGTTAGAGCACCTGACTGTTAATCAGGGTGTCGCCTGTTCGAGTCAGGCAAGAGGCGCTTGGGATGCCGTCCGGTGGGCGTGCATCCTTTTTTTTGTGCGTTGTGCACAGAAGGCGCGGCGTTTTTTGGCGTGAAATCCGCCCTTTTTTCATTGAAAATTGAAAATGGCCCCTTGAAGAAACTGTCGCATTGTGGTAAACTACACTTGAGCTTTAAGAGCCGCCTGGCTTTTAAAGCCGCAGCACCTCGATCAAAGGGTAGGCGCTCCCTTCTTTTGATAGCAGCTGACCTCTGCTTTGTCCTGTTTCTCCGCAGGGCAGGGCAAAGCAGAGGACTGCGTGCTGCTATAGGGTCATCCCTTTTGTTTGCATATGGGCCCGCGGCGCGGATTTGCGTGGGGTGGAGCAATTTTCCTCTTGTGAATTCGGGCAGAATATGATAAAATGTGTCCATAGTCCTGTGTGAACAAAATCATAATATATTTTGAAGAGATCGTGGCCGTTCGTCGCGTGTATCTCTTGTAAAGGAAACATCTATGCGCTATACTTATGTGCGGCAGCACGACACCACAGACTGCGCAGCCGCCTGTCTTGCGATGGTGTGCCTCCATTACAGAAAGGAAATCACGATCACGCGGCTGCGTGACATGATGGGCACCGACCTGAAAGGCACCAATCTTGTGGGCCTGCAGAAGGCGGCCAACGAGCTGGGGTTCACCACAGCGGCCGTCCGGGTAGACCGTGAGAATTTTTTAAGTGACTTTTCCCTCCCCTGCATCGCGCAGGAGATCACCGACCAGGGGCTGACTCACTTCGTGGTCGTGTTCAAAAAGACGACCATCCCCGACGAGGGCGCCCGGCGCAAGCATATGCTGGACGTCACCGCCGCCAAGGAGGAGGCCGACAAGACCGGCAAGAAGTACAAGGACAAGGAATACGTCGTCGTGGGCGACCCGGCCACCGAGCTGCGCAGGATGACGCTGGACGAGTTCTACAAAAACTTCACCGGCGTGCTGCTGCTGCTGAACCCCACGGCGGATTTCCAGCCCGGCAAGGTCAAGCAGGGCAGTATGTTCCGGCGGTATCTGAACCTTCTTCTGCCGCAGAAAAAGCTGTTCGCTTACGCCATCCTCAGCTCGGTCATCCTGACCATTTTAGGCATCGCCTCTTCCCTGTTCAACAAAATTTTGATGGACGAGGTGCTGCCCTACGGGCTGGATAACCTGCTGCTGACCCTGATCCTCGTGTTCAGCGTGGTCAGCGTCACCTCTGCATTTGTCACCTTCGTGCGGCAGTGGATCTTGGTCCATCTGTCCATCAAAATAGATATCCCGATGATGCTGGGCTACTTTGGGCACATCTACCATCTGCCCATGAAGTTCTTTGCCACACGCAAAACCGGCGATATCACCACCCGTTACTCCGACGCCAACACCATCAAGTCCATCTTCACCAGCATTGCGCTGAGCCTGATCATGGATATTTCGATGGCGGTCATCACCGGCATCATCCTGTTCCGGATGAATGCCACCCTCTTCTCGGTGGCCTTGTTCATGACGCTGGTCAGCCTGCTGCTTGTGCTGGTCTACCGGCGCCCCTACAAGAAGATCAACGAAGAGACGATGCAGCAGGCGTCCATCCTCAACAGCCAGATGATCGAGGGCCTGCGCGGCATCGAGACCATCAAGTGCAACGCCGGCGAGGACAACGAACTGGAGCGTCTGGAACGGGAATACATCAAAAGCCTGAAGATCAGCATCCGGTCCAGCAAACTGTCCACGACCCAGACGCTGATCACTTCCCTTATCTCCACCGGGTTCAGCATGCTGACCTATTACATCGGCATCATGCAGGTCCTGAATGGGGAGATGACCCTGGGCTCGTTCATGGCCTTCAGCACCCTGTCCAGTTACTTCACCAACCCTGTGAGCAACCTGGTCAATTTGCAGCTCCAGATCCAGGAGGCATCCATCTCGATGAAGCGCCTGACCGAGATCATGGACTACGAAGCCGAGCAGGCCAACGCAGACGAACAGGAGTACAGCGACCTGGAGCAGATCGAAGGCGACATCGAGTTCCGGGACGTGACGTTCCGCTACGGCAACCGCACCCCCGCGCTGGACCACGTCAGCTTTACCATCCCGGCAGGGAAAAAGGTGGCGCTGGTGGGCCATTCGGGCAGCGGCAAATCCACCATCACCAAGATGCTGCTCAAGTATTATGAGCCGGAATCGGGTGAGATCCGGGTGAACGGCGTCAACCTGAACGAGTACACCAACGCTTCGGTGCGCCGCGCCATTTCCTACGTACCGCAGAACATTGAGCTTTTCAGCAAGACCATCCTGGACAACATCCGCATCTCGCGCCCTGACGCGACGCTGGAAGAAGTCAAGGAGGCAGCCCGCAAGGCGGACGCCCACGAGTTTATCCGCAAGCTGCCGCTGCAATACCACACCTACCTGGAAGAAGCCGGCAACGGCCTGTCGGGCGGTGAAAAGCAGCGCATCGCGCTGGCGCGGGCGTTCCTGAAAGACTCAAACCTCTATATCTTGGACGAATCCACATCCAACCTCGACTTTGCGACGGAGAATGCCATTTTTGACATGATCTACCATCAGCTGGCCGACCGTTCGATGCTGATCGTCGCCCACCGCCTGTCCACCGTCCGCGGCTGTGACCAGATCATCGTGATGGATGAGGGCCGCATTGTGGAGCAGGGTACCCACGATGAGCTGATGGCGAAAGAGGGCAAGTATTACGCCCTGTGGAACCTGCAGCAGGGCATCTTCCGCAGACGGGAGGAGCCCAAGCCCGTTGTCGAGACCGCCCCCGCCCCGGATGACGAGGATGACGACGACTCGATGACCTATTGATGGTGCAACCGGGTGCGCACCCGGTTACATAAATGGTTTTCACGCGGTTGCGCAACCGTGTGGAGATCGACACATTTTTTCGTTTCAATCATTTGAAGGGAGTAATTCATTATGATGATGCCTGCAAACTACTCTGTTATCGCAGAGAACGAAATGACCTATGTCAACGGCGGCGCTCTGATCGACTGCTTCGCCCCCCTGATGACCTCTTCCAACTGGAAGACCTTCAACACCAACCTGATCAAGATCATCGGCAACAGCTTCATGCAGCCCGTGATCGACGCTACCCTGGGCGTTATGTTCGGCGGCAGCTGGCTGGCTGGCGACAGCATGTTCGGCGATCAGGGCACCATTTCCGGCTACTACACCGGCAAGCAGACTGTCCTGAACAAGATCATGGGCACCCTGGGCGGCCTGGCCACCATCTACACCCTGGGCACCAACGATGCCAAGACCAAGCACAACGACACCGTTGTCAGCTTCACTCTGTAAGCATTAAGTCAGTTAAAATCCCATTTTAAGAAAGGTGGTTCATCATGACCTTTCCTGCAAATTACGCAGTAATGGCAGAGGATGAGCTGACTTATGTTACCGGCGGCGGCGTGATCGCTAACGTTCTGCCCGCTGTCATGACCAGCGACAACTGGCGCACTTTCAGCACCAATGTCATCAAGATCATTGGCAACAGCTTCATGACCAGCATGGTTAACACCATTCTGGGTACCGCTTTCGGTACCAGCTATGCTTTCGGTGGTATCTCCACCGCTATCGGCGACAAGCTGGCTAACATGGACTTCCTGAACGGCGCTATGCAGGTGCTGGGTGGTATCGCTACCATCTACACTCTTGGCACCAATGATGCCAAGGTGAAGCAGTCCGGCGTTGTTACTGTCAACCCCGAAGAGGCTGCCTAAGCTGGTCTTTCAGCTCTAATCTCGATTGCAAGTGTATTTTAGTCTGACCCCGCCCCACGGGGTTGGGGCAGTTAAAATGCCTCGTTATGGTGTGCCAGGAGGCAAGTACCTCCTGGCGCACCTTATTTTTTATGGCAAAAGCTGTCTGTTTCATCCGCCCGGATGCGACAGGCAAACGCGGGCTGCGAACGCCCCGCATCACTTCCTTTCTGAAATTTTAAGGCTGAACGAGTGTCATGCTAAAATTTCTGTGAGGCGTTCGCGGTCCACGTTTGCCTGCTGCAGCAGCGCAGGGCAAACTACAAGGATTAAGGTGGATAACATGAACGAAATTTTAGTCAGCGAAAGCAAGACCCTCAAGCTCACCAATGTGCTCAGCCGCCGGATCATGCCGGAGGAGTTCCCCAATATCAACCTGATCGTCACCCAGATGGAAAACTTTGTCCGCAGCCACGGCGCCCAGCCCATCGGCCCGCTGGTGCAGCACATCCTGGTGACCAAAGGGCCCAAGCCCGAAGCCCAGATGTACCTGCTGCGCCAGGCCAACCAGATGATCACCCGCCTGGACCCCCAGTACCACATGGACGCCGTGCTGCGGGTGAAAAACTGCCTGTATGCCCACTATGTGGGCCCCATGGCCCGCAACGAGCTGGCCACCCAGAAACTGAACATCTACGCCTTCGAGCATGACATCAAGCTGTCCGGCAGCGCATACTCCATCTTTGTCAGCCAGGACGACGACGAAGGCGTCGTGGATGTCTTTATGGAGAAGGAATAAACCCATGACCAACGTGCAAGTCACAAACCTTTACGACCTGCAGGACCGCCGCATCATGATGGAAAAAAAGCTGCCCCCCTACGGGTATGCGCTTTTGCTCATCGTGGCGGCCCTGATGATCGGCCTGGTGGCCTGGAGCACCGTCACCCCCCGCATCTACATCAGCCAGCTGCAGGGGTCGGTGCAGTCCGCCAACAAGACCTACATCATGTCGTCTTACTCGGGGCAGATCACCGAGCTGAACATCTCGGAGGGCAGCTATGTGGAGCAGGGAGACCTGATCGCCCACATCAAGAGCACCGACATCGACATCCAGCAGTCCCAGCTGGAAAACCAGCTGGCCATCTACCAGACCCAGCTGGCCCAGTACAACAAGCTGATCCAGTCCATCCAGGACAACACCAACTATTTCAGCGAATCGGACCCCGCCGATCAGACATACTATTACCAGTACGAGAACTACCAGAGCCAGGTGGCCCAGCACACCTTTGACTCTTCGGCCTACCGCGCCGCCGGCTACAGCGAGGCGCAGATCCAGTCCATGATGGAGCAGAACCAGAGCGAACTGGAGCAGCTGTATTACTCTGCCCTGCAGTCTGCGGCCCAGAACGTGAGCAGCGTGCAGGCCAACATCGAAAGCATCCAGTCCCAGCTGGACGCCCTGAGCACCGGCGCCAACGACTACTACATCTACGCGCCCACCTCCGGCGTCATCCACATGGACACCCCCTACAGCGTGGGCATGGTGCTCTCGGCCGGGTCGGTGCTGGCCACCGTCGCCAGCGAGAACGCGGACTATGAGATCGTGGCCTACGCCGGCCTGAGCGACCGCCCCCTGCTGGACGTGGGCGACCCCTGCACCATCGCCATCACCGGCCTGGCGCAGACGGCCTACGGCACCCTGACCGGCACCGTCACCGCCATCGACAGCGACGTGACCACCTCCAACGGCACCTCCTTCTACAAAGTGACCGTCAAGCCGGACAGCACCTACCTGATCAGCAAGAGCGGCGACCAGGTGGACCTGGCCAACGGCATGAGCGTCACCGCCCGCGTCCAGTACGACGAAGTGACCTACTTCCAGTACGCGCTCGAAGCCCTGGGCGTGCTGACGCGGTGAGGCGGTGAGGCGGCTCCCCTCTCAGTCTCGCCGCCTGCGGGCGTCTCGCCAGCTCCCCCGCAGGGGGAGCCAAGTGTACGCGCGTCAAACAGGGCAAACTGCACGATAAGGCTAAGAGTTTGCCTTACCACCGCCTGGCCGCTACCCACGGGCGTGCTCTTGCCTCCCCCTGTGGGGGAGGTGTCATGCCGCATTGCGGCATGACGGAGAGGGCAACCGGCAGGCGCGCCTGAAAGCGGAGTTTTCTTTCCGTATCACCTTTCTTTGAGGTACAACATGAAGCGATTTGCAAAACGGCTGGCGGCAGCGCTGCTGCTGGCCGCCCTGACCGTTGGCGCGGCCCTGCCTGCCGGCGCCATACGGCTGCCCGAGTGGCCTTTCCGCCACATCGACGTCGAGAGCATCGACCCCGGTGAATACGACGCCCAGATGGTGGTGGGCACCACCCAGCAGCTGAAACCCATCGTGCTCCCCGAGGACGCCAGCGACCCGGAGGTCACCTTTGCCTCGGACGACCTCAGCATCGTGCAGGTCAGCCAGGACGGGCTGATCGGCGCGGCGTCGGTGGGCACCACCCAGGTGTCGGCCACCGCCGACGGCGTCACCATTTATTACGAGATCACCGTCGTCCCCGACCCCTCCACCGTGGTGTCGGACATGGACGCCGCCCTCTCCACCGAGGAGCTGGCCATCGGCGAGGTGGCCAATATTTCGGTGTCGGTCAGCCCTTCGTCGGCTGCCGCCACCGCCACCGTCAGCTTTGCCTCCTCGAATGAGGCCGTGGCCACCGTCAACAACTTCGGCCGGGTCACTGCGGTGGGCAAAGGCTCCGCCACCATCACCGTCACCTGCGGGGACATTGTCCGCACCGTCAACGTCAGCGTCTATATCCCCACCGACGGCATCCACCTGAACACCAACTACCTGGTCCTCAAGCCCGGCGAGACGGCCCAGATCACCGGCAGCGTCACCCCGGCCAGCGCCCCCCAGGGGCTGACCTTCCGCTCCAGTGACCGCAGCGTGGCCACCGTCAGCGGGGGCGGCGCCGTCACCGCGGTGGGCACCGGGTCCACCTCCATCATTGTCTCCAACGGGGATTCCTCCAGCATGGTGACGGTGATCGTCAACCAGGGCGGCAGCGCCGGCAGCTCTTCCAGCAGCGGCGCTTCCTCCGGGAGCAGCGGGGGCGCCTCCAGCCAGCCCGAGCCTTCGAGCGACCCCATCATCCAGCAGATCAACGACGCCCAGGGCGACTTTGTCAATCTGAACCAGTCCGATGTGCCGGTCATCACCAGCCCGATGCTGGACGCCCTGCGCCGCACCGGCAAAAGCATGAGCGTGACCGGCGAGGGCTATATCCTGACCGTCAACGGCGCGGACATCCGCAACACCCAGAACGAGATCGACACCGCGGTGGCCTTTGCCCCCAGCACCAGCGAAAACGGGGTGGAGTTCACCCTGAACGCGGGCTGCTCCATGCCCTGCACCGTCAGCCTGACGGTCACCGGCGACAACGCGCAGTATACCCGCCTCTACCTCTACAACGAGGCCACCGGCCAGTGGCAGTATCTGAACAGCTACGCGGACAGCGTCGTCACCACCGACACGGCCGGGCGCTACCTGCTGACCAACGACACCCTCACCTTTATCCATATGAACATCTACGCCCTGGCGGCCGCCGGCGTTGTCCTGGTGGCCATCGTCGTGGTGTATATCGCAGTCAAAAAGCGGTACTGGTTCTGGTGATGCAGGCCATCCATATAGAATCTTACCATCCCTCCGGCAAGCAAAGCCCCGCCTCCTGCAAACAGGAAGCGGGGCTTTGTGATCGTTTCTTTCGTCCGCGGCGGGGCGTCACTCGACGGTGACGCTCTTGGCCAGGTTGCGCGGCTTATCCACGTCGCACCCGCGCAGCACCGCCATATAGTAGGCGAACAGCTGCAGCGGCACGATCAGCTGCAGGGGCATGAACAGGTCCTCGTATTCGTCCAGGCGGACGACGTAGTCGGCGATGCCCTCGGGCACCACCGCATCCTTGGTGGTGAACAGCAGCACCTTCCCTCCCCGGCTCTTGGTCTCCTTGGCGTTGGAGAGGGTCTTTTCGTAGACGGCGCGCTGGGTGGCCAGAGCGATGACCGGCACGCCGTCGGTCACCAGGCTGATGGTGCCGTGCTTGAGCTCGCCGGCGGCGTAGGCGTCCGAGTGGACGTAGCTGATCTCTTTCAGCTTCAGGCTGCCCTCCAGCGACAGGGCGTAGTCGAAGCCCCGGCCGATGAAAAAGCAGCTCTGCGTATTTACAAACAGGCTTGCCAGATACTTGATATACTCGCAGTCATTCAGCCGGGGCCGCACCACCTCGGGTGCGCGCTGCAGCTCGGCGGTGTAGCGGCGTGTCTCGGCCTCGCTCAGCTTGCCCCGGGCGTAGGCCAGCCGCAGGGCAAACAGATAGAGCACGCACATCTGCACCATGTACGCCTTGGTGGAGGCCACCGCGATCTCGGGCCCCGCATAGGTGTACAGCACATAGTCGGCCGCCCGCGCAATGCTGCTGCCCACCACATTGACGATGGCCAGCACCGGCACGCCCCGGCTTTTGGCCAGCTTGAGGGCGGCCAGGGTGTCGCTGGTCTCGCCCGACTGGCTGATGATGACGACCAGATCCTCCGGGTCCAGGATGGGGTCCCGGTAGCGGAACTCGCTGGCGATGTCCACTTCCGCGGGCAGGCGGGCCAGCTTTTCGATGGCGGCCTTGCCCACCATGCCGGCGTGCATGGCGGTGCCGCAGGCCACCAGGTGGACCCGCTTGATGGACGCCAGGCGCTGGTCATTCAGCTCCGGGATGCGCAGGTCGGGCAGGCCGTCCTCCACGCGGGGGCTGACGGTGGCCGTGATGGCCGCCGGCTGCTCGTTGATCTCCTTGAGCATAAAGTGGGGGTAGCCGCCCTTTTCCGCGGCTTCGATGTCCCAGTCGGCGGTCAGTTTTTCCCGCTGGACCGCCCGGCCGAACTCGTCGTAGATCTGCACGCTGCCCGCTTTGCAGACCACTATGTCCCCTTCTTCCAGGACGCTGTAGCGGCGGGTGTACCGGAGGATGGCCGGGATGTCCGACGCAAGGAAGTTCTCCCCTTCCCCGTAGCCCACGATGAGGGGGCTCTCCCGCCGGACGGCGAACAGGGTGTCGGGCCAGTCCCGGAAGAGGACCGCCAGCGCATAGCTGCCCCGCACCCGGGCCAGGGCCTGGGTCAGGGCCCGCAGGGGCTCGCCGTGGTAGCAGCTGTCGATCAACTTGACCAGCACCTCGGTGTCGGTCTCGCTGACAAAGGTATACCCCTTTGCCTCCAGCACAGCCTTCAGGGCCCCGTAGTTCTCAATGATGCCATTGTGTACGATGCTGACGTACGGGGTGGAGTGGGGGTGGCTGTTGACGTCGCTGGGCTCCCCGTGGGTGGCCCAGCGGGTGTGCCCGATGCCGCAGTGGGCGGCGGGCAGGCCGGCGGCTGTGGCTTCTTCCAGCCGGGCCCGCAGGGCGGTGAGCCGCCCCTTGCTCTTGATGACCCGGATGCCGCCCCCCACCGACAGGGCCAGCCCCGCCGAGTCGTAGCCCCGGTATTCCAGTTTGGTCAGTCCGTCCAACAGTACGTTCTGGGCGCAGCGGGCGCCCACATAGCCTACAATGCCACACATAAGCAAACACCTCTCCAGCCGGCCGCCCGGGCGGGCTGCCAGCTTCCGGGGGCGGCGCAGGGCCGCCCGGTTTTTCTCTATGTTCATGGCTTGCTTTTGAAGGGATCTGTTACGGTATTGCTGCCGCTTTTTGCCCTTCTCTGTCGGCTGGTAAAGCCCTCAGCCGGAAAGACATCCGCCGAATGGTTCGATGATCCTTCCCCTCGTCACCCTCACGGCTGTCACCCGCGTGGCCCGGCGCTTTTTGTCACCCAAAGGTCCGCATCCCCCCTTGCAATGTCCGCTGATTGGTTTTGCGCTTTACTTTCTGCCCAGCATCTTATGCAGGCGGGGCTGCCACAGCAGCTTGTAGGCCCGCAACAGGTTGGCCAGGGCGCGGTCCAGCAGCAGGAACGCCGCGTTCCCGATCGCCCATGTGACCGCCGCCAGGGCCAGGGCCGCCAGCTGGAAGGCCTCGCCCCCCTGCTCCGCCGGGAACAGCAGAAACAGCACCCCGTACATCAGCAGGACCGCCCCGTTGCAGAGCAGGAGCTTGGCCCCCACCCGCAGCGGGGCGGGACGCAGCTTGTCGAACCATGGCTTGACCAGGGGGTAATACCCCAGCAGGGCCACAAAGAGGAAAACGGTCTCCTTGTCCGGGACCAGCAGCAGCCCCAGCAGGCCGGCGGCCCCGTAGGCCGTCCAGGCCCAGCGCCGGCCGCACTCCACCCCCACTGCGCCGATGAAAATGCCCCCGGCAGCCGGGGCGATGAACAGAGCCACCGGCAGGATGGCCCCCAGCAGCATCAGGACCACCGCCACCGCTACCGCCATGCCGCACAGGGCCACCGGCCAGCTCTGCCGGGCCCGGCTCATGAGGGCAGCTCCCACTGCAGGTCCCAGGCGCCGTGTTCCAGGGGGTCCACCTCGTCCCGCAGGCCCAGGATCATGATGTTGTCCAGCAGGGTGCGGTTCAGTTTGACGTCCATCAGGGTGTACACCCGGGACAGGTCGTTGATGGAGGCGATGGCCTGGCGGCGGGCGTTTTCCTGGGCGGCTTCCCGGCTGAGGCCGTTGGCCAGAAAGACGTTGTAGCGGTCCTCTTTCTGGTCCCGCTCGTGGCGGTCGGCCTTATCCAGCAGGTAAAAGGCTTTGCCGATGCAGCTGCCGATGTACCGCATATTCTTGCGCTGGACCGGGTCGTCCGGGGCCAGCACCGAGAACAGCGCCCCATAGACGTTGCTCATGGGCTCGGAAGCGACGGCGTAGTTCTGGCCCCGCAGCTGCTGCTGGGCGGCGGCCTGCGCCTGCTGCTGGCAGAAGATCCGCTCCAGGGCAGGCTCTTCCTGGGCGGCCTTGCGGTAGGCGCCCTGCAGGGTGACCTTCTGGCTCATCCGCTCCATCTGCTGCTTGAGGGGCAGCTCCTCGTTGCGGCGGTCCTGCAGGCGGTGCCAGCTCATCAGGACCTCAATCTGGGCGGCCAGGCGGATGCCCTTGGTCTGGCACATCACCGGCACCCGGGACAGGCTGCCCGGCAGGCGGATGTCCTGGCAGGTGGCCTGGCGGCCGGCCAGGCTGTCGGCCAGCAGGGCCATCACGCCCCCCTTGTGGGACAGCGCCCCATAGGGGACGATGCCGTAGTCGAGATACACCTGGTACTTGACCCCGCGCATGTAGCGCAGGTAGATATTGTAATCCCGGATCGAAAGCTCCGGCAGATAGGGGTGGAGTCTGCCTGTCATCATGGCCCATGCCTCCCAGTTTGCCGGCCCATCCCCGTGGGCCTCGCAGAGCGCAAAAAACACGTTTTTTCGGCCCGGGCCGCCGCAGCAGCCCTGGGGCCGGGGCCTTGGAGGGGCCCAACCGACTCTAGTATAATCTATTTTGGCCCAAGATGCAATTCCTATTTGAAAACTCTTTCAGTTTGTCTTGTCAATGTTCCTGCCCGGCCGCCCATACAGGCCATTTTTTGATGTATGAGCGTCAAACTCCCCTATCTCCATTTCTTGACCTATTTTCCCCGTTTTGAGGGGGTCATTTCTCCGTCATTTGTCTGAACGGGAGGGTTTTTCGCCGGGTCTGGGAGCGTTTTTCGGGCGCGAATGTCCCCGTCTGCCGTCAAATCCGTCCGGGGAGAGGGCCGGCATGGGCTTTGCCTTGCCGGCCGACGGCGCATCGTAATACATATACACCTGGCAGGGGATCATCCCGTTGTACATCTTGCGGCGCTTGGCGGCGCGGCGGCCATAGTGCGCCTCGAACTCCATATCGGCGGTGATGACGTAGACCCCGGCGCAGGGGTGGGCCTCCATCTGCCGGCCAAAGGTCCGGGCCAGCCGGGCGGCGCCGTCGATGGTGCTCATCCGCTCGCCGTAGGGGGGGTTGGTCAGGACGATGGCCTCGGAGCGGGGGGCAAAGTCTTTCACGTCCGCCACCTCGAAATGGCAGCGCTTGTCGACCCCTGCCAGCCGGGCGTTGGCCCGGGCCAGCTCGACGGCGGCCGGGTCGATGTCATAGCCGAAGCCCTCAAAGGCCGCGTCCTGCCGGATCTCGGCCAAGGCCTTCTGACGCTGGGCGGCCCAGACCTCCGGCGGCACAAAGCTGTACCGCTCGGCGGCAAAGCGGCGCTGCAGGCCGGGGGCCATGTTCAGGGCCTTCTGGGCCGCCTCGATGACCAGGGTGCCGCTGCCGCAGAAGGGGTCCTCCACCACACTGTCCCGGCGCACCCGGCCCAGGTCGGCGATGGTGGCGGCCAGGGTCTCCCGCAGAGGGGCCTCCATGGCGTTGCGGCGGTAGCCCCGCTTGTGCAGGCCCTCGCCGCTGGTGTCCAGCATGATCTCGCACAGGTCCTTCCGCAGCAGGAACTGCACCCGGTACTCGCTGCCCGTCTCGGGCAGCACCGAGGTGCGGTGCCCCCGCATCAGCCGCTTGACGATGGCCTTTTTGATGATGCTCTGGCAGGCGGGCACGCTGGACAACTTGCTGTTCAGGGACGAGCCCTTGACCGGGAACGCCGCGTCTGCGGGCAGCAGCTCCTCCCAGGGGATGGCGTAGACCCCGTCGAAGAGGTCGTCGAAGGTCTCGGCCCTGTAGCTGGCCAGCAGCAGCAGCACCCGCTCCACCGTGCGCAGGTTGAGGTTGGCGGCGGCGATCATCTCGGCCCCGCCCCGGAAGGTGAGCCGCCCGTCGGTGACCCGCAGGTCCTCCGCGCCCAGCCGCCGCAGCTCGAAGCTGGCGGTGGACTCGCAGCCAAAAAAGCAGGGGGCGATCAATTCGTAGGTTGCAGACATGGGACATCCTTTCTGTTCTGTGACGTCAAAACGGGCCCGCCCCTCAAGCGGCGCGCAAGGTCAGCTTGCACTTCTCCCGCTGCGGGGCAGGCCCGGTGTGTTGCTTGTGATCCAAAAAAACCGCTCAGCGGCCGCCGCGCCGCCCGCGGGAGGCAGAACCGCCCCGCCGGCCGCCCGACTCGTGGTCCAGGTCGGCCAGCTTCGACTCGCTCTGGCTCTTGAAGCGGCTCATCATATCCTCGAAGGACAGGTTGTCGCTGCGCGCAGGGGGCTTGGGCTGCCAGACCCGGGGGCCGTCGTCCCGGGGGGGACGCTTGCCGCCCCGGGGGCCGCTGCCGCGGCCCTCCCGCGCGCCGCCCGGCCGTCCGCCCCGGCCGCCTTCCCGGGCCGGACGCTCGGGGGGAGGCAGCAGCTGCTTGATGGACAGGGCGATCTTGCCCTCAGGCGAGATGTTGATGACCTTCACCTTAACGGTCTCCCCTTCGTGAAGCACCGCCGCAATGTCCTGCACATAGGCGTTGGACACCTCCGAAATATGGACCATGCCCACCTTGCCCTCCGGGAGGGACACAAATGCGCCGAACGGCTTGATGCCGGTGACCCGGCCTTCCAAAATATTACCGACCTCTATCAAAGCTCATACCCTTTCTTTGCCCAAAAGACCCTAGGTTGTATCTGAAAATTCCTCAACGCTGTTCTATTCTACCAAAAAGCCCCATCTGCCGCGTTGCATTCGCTTGCATTCCACCAAGGAGTGCGGCGCTCATGCGCCTTGCATCCGGCGCTTTTTGGCGAATATCCCAGCATTTTTGACTTCTCAGATACACCCTCATATTCTGCCATGCTGTGAAGCTCCGGGGCCGCACCCGCCGCAAACGGGCGCGTCAGTTGCCCGAGATGTCCACAATGATCCGCTCGTTGGGGGCCGCGTAGCCGTAGGAGTCCCGGGCGATCCACTCCACGATCTCGTCCGGGTCGCCGCTGAGGATGCGTTCCAGCTCCTCGTTTTCGGACTGCTGCTGGGCGATCTGCTCGTTGAGCGCATCCAGCTCGGCCTGTTTGGAGCTGATGGTCACCTGGTTCGAGATATAAGCCGCCAGCATACTCAGCAGCAGCAGGATGAAGAACAGGCGGCTCACCGCCCACCAGAGCGTTTTTGCCTTCTTACGGGTCCGTGCCATTGCGTCCGCCTCCTGTGGATCAGACTGCGTACAACCGATGTGTTATACGTTTGAATTATACAACAGATGCCGCTTGTTTTGCAAGCTCTTTTTTTGGTTTTCTGCCGCCGTTTTTGCCGTTTTCCGGGCGCGGCGGGCCTGCCGCCGGGCGCGCAGGGCCCGGCGCGCGGGGGCCAAGAGGTTCCGGCCCGCCCAGCGGCCCAGAGCCCGCCCGGGCCACAGAAGCGCCCGCCAGGCCTGCCCGGCCAGAGGCCCCAGCAGGCTGTGGGCCCCCAGCGCCCCCGCAAACCCGGCCAGCACCATGTACCACCGCAGGCTGCCCGCATCGCTGTAACCGGCGGCGTAGCTCTGCAAAAAAAGCAGCAGCATCCCCACCAGGGCCGTGTCCGGCAGAAAAGCCCACCGCCCCCTGGCCGGGGCCAGGGCGCGCAGCGCCCCCACCAGCGCCCCCAGGTAGAGGCAGCAGGCGATCTCATGCCCCGCCTGCCAGGGGGCCAGCACCGGGGCCATCAGCGCAGCAGGCGGCGCAGCAGGCCGCCCGGGGTGCGGGCCTCGGTATACTCCAGCCCGTCGATGCGGCCCGAAAGCCTGGCCTCGCCCCGCTCCAGGTCCAGGGCGGTGACGCTCAGCTCCCCGCCCGAAAGGTTCAGCACACAGTCCCCCAGCGCAAGCACCGCGCCGTCCGGGTCGCACCGGATCACCCGGCGCACCCCGGTGACGGTCAGCCGGCTGCGGGACTCCAAGATCAGGTTGTGAGGCGCGGCTTCGGCCGGCCTGCCGGTCTGTTTTTCCATTGGCTCGCCTCCCCGCTGTCCTTTGCTACCAACAGACTATGCGGCGGGGCGGGCGGTTTATTCCGGCGCGCCCTCCGAGATGATCTCGTACATCTCCCGGGCCACGTCCTTGGTGCGGGGCTCGGCGTCCGAGAGGACCCGCACCTTGACCGGGCGGTTGCCAAAGGTGATCTCGATCACGTCCCCGGGGGCGACGGCGGCGCTGGCCTTGGCCACCTTGCCGTTGATGAGGATGCGGCCGGCGTCGGCCACCTCGTTGGCCACCGTCCGCCGCTTGATGAGGCGGGACACTTTCAAATATTTATCCAAACGCATAAATGGTCCTCCTTTGATACGCAAAAAGCTGCCGGCCGTCCGCACGGGGCGGACCCTTCCGGCAGCCACAGTCTTGTTCCAACGTCCTCCCGCCCTGCCCCGGGCGGGCCGGGGATCAGAGGGAGTCTTTCAGCGCCTTGCCCTGCTTAAAGACGATGCTGCGGGACGCAGCGATGGTGATGGGCTCCTGGGTGCGGGGGTTGATGCCCTGCCGCTCGGCCCGCTCCCGCACTTCAAAGGTGCCAAAGCCCGAGATGGTGACCTTTTCGCCGTTGGCGAGCGCCCGGCTGAGGGCCTCGAACACAGCGTTCACGGCCTTGTCGGCGTCCTTTTTGGTCATGTCGGTGTTTGCCGCAACCTGCGCGGTCAGATCAGCCTTGGTCATAAAATGGTACCTCCAAAAAATCATTCTTCTGTTTGATGAGCGTCCCGGCCGCTTTCCAGCGCCTCGCAGAACGCCTTGGATGCAAATGTGAGAGCTTCCTCTGCATCGAGGCCCGCCAGCCGGATGGAATCCACCGCGGCGAACAGCATCGCCCCCGCCGCCCGGGCTTTTGCCTGCTCCCCGGCGTCGGAGCGTGCGGCCGTCTGCCAGGCACGGCCGGCCTGGTCCAGAGCGGCCAGGGCCTCCTCCTGCTCCGCCGGGCCGGCGCCGTAGCGCCCCGCCCGCTTTTGCAGCTTCTGGGCCCGCATCAGGGCCGGCAGGGTCGCCGGGACGGTGTCCAGCTCGTCGGCCAGGGTCTGGCGGCCCTTTTCCTTATTTTTGAGCGCATCCCAGCCGTTTATACCGGCGTTCTGCCCCGCCGCCGAAGCAAACACATGGGGGTGCCGGTAGACCAGCTTTTCGCAGACTTCCCGGCAGATCTCCTCAAAGGTGCTGCGGCCCTGTTCTTCTTCCAGCACAGCGTGGAAGGCCACCTGCATCAGCACATCCCCCAGCTCTTCCCGCAGCATCCGGGGGTCGTCGGCGTCGATGGCCTCCAGGACCTCGCAGGTCTCCTCCAGGAAGTTTTTGCGGATGGACTGATGGGTCTGGACCTTGTCCCAGGGGCAGCCCTCCGGCCGCCGGAGGATGCGGATGATCTCGACCAGATCCTCCGCCGTATAGCGCTCCTTTTCGGGCCAGTCGATCATGGGGCCACTCTCCCTTTCTGCCGGCACGCCCGGCATAAATCCGAAATTATTCTACCGTATACGCCGCCGTTTTGCAAGTGTTTGCGCCGATTTTTCTTAAATTTTCTCCCGGGGCGGGGGCGGCGTTTTGTTTTGCGGGCCGGGGATAAAATTTGCCGCCGGAGCCCGCGCCCGCCCCACGGCGGCCCGCACACTTCCGGCGGCAGATCTCTCTGTGAGCGCCCCCGCACGGGCCCTGCGGGCCGGGGAGGGCTTGATGGTCGGTCAGAGCTGTGCGCCGCACTTGGTGCAGAACAGCGCGTCGGGCGCCACCTCTGCGCCGCACTGGGGGCAGTATTTTTTGCCCGCCGCATCCGCGTCCGTCCCGGCGGGGGCCCCGGCGGAGGATGCTTCCGGCTCTTCCTGGACGGGGTCGGCCATGACGTCGGCCAGGTCGGCCTCGGCGTCCACCGCCGCGTTCTCCACCTCGGTGGCCTCGGCGGGGGTCAGCTTGGCTTTCAGCTGGCGGTTCTCCTGCTCGATCGAGTCGATCATGTCGATGTATTTGTCCACCAGCGGCTGATTTTCTTCGTTGCCCTTGGCCAGGCTGTAGACCAGGGCGCCCAGCTGGCGCTGGGCCTTGCTGATCTTGGCCTGGTTGGACAGGATCCGGGCCTGGGTCCTGCCTTTTTCGGTCAGGTCGCTGGCGACGCTGACGCCGATCTCCACATATTCACGGCTTTTGGCCAGGATGGTATCCTTCCATTTTTCTGCATCCATCATCAAAAAACACCTCGCTTCTCCGTTCTCTCGGGCGCGCCGCGCACAGCCGTGCCGGCCCGCCCCGGTATAGGATTAGTATACCGCACTTTGCAGCGGGATGCAACAAGCCCGGCACAGCTTTTACAATTTCACGGTTTTTTTGCCGCAAAATTGTTGCACATTGCCTTTTTAGGGTGTATCTGAGAAGTCAAAAATGCTGGGATATTCGCCAAAAAGCGCCAGATGCAAGGCGCATGAGCGCCGCACTCCTTTGTGGAATGCAAGCGAATGCAACGCAGCAGATGGGGCTTTTTGGTAGAATAGAACAGCGTTGGGGAGTTTTCAGATACACCCTAGGGGGTCAGCGGTAGAACTCCCGCAGCATGGCTTCCTCGGGGATCAGCTCGCGGCTGAGCGGCTCCACATGCTCGAAACGGCGGGCCGTCTCGTCCCACATCTCGGTGTAGATGCTGTCGGGGGACATCACCCGGCCCACCTCGGGCAGCAGCCCGGCGATCACCGACAGCTCGTAGGTAAAGGCGGTGTCCAGCAAAAAGTCCGCCGTATTTTTAAAGCCCTTGATATACCGGGTCTCCCCGTCCAGCACCCGCTCCCACATGGCCAGGGTCTTTTCGGGGCTGCGGCCCCGGGTGGCGGCGTCCCGCAGCACACGGCGGCACAGCCGGATGTCCTGGGTGCCGATGAGGCGGCGGCCCTCCTGGCAGTACTCCTCCCGCAGGCCGGCGTAGATGCGGTAGACGTGCCCCGAGGGCACCAGGCTGGTCAGCACCGGGTTGAGGGCGTGGATGCCCTCCACGATGCACACCCCGCCGGCCAGGTCGATGGGCTCGGTCTTTTCGGCCCGCTCCTCCTTGACAAAGTCGTAGGTAGGCAGGACGGTGTGGTCGGTCTGGCTCAGCTCCTGCAGGCACTGGCGGATCAGGGGCATATCCAGGGTGTCGGGGTGCTCGTAGTCCAGGGTGCCGTCCGGCATTTTGGGGTAGTACTCCGACCCGCGGAAAAAGTTGTCCAGGCTGATGACCTGGGCGGGGGTGCCCATCTCGCGCAGGGCGGCGGCCAGCTTGTGGGAGGTGGTGGTCTTGCCGCTGGCCGAGGGCCCCGTCAGCATGATGATCTTGGCCCCTGACTGGCGGATCTTTTTGGCCGCATAGCGCAGCCGCCGGGCATAGCCGGCCTCGCAGACAGCCACCAGCTCGGGGCCGCTGCGGGCCGCCACGTTGCACAGATCGATCTCCACCAGGCGCTTAGGTACCCAAATCGTGATCATAAAAAGCAGCCACTCCTTTTTTGCGCTCGAGCACTTCCTCAAAGCGCTGAATGTATTCGTTGGGATACTTGAAGTTGAAAATGCGCTGCATCCTGTGGCCGGCCGCGTCCACCAGCTTGGTGCTGCCGCCCGCCCCCGCCGAGAGGATGGTCTGCACTTCTTCCATGATGTAGATGTTGTAAAATCCCTCGCTGCCCGGCTTGCTCCAGCCCACGTTTTCCAGGTTCTGCAGGGTGTTTTTCTGGCGGTAGAGGTAGTAGGGCCGGTACCCGGCGGCGGGCAGCAGGCTGCACCGCTCCAGCATGGCGGCCACGTCGGCATAGCTCTGTTCCTGCTGGTCCATCACGATGCGGGAAGCCCGCTTGAGGGTCAGGGTGTGGACGGTGATGTTCTCGGGGTCCAGGCCGATGGCGGTGCGCAGGCTGTGTTCAAACCCTTCCACCGTGTCCCCGGGCAGCCCGGCGATCAGGTCCATATTGATGTTGGTGTGCCCGGCGGCCCGGGCGGCGGCGTAGCAGTCCAGAATATCCCGGGCCGAATGGCGGCGGCCGATCCGGGCCAGCACCTCGTCCGAAAAGGTCTGGGGGTTGATGGAAATGCGGGTGGCCCCGTACTCCTTGATGACGGCCAGCTTTTCGGCGTCGGTGCAGTCGGGGCGGCCGGCCTCCACCGTGTATTCGTCCAGCCCGCTCAGGGGGAAATTGTCCCGCACCGCCCCCATCAGCTGGCGCAGCTGGGCCGCCGACAGGCTGGTGGGGGTGCCCCCGCCGATGTAGACCGTCTGCAGCTGCAGCCCCGCCTGGTCCGCCTGGCGGCGGATGGCTTCCAGCTCCCGGCACAGGCAGTCCACATAGGGCTGCACCAGCCGGCGGTCCCGGTCCAGGTTGCAGCTGACAAAGCTGCAGTAGCTGCACCGGGAGGGACAGAAGGGGATGCCGATGTACAGGCTGTAGGCCCGGGGCTGGCTGCCCCGCCGGAGGATGGGCTCCTGCAGCCCGGCGATGGCCTTGGCCATGCGGTATTTTTCTTCCGAGCAGTCGAACCGCTCCAGAAACAGCCGGTCGATCTCCGCTTCGGTCCAGCCGGCGGCCCGCTTGTCATGGATCAGGCGGACCGGGCGGACGCCGGTCATCTTGCCCCAAGGGGGGCGCAGGCCGGTCCATTCCCGCAGCAGGCCGTAGGTCAGGCTGGCCAGAGCAAATTCCGGGGTCTCACCGGCGGGCAGAGGGGCGGCGGCGGTCTTGCTGCGCCCGTTTTCCCGCACGGTCACCCGCAGGCCCTCCGGGCCGCAGCCGGCCCACAGGCAGTCCTCGCCGTCTTCCGGCGGAGTCAGGGTAAGGGGCGCCATGGGGTAAAAGATGCGGACCAGATGCTCCACATCGTAGCCCGAGGGCAGCCCAGTGATATAGATCTTCATGGTGTCAGTCCTGTTTGCACGCGCTCTTGATATACCAGTTGTGTTTCAGCTCCTCCCCAAAGGTGGACAGGTCCCCGTGCCCCGGCAGCACCTGCGCCCCCTCGGGGATGGGCAGGCCGGCCAGCTTGCGCAGCGAGTCCTCCATCTGGCGGCTGCTGCCGCCGGGCAGGTCGGTGCGGCCGATGCTGCCCGCAAAGAGGGTGTCGCCGGTGAACAGATAGCCGCCGCACAGCAGGCAGACGCTGCCGGGGGTGTGGCCGGGGGTGTGCCAGACGGTGAACTCCATCTCGTCCACCCGGACCACGCCCCCCTCTTCGTAGCCGCTGTCCGCCGCCTGCAGGGGGAAGAACTGCCCGCCGCCCAGGTCGGCCTTTTCGCACCAGAGCTTGGCGTGCCACTGTTCTTTCAGCTCGGCGGCGCTGCCCACATGGTCAAAGTGGCCGTGGGTGCACAGGATGTCGGTGAGGGCGGCGCCCTCCTTTTTCAGCAGGGCGTTGTAGTCCTCCGGGGCGGCGGCCGGGTCGATGACCGCAGCGTGGCCCCCCTCCGAGATCAGCAGGAAGGTATTGGTGTACATGGGGGCCTCGCCCACCACATGATATGCCTTCATCTCATTCTCCCTTCTTCCATTCGTCGGTATCCATCACGATGGTGCAGGGGCCCTCGTTCACCAAAGACACCTGCATCGAGGCCCCGAACTCCCCGTGCTGGACCTCTTTCAGGCCCTGGCGGCCCATCTCGGCCAGGAACAGTTCGTAGGCTTCCACCGAGAGGGGAGGTTTGGCCGCCCGGATAAAGCTGGGGCGCATCCCCTTTTTGGTATCGCCGTAAAGGGTGAACTGGGAGACCACCAGCGCCGAATAGCCATTGTCCCGGGCGCTGCGGTTCAGCTTGCCGTTCTCGTCGTGGAAGATGCGCAGCCCGGCGCACTTTTCGGCAAAGCGGGGGACCATATCCAGGGTGTCGGTGTCCTTGACCCCCAGCAGGATCACCAGGCCGGGGCCGATGGTGCGGGGCTCGCCCCCTTCCACCCGCACGCTGGCGGAGGAGACGGCCTGTATCACAGCTCTCATATTTTGATTGAACTCCTTACGTTGTATTCATCCGGCCCCGCCGGCGGGCAGGGCAAAGGTCAGTTCCGGGTCACTTTCAGCACGTCCCGGATCTTGCCCAGGCGGGCGACCACCCGGTCCACATGGTCGGTGTTGTTGATGCCGATGGTCAGGTTGACGATGCCGTAGTTTTCCGCCTGGCGGGCGTTCATGTTGTAGATGGGCACCCGCATGTCGGACAGAGCGTTCAGCACGTCCTTGAGCAGGTCGTTGCGGTCCAGCGCCAGGATCTCCAGCCCCGCCTTGTAGCTCTCCTTGACGCTGTCGGCCCAGTAGGCCTTGACCCAGCGGGGGGCGTTGGAGGGGTCCTTCATGCTGGAGACCGCGTTGGCGCAGTTGGCCTTGTGGATGGACACCCCAAAGCCCCGTGTGATAAAGCCCACGATGGGGTCGCCGGGCAGGGGGTTGCAGCACTTGGCAAACTTGATGGGGGTGTTGTCGAAACCTTCCACCACCACGCCGTCGGTGGAGTGGACCTTGCGCAGGTCCACCTTGGGCAGCTCGGTGACGGGGGCCTCGGCGGCCTTCAGCTTCTGGTACTCCTCCTTGAACTTGGGCATGCAGTTGGCGATGGTGATGCCCCCGTAGCCGATGGCGGCGTACAGGTCCTCGGCGCTGTTCTGGCGCATCCGGCGGCAGCAGCCCCCCACGAACTCGTCCAGCTCGTCGTCCGGGATGAGGATGCCCTCCCGGCGCAGCTCTTTGGCCAGGGCGTCCCGGCCCTCGGCGATGTTCTCGTCCCGGCGCATCTTTTTGAACCAGTTGCGGATCTTGCTCTTGGCCTCGCTGGTCTTGACGATCTTCAGCCAGTCCCGGCTGGGGCCCTTGTCGGCGGGGCCCAGGATCACCTCGATGATCTCGCCGGTGGCCACCACATGGTCGATGGGCACCATCCGGTTGTTCACCTTGCAGCCCACCATCCGGTTGCCCACCGCCGAGTGGATGGCGTAGGCAAAGTCGATGCAGGTGGCCCCCGCCGGCAGGTTGATGACGTCCCCCTTGGGGGTAAAGGCAAACACCTCTTCCGGCAGCAGGTCGCTTTTCAGGTCGTGGAGCAGGTTGCCCGAATCCTCGGACACCCGCTGGTTTTCCAGCAGTTGGCGCACCCAGGCCAGCCGCTCGTCCAGCTTGTCGTGGCCGCCCAGGCCCTCCTTGTACTTCCAGTGGGCGGCCACGCCGTACTCGGCCTGTTCGTCCATCTGGCGGGTGCGGATCTGCACTTCGAAGGGGATGCCCTCGTGCCCGATGACGGTGGTGTGCAGGCTCTGGTAGCCGTTGGGCTTGGGGGTGGAGATATAGTCCTTGAACCGGTTGGGCAGCGGGTGGTACATATCGTGGATCAGGCCCAGGGCGCTGTAGCACTCGGTGATGGTGTCCAGGATGATGCGGACGGCGTAGACGTCGTAGATCTCGTCAAAGGCTTTGTTCTGGACGAACATCTTGCGGTAGATGCCGTAGATGCTTTTGACCCGGCGCTTCATGGCGGCGCCGTGGATGCCGCTCTCCTCCAGCCGCTTTTCGATCAGGGCGGACACGCCGGCCAGGAACTCTTCGCCCGAGCGCTCGCTCAGCAGCTTGCTGATCTCCTCGTAGCCCACGGGGTCCAGGTAATGGAGGCTGCGGTCCTCCAGCTCTTCCTTGATGTTCAGGATGCCCAGGCGGTTGGCGATGGGGGCGTAGACCTCCATGGTCTCCCGGGCCTTGTCCCGGCGCTTCTGCTCCGGCCAGGCGTCGCCGGTGCGCATATTGTGCAGCCGGTCGCACAGTTTGATGATCATGACCCGGACGTCCTGGCTCATGGCCAGCAGCATCTTGCGCAGGTTTTCGGCCTGCTGCTCCTCAATGCTGGAGAACTGGATCTTGGTCAGCTTGGTGACGCCGTCCACCAGCAGGGCCACCTCGGCCCCAAAGGCCGACTTGACCTCGTCGATGGTGATGGGGGTATCCTCCACCACATCGTGGAGCAGGGCGGCGGCGATGCTCTCGGTGTCCATGCCCAGGTCCAGCACCAGGCGGGCCACCGCCAGCGGGTGGCAGATATAGGGCTCGCCGCTGCGGCGGCGGGCGTCCTTGTGGGCGTCGTTGGCCATGCGGTAGGCCTTTTCGATCATATCGGTGTTGTAGGCCCGGCCGCTGGCCCGGATGGCCTCGGTCAGCTTGTCGTAGGTGATGATCTCCGGCCGCGCCTCGGAGGGGACCATGTAGTCCGCTTCCTCCGCGGGGGCGGCTGTGGCTGCCACGGTGCCGATCTCCCGCACCTGATGCTGCAGGTGGGTCTTGGCGGTATAGGAATCCTGTGCGGGGGCAGGCGCCGCCGTCTTTTTTCCCTCTGGCATATTACGTTTCCTCCAAATTCTCCTCCAAACACTTCAGGATGGGCGCGTCGGCCAGGTTTTTCTTGCCGCTGACCCGCACCAGTTCCAAATAAGAGGCGCCCCCCTCCCCTGCCGTCGCCACCAGGCCCACCTGGCGCAGGGCGGTCAGGGCCACCAGGGTCTTGCCGGTGCTGCCCATCCGGGCGCAGAGAGGCTGCAGATCGCCGGCGTGCCAGCGCCGGGTCTTGAGCTCCCGATAGACGGCGGCCACCTCGTCCCGGGTGGGGGTCACCAGGCGCCGGTCCGCCTCCGGGAGGGTGGCCCCCCGGCGCAGCGCGTCCACCAGGGCGGCCTCGCGGGCGGCGTCGGGCCCCAGCCCCGCCGGGTGGATGTCGATGATCCGGCCCGAGATCTGGGCCCCCCGCGCCCCCTCGTACACCGACAGGCTGAGGGCGGCGTCCACCTCGTCCCCCGGCTGGTAGGGCACCTGCTCGGGCCCCATCCCGAACCAGACGGCGTACAGCGCCGCGGCGCCCTGATGCAGCCGCAGCCGGCTGTGCTTGCCCTCCGAGACGGGGTAGATCCCATCCACCACCGCGTGTTCCAGCAGAAAGACCGGGGCCGGGTTTTCGGCCCCAAAGGGGGCCATCCGGTCCAGGGCGCGCACTTCCTCCACCGTGACCCTGGCCAGCCGCAGCGACAGATCGCAGACCAGCGGGGGCGCGTGGATGACCGGGCATTCCCGGGCGGCCCACTCGTTCATCCGGCGGCGCAGCTCGGGCAGGTTTTCTTCCCGCACCAGCAGGCCCGCCGCCATGGCGTGGCCGCCGAAGCGGATCAGCAGATCGGCGCAGGCGGTGATGCACCCGTGAAGGTTGAAGCCCGGGACGCTGCGGCCGCTGCCCTTGGCCTCGCCGTTGTCGGCAATGGAGACGATCATCACCGGGCGGCCGTATTTTTCCACCAGGCGGGAGGCCACGATCCCGATCACCCCCTGGTGCCAGCCCCGGCCCCACAGGAGCATGATCCGGTCCTCGGTGCGGCCGGGCTCGGCGGCCAGCATCTCCTCCACCGCCTTTTCGATCTTCTGTTCCGTCTCCTGCCGCCGGGCGTTGATCTCGTTCAGCTGATGGGCCAGGGCGGCGGCCCGGGCCGGGTCCTCGCAGAGGACCAGCTGCAAAGCGGCGGCGGCGCTGTCCATCCGGCCGGCTGCGTTGAGCCGGGGCGCGATGCCAAAGCTGACGTTGTCCGCCGTCACCGGCCGGCCGGCCAGCCCCACTTCCTCCAGCAGGGCAGCCAGGCCGGGGCGCTCGGTGTGCTGCAGCCGCTGCAGCCCCGCCTTGACGATGGTGCGGTTTTCCCCTGTCAGGGGCATGACGTCCGCCACCGTGCCGATGGCGGCCAGATCGCTGCAAAATTCCAGCAGCTCCTCGGGCATACAGTCCTCGAGGGCCGCGCATAGCTTGAAGGCCACCCCCGCCCCGCACAGGTCCTTGAAGGGGCTTTGGTCGTCCTGCCGGCGGGGGTCCACCACCGCCACCGCGTCGGGCAGGGTGCTGGGGGGCAGGTGGTGGTCGGTGATGACCAGGTCGATGCCCAGCGAGGCCGCATAGGCCGCCTCGTCCACCGCCGAGATGCCGTTGTCCACCGTGACGATGAGGGTATAGCCTTTGTCGTGGATCTTGTCGATGGCCCGTTTGGACAGGCCGTAGCCGTCCCCCTCCCGGCTGGGCAGCATACATTTGACGCTGCCGCCCAGGCCCTTGAGCTGCTCGTACAGCAGGGAGGTCGCGGTCACCCCGTCCACGTCGTAATCGCCGTAGATGACGATGGTCTCGCCCTGTTCCAGGGCGCGGCGGATGCGGGCCACCGCCTTGTCCATGTCCTGCATCTGGAACGGGTCGCTGAGGGCGTCCTCCCCCGCCAGGAAGGACAGTGCCTCCTCCGGCTGGGTCATGCCACGGGCGGCCAGCAGCCCCGCCAGCAGGGCGGCCTCCTTCATCTGGGCGGCCAGGACCCTGGCGCAGCGGGCGTCGTCCCATTCTTCGCCGCCGAGGGCGGCCTCCTGTTCCAGCTGGCTGGCCCGGTCCTCGGCGATGGCCTCCTGCAGGCCGGCCACCGCCTCCCGGTCCAGGGTGCGCAGCTCCCACGGGCGGCCGGTCATCTTGCCCCCTCCCCGGTGGAAAAGCCTTCCCCGGTCAGGCCGTCGCTGGCCAGCATCCCCTCCAGGGCCGCGATCTCGCTGGACACATCCAGGGCCGCGTCCCCCAGCAGGGTGTCATAGAGGTTGGCGTAGGCGGTGTTCAGGGTGTGGAGGATGCCGCCGATGTCCCGGCGGATGGCCTCGGCATTGTCCCCCTGCTGGCCCTGCACGTCGTTGTAGGTGTGCAGCAGCTTGAGGGTGGTGGGGATATAATATTCCGCAAAGCGCCGGGCCTTGGGCGCGCTTTCGGGGTGGCTCTCCAGCCAGGCGCAGATGGACTCGGTGGTCTTTTGCATTTTTCCCAGCTCGTCGGCCGCGGCGGGGTCGGCCATCAGCTTGCGCTCTTCGGCCAGCACATGGGCGAAGCGCTGGGCCGTCTCCAGATGGAGGACGGTCTTGTCCGGCGCGGCCCCGGCCTCGGGCTCGGGCTGGGGCTGGGCCTTGGGCTCGGGGGCCGGCTGCGGGGGGATGTTGTGGGCCGCCCGGTAATCGGCGGCGCTCAGATAGAGGCAGTTGCCCCGCTCGTCCAGCCAGCCGGTCAGCCAGCCCTTGTTGATCAGCTCCCGCAGCTGTTTGCGCAGCTTGCGCTTTTTGACCTGCAGCAGGCCGGCCAGGTCGTCCAGGTCCACCCCTTCCGACAGGTCCAGCCCCTCAAAGGCGGCGGCGCAGCGGTTGAGCAGCTGGGAAGCTTCCAGCTGCTCGCCCCCGCTGACAGCCCCGACGGTGCACAGGCCGCCGCCCACCATCAGGCCGATGCCGGTCCAGGCGAGGGCGGTCTCCGCAATGGGGATGGTGCTGACCACCGCCGCCTCGGTGCTGACAAAGCAGGCGATGCCTCCCACAAAAAAGCTGAAGGCGAAGATGCCGCAGGTGATGGCCAGGGCCAGCCCGATGCCAAAGCGCTTGCGGGCGCTCCAGCGGATGGACTTGACGTAGTCCCCTTCGGGGGCAGCCCAGTCGGAGCGGTAGCGCCCCCAGCTGACCCGGCCGGGGCCGGTCTGCCACCGGCCGGCGTAGTCGTAGGCCCCGCCGTCCTCCTGCTGGCGGGCGCGGCGGCGGGCCTCCCGCTGCTGCCAGCGGCGGTGCTCCCGCTCCCGGCGTTCCTCCCGGCTGCCCTTCAGGTCCATCGCCTGCTGGAAGGCGTCGGCCACCTCCCCCACCACGCTGTTCAGCACGGCGGTGACGTCGCTGGCCACATCGTTCACCTGGCGGCCCAGCTCGTCGCCCCGGCCCTCGAACCCGTGGCGGAAGGCGTCGTTCACCGTATCCTTCAGCTCGTTCACGCCGACGCCCAGGTCCCGCAGCTGCTGCTCCAGCTCCGCCTGGACGGCGGCCTCGTCTTTTTTCTGTTTTGCCTTCTTGTCCTTTTCGTCCATGGTTCTCCCTCAATTCCCCGCCGGGCTGTACCGGCTGACAATGGCCGAAGCCACCCGCAGGCCGTCCACGGCGGCGCTCATGATGCCGCCGGCGTAGCCTGCCCCCTCGCCGCAGGGGTAGAGCCCTGCCAGCTGGGTGCACTCATAGTGTTCCCCCCGCACCAGCCGCACCGGGCTGGAGGTCCTTGTCTCAAGGCCGGTCAGGATGGCCTCCGGGGCCGTGTAGCCGGCCAGCTTGCGGTCAAAGGCGCGCAGCCCCGCCCGCAGGGCGGCGGTCAGTTCCGAAGGCAGCAGGCTGCCCAGATCGGCGGGCGCCACGCCCCGGTCGTAGGTGGGCTCCACCCGGCCGATGTCCAGCCGGCCCCGCCCCTCCAGAAAGCTGGCCATGTTTTCGGCGGGGGCGGCGTAGAGGCCGCCGGCCCGCCCTGCGGCAAAGGCCCGGGCTTCCAGCTCCCGCTGGAAGGCGATGGCCCGCCGGGGATCGTTCCCGAAATCTTCGGGGCCCACCCCTGCCACCACGGCGGCGTTGGCGTTTTTGCCCGCCCGGGCGTGGAAGCTCATCCCGTTGGTGACCACCCGGCCCGTCTCGCTGGCCGCAGCCACCACCTGGCCGCCGGGGCACATACAAAACGTATAAACACCGCGCCCATTTACATAATGGGAAAGCTGATATTCCCCCCGGGGCAGGGCCGGGTGGCCGGCGGCCTCGTGGTAAAGGCTCTTTTCGATCTCGCTTTGCAGGTGCTCGGCCCGGAATCCCACGCTGAAGGGCTTGCAGCTGAAGGCCAGCCCCCCGTCCATCAGGGCCTCGAAGGTGTCCCGCGCCGAATGGCCCACCGCCAGCACCAGGGTCTGGCAGGGGATGTCCCCGGCGGTGGTGGAAATGCCGGTCAGGACGCCGTCCCGCACATGCAGGCCGGTGAGGGCGGTGCGGAACCGCACCTCGCCCCCCAGGGCCTCGATCTCCCGGCGGATGGAGGCGATGACCCCCCGCAGCAGGTCGGTGCCCACATGGGGCTTTTGCTGCCAGGCGATCTCGGCGGGGGCCCCGTGGGCCAGGAACACCTGGGTCACATAGCCGCACAGGGGGTCGCCGATGCGGGTGGTGAGCTTGCCGTCCGAGAAGGTGCCCGCGCCCCCTTCGCCAAACTGGATGTTGGCGTTCTCGTCCAGCTCGCCGGTGGCGGAAAAATGCTCCACCGCCCGGACCCGCTCTTCCAGGGCGGGGCCCCGCTCCAGCACGAGGGGAGCAAAGCCCTGCTGCGCCAGGGCCAGGGCCGCAAACAGGCCCGCCGGCCCCAGCCCGCAGACCACCGGGCGGCTGCGCAGCCGCTCGGGGCCGGGCGTCAGGCAGAACGGCGTCTCCTGACGGAAAGCAACGCAGGGCGAGGCCCCTGCATAGGCAGGTTCCTCACCCTCATCTTTGAGCGTTACTGCGATGGTATAGACGAGCTTGGGCCGGCCGTGGCGGGCGTCCACCGAAAGGCGGGACACCCCCATCTGCCGCACCTTGTGCTCGGGCAGGCGCAAAATGGACAGCGCCCGGGCTTTCGCCTGCTCCTCCCCTTGGGAGAGAGGCAGGCGGATATCTCTGACCAGGATCATGGGTTCGTTCACTATTCCGTTTCTGTTGGTATTGTCATTCGCTGGAGATCTCACACTGGATGGTGTAGCTGCCCAGGGCAAACACCCGGCCGTCCGCCGGGACGTAGATGCTGCAGGCGATGTTCTGCTGCCCCAGGGCCACCGCAAAGTCGTCGGCGTCGATGCGGGCCACCACCTGGTCGGCGGTCAGGCCCTCCAGCACGGCCGCCGGGCCGCAGAGGGTGACGTTCATCAGCCGGTCGCTCTCCACCGTCAGCTGGTAGGTGGAGGGCAGGTTGATGACCTCCACGTTCTCCGCGGGGATGTTCAGGGTCTTGGTGGCCATCGCGCTGCAGTTGAAGCTGACGGTGACGGTGTCCACGTTGTCCAGCGAGACGATGCCGGAGGGCAGGGTGATGGGCATCTCGTAGACTTTGTCCAGCGCAAAGGTGGACAGGTCGATGGTGCCCACCGCCAGCTCGGTGAGGTTATCCACCGTACTGGCAGACCCGGCCACCCGCAGGGCGGTCTGGCTGAGGGAGTAGATCAGCACCGAATCGTCAAAGTTGGGGGGCGTATTTACAAACCGTACATTGACCGGCAGTTCCGCCGTTTTGTAAACGGTCAGGGTCACATCCACCGAGCTGTGGTCCAGGGTGACGTACTGGAAGGAGACCTCCTGCCCGGTCTCGCTGTAGAAGCGGAGGGCCGTCTCCACCGTCACGCTGTCGCTGAGGGGGTCGCTGTAGCTCACCTCGGCGGTGCAGGAGGCCACCCCGGCCAGCTCGCTGGAAGGCCCGGTCAGGGTCACCGTCTCGCTGGAAGCGGCGGTGCTGTAAAGGATGTACCCCTCCTCGATGGTCAGGTAACGGGTGTTGACCTGGATGGGGATGGTCTTTTCCTCCACCACGTCAAAGACGATGTCCACCGTGCTGTTGGGGTCGGCGATGGACACCGAGATGTTGCCCGCCACGGCGCTGTTGATGCAGCGGACCCGCAGCTGCAGCGTCTTGGTGCCGCTGGAGCGCACCGAGGAGCAGTCGGGATAGACCACGAAATCCTCCACCCCCAGCTGGCCGATGGTGTAGCCGTCCCCTGAGACGACCAGGCTGACGGTGCGCTCGGGGGCCTCCACGATGCTCAGGCCCCGGGAGGTGTACACGCTGGACTCGTAGGTATAGTCCACCGGGACGTTGTTCAGGGTGATGTTGGTGCCGGGCTGGACCACCGTGGTCACAGCCACCCACAGAAACACCGCCAGCAGCACGGCCAGGGCCAGGCGGACGCGCCGGTCCTCAAGGGGCGAACGGTTCTGGCCGCCCTCGGGACGGACGGGCTTTTTTACGGGGCTCATTTTTCTTCCCCCTCCTTCTTCCTCCAGTCCATCAGGGACAGCACCTGCCCCTTGATGGTGTCGAAGCCGCGGCCTTTTTCGGCCGCCGCCTCTTTGGGGATCATCTCGTCCACCAGGCGGGTGTACAGGGTCTGGCGGTCAAAGTGCCGGATCAGGACGCCGTTTTTGGCCATGGAGATGATGCCCGTCTCCTCGCTGACCACGATGGCGATGGCATCCGAATTTTCGGCGATGCCCAGGCACGCCCGGTGCCGGGTGCCCATATCCTTGCCCAGGTCCAGGTTGTTGGACAGAGGCAGCACGCAGCCCGCCGCCTTGATGCGGCCGTCCTCGATGATGGCCGCGCCGTCGTGGAGGGGGGTGCCCTCGTAGAAGATGGTGCCCAGCACCTCCGGGTTGACCTCGCAGTCCACCGGGGTGCCGGTCCGCTCGATCTCGGACAGGTCGGTGCGGCGCTCCAGGACGATCAGGGCGCCGGTCTTGGTCTCGGAAAAGCGCTCGGCCGCGTCGCAGATGGCGATGATGGCGCTGCGCCAGCTGCCCCGGGTGGCGGGGTCCACATGGCGGACCCGGAAAAACTTGAGGAACCACTGGTCGGTCTGGCCCATCCGCTCCAGGGCGCGGCGGATCTCGGGCTGGAACACCACGACCAGGGTCAGCAGGCCCACTTGCAGCAGCGAGTCCATGATCCAGGTCACGGTGCGCATGTTGGAGGTGGTGGCGATCACATAGATCAGGGCCACCACCAGCGCGCCCCGGGCCAGCTGGCCCGCGCGGGTCCGGCTAACGATGCCCAGGATCTGGTAGATCACAAAGGTCACCACCAGCACGTCCAGCAGGTCCGCCAGGTTAAAGGTTTGGAAATTGGCGATGATGGAACTCCAGTTCATTGCTGTTCACTCCTGTCACAGAGGCTGGATCAGGGCCACGGCGTGGGCCGCGATGCCCAGCCCCTCCCCGGTAAACCCGAGGTGTTCCTCGGTGGTAGCCTTCACGCTCACCCTATCCGCCGGCAGGCCAAAGGCTTCGGCCAGGTTGCGGCGCATGGCGGGGATATGGGGGGCCAGCTTGGGCCGCTGGCAGAGGATGGTGGCGTCGATGTTGCCCACCCGCCAGCCGGCCTGGCGCAGGAGCCCGGCCACATGGCGGGCCAGCGCCAGACTGTCGGCCCCGGCGTAGGCGGGGTCGCTGTCGGGGAAATGCTGCCCGATGTCCCCCAGAGCCGCCGCGCCCAGCACCGCGTCCATCACGGCGTGGGCCAGCACGTCGGCGTCCGAATGGCCCAGCAGCCCCTTTTCAAAGGGGACGTTCACCCCGCCCAGGATGAGGGGGCGGCCCTCCACCAGGCGGTGGACGTCGTAACCATGTCCAATGCGCATCGCGTTTTCTCCTTGCTGTATCCCGCCCCCGGGCAGGTCCTCCCGGGTGGTGATCTTATAGTTGGCGTACTCCCCGGCGGTCAAGCGGACCGGCAGCCCCGCCAGCTCGAACAGGCTGGCGTCGTCGGTGACCATGCGGGCCCTCTCCGGGTCCAGCTGCCCGCTGACCCGCAGATAGGTGTCCCGGTCAAAGCACTGGGGGGTCTGGACCGCATAGAGGCTGGAGCGGTCGGGGGTCACATCGACCAGGCAGGACGCCGGCACGGTGCGGCCGTCCCCCGGCGTGCCCCGCTTGACGGTGTCCTTGAGGGGGACGGCAGGGGCCGCCGCGCCCCACTGGGCCGCGCCCTGCAGGGCCGCCTCGATCACGGCCTGGCTGACAAAGGGCCGGGCGGCGTCGTGGATGGCTACCAGCTCCCCGCCGGCTGCCTCCACCCCCCGGCGGGCGCTCTCGGCCCGGGTGTCCCCGCCCTGCACCAGGCGGACCGGCTTGCGGCAGCGGGCGGCCTCCCGCCCGGCCAGGGCCGTGTCCCGGCCCGTGACCAGGACGATCTCTCCGATCCGCGGGCAGGCGTCGAACGCCCGGAGGCTGCGGCCCAGGACCGTCTCGCCCCCCAGGTCGAACCCCAGTTTGTCAAAGCCCATCCGGCTGGAAGAACCTGCCGCCAGCACGACGGCGGAAGCTGTCTGTTTCATCTTCTTATCCTTATCTGCCCGCATACGCAAAGCCCCGGTATATCTTATAAAAACCCAGTTATTATTATAACGCATCCCTTTGTAAACTGCAACCGTTTCACCAGAACAGCACAATAAAAACCGGGTGCGCTCCCGCGCCATGCGGCGCCGCTCTTGACAAGACCGGCGGGACCGTGTATCCTAATCCCAAACCGCACATACACTTGTCACGCCGGGGCTGCTGTATCAGCCCGCCGCACAGCCGAGGAGAAACGCCCATGAAACGACCCGCCCCCGCCCCCATGAGCAACGAAGCCCGCAACAGCTACGTCATCGAACAGATCACCCGCGCCCTCACCGGCCTTTTGCGGGCCAAGCCCATCGGGGAGGTGTCCATCAGCGAGCTGTGCGCCGCCGCCGGGGTGGGGCGGGCCTCTTTCTACCGCAACTTTGACAGCAAGGAGGCGGTGCTCCAGCGCCAGGACGAGGCGCTGCTCCGCCGCTGGCAGCGGGACTACGACACCGCCAAGGCCCGGGCCCTGACCGAAGGCCGGGAGCCCGACAACTTGATGGTCAGCCTGCTGATGTTCTATAAAGAGAACCGGGATTTTTATACCCTGGTCTACCGGAACGACAGCCGCATCCTGCTGGGCACCATCCTCAAGATCTGCGGCCCGGTCCCGGAGTACGCCAACGCCACGGCCTATGCCAAGGCTTTCATCGCCTACGGCATCTACGGAGCCGTCAGCGAGTGGATCCGCCGGGGGATGACCGAATCGGCCGAAGAGCTGGCCGCCCTGCTGGACCAGGAAAAAAACCGGCAGCCCTGACCCGCCGCGCCCCCAGTATATCAAAACGTCCCGACCGGACGACATGCGCGTACGGTCGGGACTTTTTTGACAGCTAAAACAGCGCACGGACTGCAAAGTCCGTGCGCTGTTTTCTTTTGTTTGATGCGTGGATGCCGGCAGGCTGCCGTCTGGCCTCCGGTTTACGCGAGCATCGGCTTGAGGGCCGCGGCCAGGGCGTCCTTCTGAGCCTGCGCCTCGGCCAGGTCCTTGCCGAGGGTGGTGAAGTAGGTCTTGATCTTGGGTTCGGTGCCGGAGGGACGGACCACCACGGTGGCGCCGCCTTCCAGGGCGTAGATCAGGACGTTGGCTGCGGGCAAGCCGGTCTCTTCGGGTTTCTCATAGTCGGTGACCTTGACCACCTTGTGGCCGGCGAACTCTGCGGGCGGGTTCTCGCGCAGGTTCTTCATGATGCCGGCCATCTTGTCCATGCCGGTCAGGCCGGGGAACTCGAAGCTGTCCACCTTGTTCAGGTAGCGGCCGTACTGCTGGTAGATCTCTTCCAGGCGCTGCTTGATGGAGGAGCCGATGCTGCGGTAGTAAGCGGCCATCTCGCAGATCAGCATGGAGCCGATGACGGCGTCCTTGTCCCGGACATAGGGCCCGGCCAGGTAGCCGTAGCTCTCCTCAAAGCCAAAGATGAAGCGGTCCACTTCACCGGCGGCCTCCAGGCCGGCGATCTGGTCGCCGATCCACTTGAAGCCGGTCAGCACGCTGCGCATCTCCACGCCGTAGTGGGCGGCGATGGCGTCGGCCAGCGGGGTGGACACGATGGACTTGACCGCCACCGGGTTCTTGGGCATGGTGCCCTTTTCGATGCGGCCGGCGCAGATGTAGTCCAGCAGCAGCGCGCCCATCTCGTTGCCGGTGACCAGCTCATAGCTGCCGTCGGGGCACTTCATGGCGATGCCCACACGGTCGGCGTCGGGGTCGGTGGCCAGCATCAGGTCGGCGCCGGACTTTTCGGCCAGCTCCAGGCCCAGCTTGAGGGCCTCGAAGATCTCGGGGTTGGGGTAGGAGCAGGTGGTGAAGTAGCCGTTGGGATACTCCTGCTCGGGCACGATGGTGATGTCGGTGATGCCCATATCGTTCAGCACGTGGGTGACGGGCACCAGGCCGGAGCCGTTCAGGGGGCTGTACACCAGCTTGAGGCCGGCGGTCTTGCACAGGCCGGGCCGGACCTGGCGGGCCTCGATGGCCTGGTACAGGGCGTTCTTGCAGTCGTCGCCCACAAAGCGGATCAGGCCCTGCTCCACGCCCTCGGCAAAGGAGATGTACTTTGCGCCGGTGAGCACGTCGGTCTTCTGGATCTCGTCGTAGACGATGGCGGCGGCGTCATCGGTCATCTGGCAGCCGTCGGGGCCGTATGCCTTGTAGCCGTTGTACTTGGCGGGGTTGTGGGACGCGGTGACCATGATGCCCGCGTTGCAGTTGTAGTACCGGGTGGCAAAGCTCAGAGCCGGCACCGGCATCAGGGCGTCGTAAATGCGGACCTTGATGCCGTTGGCAGCCAGCACGCCGGCGGCCGTCTTGGCAAAGACGTCGCTCTTGATGCGGCTGTCGTAGCTGATGGCGACGGTCTGGGTGCCGCCCTGGGTCTTGACCCAGTTGGCCAGGCCCTGGGTGGCCTGACGGACGACGTAGATATTCATGCGGTTGGTGCCGGCGCCCAGCACGCCGCGCAGGCCGGCGGTGCCGAACTTCAGTGCAACAGCAAAGCGGTCCTTGATCTCTGCATCGTTCCCCTCGATCTTTGCCAGCTCGGGCTTGAGATCGGCGTCCTCCAGGTCGGCCGCCATCCAGCGCTTGTATTCATCCAGATACATTGTGAACACCTTACCTTTGCTCTCATTTGCTTCATTGCCAACGGGACGGGCAGACCCACCCCTTGCAGACGAATCTAATTATAGTTTATGCCAGCGGGACAAGTCTGTCAATTCTATAATATGCAACAAGTTTGGCGTCGCAAAACCGGCAAATCGCACAAAAAAGAAGCCGTGCCAGGGAGCACGGCTTCGCGTTGGCGCAGGCCGGTTCAGGCGGCCGCGTCCGAAGCAGCCTCGCCGGAGGCGGCTTCGCCGGAGGCGGCGGGGGCCTCCTCCCCGCTGAGCACCGACTGGATCAGGGCCCTGGCGCCGTCCACCGACGCCTCGTCGGGGAGCATGACGTAGAGCTTCTGCCCCTGGGCGGAGTAGCAGTGGGTGCTGGAAGAGCTGGACCCCGTCACGCTGTAGTTCTGGATGTCCCAGGCGGCAAAGTCGGACAGCTGCATCCGCACCAGCGCCGCGATCTGCCCCGAGCTGAAGCTGGTGACAAAGTTGTCGGCCACGGCGGCCAGCAGGCGGCTGTAGTTGGTCAGCAGGGCCGGGCTCTTGATCTTTTCCAGCATGGCGTCGATCACCTTCATCTGGTTGATGCCCCGCTGGATGTCGCCGGTGGCAAAGGCGTGGCGCTCGCGGGCAAAGGCCAGCGCCGCCTTGCCGTCCAGGTGGTTCCACCCTTCCACAAAATCGGTGGGGTCGTAATAGCCGGGGCTGCCCACCGAGGTGAAGGCGTAGTCCGAATAGACGTCGATGCCGTCCAGGGCGTCCACCACGTCGATGAAGCCGGCAAAGTTGATGCGGACGTATTCGTCCACCGGGATGCCGTACAGGCTGCCCAGGGTCTCCATCGACGTCTCCACCCCGTACAGGCCGGCGTGGGTCAGCTTGTCCTTGCTGTCGGTGCCGGCCAGGTCCACATAGTAGTCGCGGGGGGTGTTGACCAGGGCCACCCGCTTGGTCACCGGGTTGACCACAGCCAGGATGTTCACGTCGCTGCGGGCGTCCTCGGTCAGCTCGCCCCGGTTGTCCACCCCGCTGAGGTAGACCACAAAGGGCTCGGTGGTGATGGCCAGGGCCTCGTAGTCGGTCTCCTCCTCGCCCAGGGTGACCTTGTCCAGGGCAGCCAGGCCCTGCTGGGCCCAGACGCAGCCCACCGCCATCCCGGCGCTGAGCAGCAGGGAGAACAGGCGGGCCAGCACGCCCCGCACCTTATACCGCTGGCACTTGAACACCAGCAGCCAGAGCAGCACCAGCAGCGCCCCCAGGATGGCCAGGTAGTAGACCGGCAGCATCTGGGTGCGGTACAGCTGGAAGAGAGCCGCGGCGCTGAGCGCCGCCTGTAAAAGCAGGATCAGCATAGAAAAGCCTCGGGCAGGTAAGGATGGGCCGGCCGGCGCAGGGGCGGGCCGGGCAGGGGGCGCGGGCGGGTCCTGGTGGGCAGGCTGGAAAAAGTCCGCGCTGTCCACCGGCACCGGCTCGTTGTCGGGGATGTCGTCGCTGCGCCGTATCTTGTGGGGATGGCGCGGACCTCCCCTGCCGGAAGGCGTCTTTTTCTCTTCCGGCTCAAACTCAAAATCCATGGGATAACTCCTTTGTTACGCCGCCGGCACGATGGTCAGCACCGCCCGGGCAGGCAGGCAGGTGGCGGTCTGGTCCTCCAGGGTCAGCCAGCCGTACCCCTCGCAGACGTGGTCGGGGCAGGGCGAGTCGATGAAGCGGGCCGCCCCGTCCCGGATCTCCACGTGGACGGTCAGATAGCCGGTGTCCACATCGTAGACCCCGTCGGCGTCCAGGGGCAGGTCCAGAGAGGCGTTCCCGTCGCCGTAGATCAGCCGGGCCTGGAGGGGGGCGTCCCGGTCCCTTCCGGCCCCCCGCAGGAGGAACAGCGCCCCCGCCGCCAGCAGGATCACCGCCGCAAACAGGAGGTTGACAAACAGTTTTTTGTGACGCATGGGGCCCTCACTGGATCGGCAGGGTGTCCAGCTCCGCCAGCCAGGCGGCGGCCGAGGCGTCGCTGGGCATCCGCCAGTCCCCCCGCGGCGAGAGGGTCACGCTGCCCACCTTGGGGCCGTCGGGCAGGCAGCTGCGCTTGAACTGCTGGGCAAAGAACCGCCGGTAGAAGCTGCGCAGCCACCGGGCCAGCACCTCATCGGTGTAGGCGGGGCTGCCGGCAAAGGCGGCCCGGGCCAGCCGGAAGATCTTGCGGGGGCCGAAGCCGAACCGCAGCACGTAATACAGGTAAAAGTCGTGCAGCTCGTAGGGGCCCACCAGTTCCTCGGTGCGCTGGGCGATCTCGCCGTCCTTAGCGGGCAGCAGCTCCGGCGAGACGGGGGTGTCCAAAATGTCCAGCAGCACCCGGCGCAAAGCTTCGCTGGAGGCGGTGTCGGCCTCGTACCGCACCAGATGGCGGACCAGGGTCTTGGGCACCCCGGCGTTGACGCCGTACATGCTCATATGGTCGCCGTTGTAGGTGGCCCAGCCCAGGGCCAGCTCGGACAGATCGCCGGTGCCCACCACAAAGCCGCCGTTCAGGTTGGCGATGTCCATCAGCTCCAGGGTGCGCACCCGGGCCTGGCTGTTCTCAAAGGTGACGTCGGGGGTCTGGCCGTCGTGGCCGATGTCCGCAAAGTGGCTGCGGACGGTGGCGGTGATGTTCACCTCCCGGAAGGACACCCCCAGCTCCTGGCAGAGGATCTCGGCGTTGCTGCGGGTCCGCCGGGTGGTGCCGAAGCAGGGCATGGTCACGGCCAGCACGTCGGAGGCCGGGCGGCCCAGCTGGCGCATGGCCCGGGCCGACACCAGCAGGGCCAGGCAGCTGTCCAGCCCGCCCGAAATGCCGATCACCGCCGTTTGGGCGTGGGTGTGCTCGATCCGCTTGGCCAGGCCGTCGGCCTGCATCCGCAGGATCAGCTCGCACCGCTCGGCCCGGCGGCGGGGGTCGCCGGGGACGAAGGGGGCCGGGTCCACCCGGCGGGTCAGGGGCGTCTCGGTGACGGCCAGGTCGAATTCCGCCACCTGATACCCCTCGTCGTTGGGGACGAAGCTGGTGTTGCGGGCCCGCTCGGCCTGCATCCGGGCGCAGTCCAGCTCGCTGACGGCGTCGCCGCCCTGGAAGGGCTGGGTCTCGGCCAGGATGACGCCGTTCTCGGCCACCAGGTCGTGGCCCGCAAAGACCATGTCCTGGGTGCTCTCGCCGTGGCCTGCCGAGGCGTACAGGTAGCCGCAGAGCAGCCGGGCCGACTGGTTGGCCACCAGGGCGCGGCGGTACTCCGCCTTGCCCACCGTCTCGTCGCTGGCCGAAAGGTTGGCGATGACGGTGGCCCCCGCCAGGGCATGGAAGGTGGAGGGGGGCAGGGCGCTCCACAGGTCCTCGCACAGCTCCACCCCCAGGACGAATTCCGGCATCTGCCGGCACCGGAACAGCAGCTGGGTGCCGAACGGCGCCTGCTGCCCGCAGACGGTCACGGTGCGCACCCGCTTGTCGCCGGGGGCAAAGTGGCGTTTCTCGTAAAATTCGCCGTAGTTGGGCAGGCAGGTCTTGGGCACAAGGCCCAGCAGCCGGCCGCGGCAGACCGCGGCGGCGCAGTTGTACAGCTTGCCGTTCACCGCCAGGGGCAGGCCCACCAGGGCCAGCAGGTCCCACTCCCTGCTGGCCTCCAGCACCTGGCCCAGCCCGCGGAGGGCCGCCTGCTGCAAAGCCTGCTGGAAAAACAGGTCCCCGCAGGTGTAGCCGGTCAGGGCAAGCTCGGGGAACACCGCCAGCTTGACCTGCCGGGCGGCGCATTCCCGCATGGCCTCCACGATCCGGCCGGCGTTATAGGCGCAGTCCGCCACCCGCAGCGCGGGCGAGAGGGCCGCCGCTTTCAGAAAACCATCTTTCATAACAAGACACATCCCGTCCCATTTGTCTATTTTCAACGCTGTTTTGCGTTCGTTCGCGCATACAACGGTCTTAGTATAGCACATTTTGCCCAAAACGAAAAGAAACAATTTGTAAAAAACGCAGAAAAAGGGCCCGCCCGAAAAGGGCAGGCCCTGGATGATCCTGGCGGGAAAACGAGATAGACCGTAAGCCGGGTTCTGTATTAAACGACGATCTGTCTAGGCCCGTCATTGCTGGCGGGCTCGTGCCGCCCTCGGGACACGCGAGCAGCGCTGTACGTCCCATATAGGCGTTGCTTCCGGTAGGGTTTACAAAGCCGGATGGTCACCCATCCGCTGGTGAGCTCTTACCTCGCCCTTTCATCCTTACCGCGCCCGGGGGCGCGGCGGTTTGCTTTCTGTTGCACTTTCCCTGGGGTCACCCCCGGCTGCCGTTAGCAGTTACCGTGCTCTGCGAAGCCCGGACTTTCCTCAGAGCGGTCCAAGCCGCCCCGCCGCCGTATGTTCCACTCGTTTTCCCCCCACATGATACCATAGTTTGGGGGGATTTGCAAGCGGCGCGCTTTTCTGATATACTAAAATAGATTCAGAAAGGCAGGTGGGGCGGATGCGGCTGTATTTCCCGGTGCCGGCGTCGGCCGGGCCGGAGGGGGTGCTTTTGCGCAGTTTTCTGCGGGAGTGCCGCCTTTCCACCGACCTGCTGCGGGCGGTGAAATTCCACGGCGGCGGTTTCGAGGCCGGCGGCCGGCCGGTGCTGGCCAACCAGCGGGTCTGGCCGGGGCAGACCGTCTCCTTTGCCCTGCCCGGGGAGGAGGGCGGCTGCGAGCCCGACCCGTCCATCCCGGTGCGGGTGGCGTACCAGGACTTTTTTGCGGCGGTGCTGGACAAGCCCGCCGGCCTGGCGGTCCACCCTACCCTCAACTACCCCGGCGGCACCCTGGCCAACGGCTATGCCGCCCTGCGCCGGGCCGAGGGCCGCAGCCCCGTGTTCCGCCCGGTGAACCGGATCGACAAGGACACCAGCGGCCTGATCCTGACGGCGCAGAACGCCTACGCCGCCCCCCTGCTGGCCCAGCATGTGGAAAAAGTCTACTACGCCGTGGCCGAAGGCGAGCTGCCCCTGGGCCCCGGCGTCATCGACGCGCCCATCGGCCGCCGGGGGGACAGCATCATCGGGCGGTGCGTCACCCCCGAGGGCAAGCCCAGCCGCACCGAGTACACCATATTAAAGGTAGGCGGCGGCCTCAGCCTGGCGGCCTGCGTCCCGGTCACCGGGCGCACCCACCAGATCCGGGTCCATTTCGCCTCCATCGGCTGCCCCCTGGCAGGGGACGACCTGTACGGCGGCCACCGGGACCGGATCGGCCGGCAGGCCCTGCACTGCGCCCGCCAGCGCTTTTGGGTGCCGGCAGGGCGGCTTGCGGCCGGCGGCTTCTGGTTCGAGACGCCTGTGCGCCTGGTCCCCGTCACGGTGGAAAGCCCTCTGCCAGCCGACATCATTGCGTTATTTTCGTGAAAAGTCGGTGAAAGCTGTGCCCAAATCCTGTGCAAAACCTTGCCTCCGCGTCGGCGGGGTGTATAATGGAATATAAGTCGATGCTTGTCCGGCCGCCGCGCCGGCAGGCTGTCTTTTTGCGTTTCCGCTTTGCGCTTCAGATAGGCAAAACCACCGGAAGGAGAAACACTCTTTTGATTGATGAGAAGATCAAGGAGCAGCCGGGCGGCCTGCCAGCCGTCCCGCCTCCCCTGACAACCAAGGATAAACTGCGGGCGGCCTGGGCCCGGCTGCAATGCAGCAACCTGCTGCGGAGCCACCGCTTCCAGACCCGCACCCGCCATCATATGGAGGGCCTGGGCGCCCTGGTCTGCGCCATTCCCCTGGCGCGGCAGCTGGGCGACTGGCTGTATGCGCTGGGCTTTACCGGCGAGTACACCCTGATCCGGGCCGGACGGACCATCCGCGCCGCCGCGCTGTGGCTGGCGGCCGCTTTCCTCCGCGGCTGGAACAACGTGGTGGACACCGCCTTTCCCGGTGCGCGCACCGTGCTGGGCGAGCTGTTCGGCCCGGTATACGTCTTTTGCCGCGGCGTGCGCAACATCTGGGTCTACGGCGACGAGGTCCGCCGGGAGCAGGGCTTCTGGGCCGGCATCGTGGCCGACGTCCAGTATCTGGGCCGGGGCGCGGTGCGCTACGGCGGGCTCCTGCCCCGGATGGTGGCCTATCTCCTGCCCCTGGGGGCCCTGGCCGTCCTGGTGGCGGTGGTCCAGATCATGGTGGGCCGCCCCTACACCCTGGCGGTGGAGGTCAACGGCATCACCGTGGGCAACGTGGCCAACGAGACGGTCTTTGACGCCGCCCGGGAGGACGTGCTGCAGCGCGTCAACTATGCCGGCACCACCGGCGACACCGAGGTGACCATCGAGCCCACCTACCGCCTGGCCATCACCAGCGACGTGCTGGATGAAGGGCAGATGGCCAACGCCATCCTCTCGGCGGTCAGCGACGAGATCAGCGAGGGCACCGCCCTTTACTTAGACGGCGAGCTGACGGCGGTCTGCGCCGAGGGCAGCCAGCTGCAGCTGTACCTCAGCGGGCTGCTGGAGCCCTACGAACAGCCCGACGACCCCAACGTCTCGGTGAGCTTCAACCGGGAGGTGACGGTGGAGCAGGGCCTGTACTTCACCGACAGCTTTATGGACTACGCCGACGTGGTGGCCCTGCTGTCCGGCGTGCGCCAGGCCGAACGGGTCTACACCGTGGTGGCCGGCGACAGCATCAGCCTGATCGCCACCAAGAACAACCTGACCACCGCCGAGCTGTGCGAGCTGAACGGCATCACCCCCGACACCGCCATCTTCCCCGGCGACGAGCTGATCGTCACACGGGAGGAGGCCATGCTGGAGGTGCAGATCACCCGCACCGTCACCTGGACCGAGGAGATCCCCTTCTCCACCAAGCAGACCCAGTCCAGCGACTACGCCTTTGGCACCACCCGCACCGTCCAGGAGGGCGAGAACGGCGTGCGCACCATCACCGCCCAGAACGTCTATGCCACCGACGGCACCATGCTCAGCCAGACCATCCTGAGCAGCGAGGTGACCAAGGCCCCCGTGGACCGCGAGATCGTGGTGGGCACCAAGCTGCCCAGCGGCAGCGTGGCCCAGGTGGGCAACGGCACCTTCATCTGGCCGGTGCCCCAGTACACCTATTGTTCCCGCTGGTACTCCAGCGGCCACAAGGGCGTGGACATCTGCGCCCCGGCGGGCACCCCCATCTACGCATCGGCCAGCGGCGTGGTGACCAGGGCCGGCTACGAGCGGGGCGGCGCCGGCACCGGCTACGGCAACTCCCTCATCATCGACCACGGCAACGGCTACAGCACCCTGTACAGCCACTGCCTGTCCCTGACCGTCAGCGCGGGCCAGGCCGTCAGCCAGGGCCAGCTGATCGGCTATGTGGGCTCCACCGGCCGCTCCACCGGCAACCACTGCCACTTCGAGATCCGCCACAACGGCCGCTACCTGCCGCCCCAGAACTATTTCAACAAGTAAAGCCCATGGCTTATCAACATCCATCCAGAAACAGAAGGAGGTTTTCCCTATGTCCACTCCCCACATTGCCGCCGAAATGGGCGATTTTGCCAAGACCGTTCTGATGCCGGGCGACCCCCTGCGGGCCCAGTTCATCGCCGAGACCTTCCTGCAGGACGTCCGCCAGGTGACGGGCGTCCGGGGGATGCTGGGTTTCACCGGCACCTATGAGGGCCGCCCCATCAGCGTGATGGGCAGCGGCATGGGCATGCCGTCCATCGGCATCTACTCCTACGAGCTGTTCAAGTTCTACGGGGTGGAGAACATCGTCCGCATCGGCTCGGCGGGCAGCTACACCGACAAGGCCAAGCTGTTCGACGTGGTGCTGGCCGCCGGCGCGGTGAGCGAATCCAGCTACGCCAGGACCCAGAGCGGCTTTGAGGGCCACATCACCTTCCCCAGCCGGGAGCTGAACGAGAAGCTGCGCGCCTCCGCCGCCAAGCTGGGCATCCCCCTGATCGAGGGCAACATCCACTCCTCCGACGTGTTCTACCGCCAGCCCTCCGACGCCAAGCCCACCTACTGGGAAAAACTGCGGGACGAGCAGGGCTGCGTCTGCGTCGAGATGGAGAGCTTCGCCCTCTTTGCCAACGCCCAGGTGCTGGGCAAGCACGCCGCCTGCCTGCTGACCATCTCGGACAGCTTTGTCTCGCCCGAGGCCACCACCGCCGAGCAGCGCCAGAAGAGCTTTACCAACATGATGAAGGTCGCCCTGGGCGCAGACTACTGAGGGAGGCCCCGCCATGTCTGAACTTACCCGGGAGGAAAAACAGGCCCTGATCCGTGCGGCCCTGGACGCCCGCACCCGGGCCGTGGCCCCCTACAGCCGCTTTTGGGTGGGGGCCGCCCTGCGCAGCGCCGACGGCCGGGTCTTTACCGGCTGCAACATCGAAAACGCAGCCTTCACCCCCACCAGCTGCGCCGAGCGCACCGCCCTGTTCTCGGCGGTCAGCCAGGGGGTCACCCAATTCACCGACATTGCGATCGTGGGGGCCAAAAAGGGCGAGGTGAACCAGCTGGTCACCGCCCCCTGCGGCGTCTGCCGCCAGGCCCTGTACGAGTTCTGCGGGCCTGCTTTGAACGTCATCATGGCCAAAAGCCCGGACGATTTCATCGAGCGGACGCTGGGGGAACTATTACCCTTTGGTTTCGGGCCTGCCAACATCGAGTGATCCAAAACGCTCCTGCTTCTGTGGCAGGGGCGTTCTCGTTTATTCCTGTTTCTGTGGGGGGCGGGCGTCCAAACACGCCGAAAAAGCGCGGCGGCCGTGGATGGAATGTATCACTTTTTGACAATTTGACGAAAATATTGTAAAGATTTTGTAATGCAAAACAGCTTGCGCCCAACACATTTTGCGGCTATACTGGAGTATAGAGAATGCGCCCCTATGTCTGCGCATCCTTGTCTGTCCAAAAATGGTTGCACCCAACTGTAAAAAAGGAGAGAATTCTTATGAATATGATTTCGCGCCGTCAATTCATGGCCGTGGCTGGCGCAGCCGCTGCCGTTTCTGTTCTGGCCGCCTGCGGCGGTTCTTCTTCCAGCACTGCCTCTTCCGCCTCCAGCGCAGCTTCTTCCGCTGCTTCCTCTGAGGCTGCCGCCGAGGGCGGCGCCGTCTCCTACGTTGCCCTGTGCTGCGACACCGGCACCATCGACGACGAGAGCTTCAACCAGGCATGCTGGACCGCCGTCCAGAACTACATGGGCGAGAACTGCCAGTACTACATCCCCGAGGCCGACGCCTCCGATGAGGACCGCGAGACCATGATCCGCCAGGCCGTCAACGACGGCGCCGACACCGTCGTCTGCGTCGGCTACCTGTACGGCGCTTCCCTGGCATGGGCTGCCGAGCAGTACCCCGACACCCGCTTCATCGCCATCGACGTGACCCAGGCCGACATCGGCACCGACGCCATCCCCGCCAACTGCTACTGCATCACCTTCAAGGAGGAGCAGGCAGGCTACCTGGCAGGCTATGCCATCGCCAAGGACGGCTTCACCCACCTGGGCTTCCTGGGCGGCATGGCTGTGCCCGCCGTCATCCGCTACGGCTACGGCTTCGTGCAGGGCGTTGACGCCGCTGCCCAGGAGACCGGCAACGCCGTCGACATCAACTACTTCTACGGCGGCCAGTTCTACGGCGACGCCAACATCACCTCCCGTATGGAGGGCTGGTACACCAGCGGCACCGAGGTCGTCTTTGCCTGCGGCGGCGGCATCTACACCTCCGCTCTGGAGGCTGCCATCAAGTCCAACGGTTACATCATCGGCGTGGACGTGGACCAGAACTACATCGGCGCCAACGGCGTGGCCGACGGCACCTACGAGTACAACCCGTTCATCACCTCCGCTATGAAGGAGCTGACCACCGCCGTTGAGTCCGCCCTGGGCGACATCGACGCTGGCGAGTGGGGCACCATCGCCGCCACCAACGGCAACTTCGGCCTGGAGGAGGGCGACTACGTCGGCCTGCCCACCGCCGAGGGCAGCTGGAACTTCCGCACTTTCACCGTGGAGGAGTACGAGGCCGTCAAGGAGAAGATCGCTGCCGGCGAGATCGTCGTCGACAACTCCAGCGAGGACAGCGTCAAGCCCACCACCAGCGAGCTGGTCACCGTCAACTACGTGCAGTAAGCGGTTTTTGCCCTTTTCAAGGGCGGGCTGAAGGCTGGGGCGGCCGATGCCGCCCGGCCCGGATGCGTCAAAATGCTATCAGCAGAGCGCTCAAAAGGCGCTCTGCTTTTTTGTGCAATTTGCATATTTTTTATTTCCCACCGGCCAGATATGTGAAAATCCCCCTCTTTTTTGCAAAATGCTGGATTTTTATCCATATTTTCCTTGCAAAGTATCGGCAGAATACGTTATAATGAATAAAGTGAGAACGATGCGTCACCATTGTGTGAAAGGAGAGTGAGCAGATTGGCCGAGGATTATGTGATCGAGATGCTCCACATTACCAAGGAATTCCCTGGGATCAAGGCAAACGATGATATTACCCTCCAACTGCGCAGAGGCGAGGTGCATGCCCTGCTGGGCGAAAACGGCGCGGGCAAAAGCACGTTGATGAGCGTCCTGTTCGGCCTGTACCAGCCCGAGCAGGGCACCATCCGCAAAAACGGCAAGGAGGTCCAGATCCGCAACCCCAACGACGCCAACGCTTTGGGCATCGGCATGGTCCACCAGCACTTCAAGCTGGTGGAATGCTTTACGGTGCTGGACAACATTATCCTGGGGGTCGAGCCCAACAAGCTGGGCTTCCTGCAAAAGGCCGAGGCCCGCAAAAAGGTCGTGGCCCTGAGCGAAAAGTACGGCCTGCGGGTGGACCCCGACGCCCTGGTCAGCGACATCTCGGTGGGTATGCAGCAGCGCGTGGAGATCCTCAAGATGCTCTACCGGGACAACGAGATCCTGATCTTTGACGAGCCCACCGCCGTCCTGACCCCCCAGGAGATCGACGAGCTGATGGAGATCATGCGGGGCTTCAAAAAAGAGGGCAAGAGCATCCTCTTTATCACCCACAAGCTGAACGAGATCATGGCCGTCGCCGACCGGTGCACCGTCCTGCGCAAGGGCAAGTACGTGGGCGTGGTGGACATTGCCGGCACCACCAAGGAAGAGCTTTCCCGCATGATGGTGGGCCGCGACGTCCAGCTGGAAGTGGAAAAGGCCCCCGCCAAGCCCGGCGAGGTGATCCTGGACGTGCAGGATGTGACCATCCCCAGCGCCACCCACAAGAAAAACGCCGTGAAGGACGTCACCTTCCAGGTGCGGGCGGGCGAGATCGTCTGCCTGGCCGGCATCGAAGGCAACGGCCAGACCGAATTCGTCTACGGCCTCACCGGCCTGGAAAAGGTCTCGGGCGGCAGGATCAGCTTCTGCGGCAAGGACATCACCCACGCCTCCATCCGGGAGCGCTCCAAAGACGGCATGAGCCACATCCCCGAGGACCGGCACAAGCACGGCCTGATCCTGGACTACACCCTGGAGAACAACATGGTGCTGCAGCGGTACTGGCAGCCCGAGTTCCAGAACCACGGCTTTATCCGCAAGGACAAGGTGCGGGAATACTCGGACCGGCTGATCGGGCAGTACGACGTCCGCAGCGGCCAGGGCAGCGTGACCATCGCCCGCAGCATGTCGGGCGGCAACCAGCAGAAGGCCATCATCGCCCGTGAGATCGACCGCGACCCCAAACTGCTGGTGGCGGTCCAGCCCACCCGCGGCCTGGACGTGGGCGCCATCGAGTATATCCACCGCCAGATCGTGGCCCAGCGGGACGCCGGCAAGGCGGTGCTGCTGGTCAGCCTTGAGCTGGACGAAGTGATGAACCTGTCCGACCGCATCCTCGTCATGTACGAGGGCGAGGTGGTCGGCGAGTTCGACCCCAAGACCACCACCGTCCAGGAGCTGGGCCTGTACATGGCCGGCGCCCGCAAGCAGGGGAAAGGAGAATGAGCGGCTTTATGGATAAGAAAAAGATGCTTTCCCACAGCGGCAAGGCCCGGTCGGCCTTTGTCAGCGTGCTGGCGGCCCTCCTGTGCATCCTGATCGGCCTGGTATGCGGCTATCTGGTACTGCTGGCCATCAACGCCGAGCACGCATGGGCGGACGGCTTTGTCCGCATCCTGAAGGGCGGCTTCTACGACGCCCCCTACGGCGTGGGCCGCACCCTGGCCAACGCCGCCCCCCTGGTCATGACCGGCCTCTCGGTGGCTTTTGCCTTCAAGACCGGCCTGTTCAACATCGGCGCGGCGGGGCAGTACACCCTGGGCGCCTACGGCGCGCTGTACTGCGCCATCGTCCTGCACCTGCCCTGGTATGTGGGCCTGATCGCTTCGGCGGTGCTGGGCGGCATCTGGGGCGCCATCCCCGGCCTGTTCAAGGCATACCTGAACATCAACGAGGTCATCACCTCCATCATGTTCAACTGGATCGGGCTGTACCTGGTCAATGAGATCATCTACGGCAACGGCACCGGCGTCATGTACGACTCCCGCAACACCCGCACCTGGAACCTGCGCCGGATGGAAGGGGTGGAGGGGGTCACCATCCCCGACTTTGGGCTGAACGATATGTTCCAGACCAACAGCACCACCATCGCCATCTTCCTGTCCATCGTGGTGGCCATCCTGATCTGGGTGGTGCTGGACAAGACCACCTTCGGCTACGAGCTGAAGGCCGTGGGCCTGAACAAAAACGCCGCCCGCTACGCCGGCATCAACGAGAAGAAGAACCTGGTCCTCTCGATGGTCATTGCCGGCGCGCTGGCCGGCTTTGGCGCGGGGCTGTACTATCTGTCCGGCGTGTCCGAGTGGAACCCCCTGAACTCCACCACCCTGCCGGCCATGGGCTTCAACGGCATTTCGGTGGCGCTGCTGGCCAGCTCCAACCCCATCGGCACCATCTTCTCGGCCCTGTTCATCTCCCACATCACGGTGGGCGGCTCGTTCCTGTCTACCCGGTACTACCCCACCGAGGTGGCCGACCTTATCAGCGGCATCATCATCTACCTGTGCGCCTTCTCGATGCTGTTCCGCGGCAAGATCGCAAAGCTCCTCAGCGGCGGCAAGCGGGCGGACAAGTCCGGCGAAAAGGAGGGCTAATATGCTGTTACTCATCAAATACACCCTGCTGTACGGCATCGTGCTGATGCTGGTGGCCCTGGGCGGCATGTTCAGCGAGCATTCCGGCATCATCAACATCGCGCTGGAGGGCATCATGGTCATCGGCGGCGTGGCGGGCGTTTTGACCCTGACCCTGCTGCCGGCCAGCACCCCGGCCTGGCTCATCGTGGTGATCTCCATCCTGGCGGCGGCCGTGGCCGGGATGGTCTATTCCCTGCTGCTGGCCTTTGCCTCCATCAACCTGAAGGCGGACCAGACCATCGGCGGCACCGCCCTGAACCTGCTGGCCACCGCCGTGGCGGTGGTGTTGTCCAAATACTTCAGCGAGAGCGGCAGCGCCAAGCTGAACTATTCCAACCGGCCCTTCCTGTTCAGCATCGGCGGGCTGGAAATGAGCGTCTTTGTGCCGCTGGGGCTGGCCCTGCTCGTCATCAGCTTTGTGGTGATGTACAAGACCCGCTTCGGCCTGCGGCTGCGGGCCTGCGGCGAGCACCCCCAGGCGGCGGACTCGGTGGGCATCAACGTGTACAAGATGCGCTACGCCGGCGTCCTGATCTCGGGGGCGCTGGGCGCCATCGGCGGCATGGCCTACATCGTGCCGCCGGTCCAGACCTGGAACTTTGAGGTCGGCGTGGCCGGCGCGGGCTTTTTGGCCCTGGCGGTCATGATCTTTGGCCAGTGGAAGCCTTTCCACATCTTTGGGGCGGCCATGTTCTTTGCCGTGTTCAAGAGCCTGGCCAACATCGCGGACTCCACCTTCCTGGCCAACCTCGGCTGGTCCAGCAACATCTACAACATGATGCCCTTCATCGCCTCCATGATCATCCTGGCGTTCACCTCCAAGAACAGCATGGCCCCCAAGGCCGAGGGCATCCCCTACGACAAGGGATCGCGCTGAAAACACACACGACGCGGCGGCAGGCGTTATGGCTTGCCGCCGTTTTTGGTCTTTCCGCGGTTTGGATCGATCAGAAAGGATGCTCCCCCATGCAGAAAGTTTTAGTCATCGGCTGCCCGGGGGCGGGCAAGAGCACCTTTGCCCGCCGCCTGCGGGACCGCACCGGCCTGCCCCTCTATTATCTGGACCGGCTGTGGCACAAGCCCGACCGCACCAACGTCACCCGGGAGGCGTTCGACCGCGGCCTGGCCCAATGGCTGGCCCAGCCCGCCTGGATCATCGACGGCGACTACAGCCGCACCCTGCCCCAGCGGCTGGAAGCCTGCGACACCGTCTTTTTCCTGGACTATCCGCTGGAAGCCTGCCTGGCAGGGGTGGAAAACCGCCGGGGCGTGCAGCGCCCGGACATGCCCTGGGTGGAGGAGGAGCTGGACGCAGAGTTCCTGCAATACATCCTCGACTTCGGCCAGGAGCAGCTCCCCGCGATCCGCGCCATGCTGGAGCCATACCGGGGGCGCCGAAAGATCATCACTTTCCATAGCCGCGCTGAGGCGGACAACTATCTGAACGCGCTGGCCGTGACCCTTCGGCCCTACCGGCCCGAGGACTGTCCCGCCCTCGCCCACCTGTTTTACGAGACGGTCCACACTGTCAACGCGGCCCACTACTCCCCCGCCCAGCTGGATGCCTGGGCCCCCGCCTGCGGCCCCGACCTCGCTGCCTGGGACAAGAGCTTCCGGGCGCACCGGACCCTGGTGGCCGAACTGGACGGGCGGCTGGCAGGCTTCGGGGATCTGGACCCCGCCGCCGGCTACCTGGACCGGCTCTACGTCCACAAGGACCTGCAGGGCCGGGGCGTCGCCACCGCCCTCTGCAACGCGCTGGAAGAGGCCGCCGCCGGGCCGGTGGTCACCCATGCCTCGGTCACGGCCCGCCCCTTCTTCGCCAGGCGCGGCTACCGGGTCCTGCGGGCGCAGCAGGTGGAGCGCAGAGGGGTGACCCTGGCCAACTATGTGATGGAAAAAGCGCAGACGGGCGATCTGTGAAGTTTCTGCCAACTTTCGGGCCGGGGCCTTGCCTTTGGGCAAAAGTCATACTATACTGGAAGCAACCTATCAATCGGGATTGGAGTGATCTTCTATGCGTATCTACGACATCATTGCAAAGAAGCGGGACGGCGGCACCCACACCCGCGCCGAGCTGGAGGCCCTGATCCGCGGCTATGTGGCCGGGGATGTGCCCGACTACCAGATGGCCGCCTGGATGATGGCGGTCTACCTGCGGGGGATGACCGACGCGGAGACCGCCGCCCTCACCGACATCATGGCCCACAGCGGCGAGATGGTAGACCTCAGCCCCATCGCGGGGGTGAAGGTGGACAAGCATTCCACCGGCGGCGTGGGGGACAAGACCACCCTTGTGATCGCCCCCATCGCGGCGGCCTGCGGGGTCAAGATCGCCAAGATGAGCGGCCGGGGCCTGGGCCACACCGGCGGCACCATCGACAAGATGGAAAGCGTCCCCGGCACCCGCACCGCCCTCAGCCAGGAGGAATTTTTTGCCCAGGTGAACCGCACCGGCATCGCCGTCATTGGCCAGAGCGAGAACATCGCCGTGGCCGACAAAAAGATGTACGCCCTGCGGGACGTCACCGCCACCGTCAGCTGCATCCCCCTGATCGCCTCCAGCATCATGTCCAAAAAGCTGGCCTCGGGGTCGGACGCCATCCTGCTGGACGTCACCACCGGCACCGGCGCCTTTATGAAAACGGTGGAGGACAGCGTCGCCCTGGCCCGGCTGATGGTCTCGATCGGCGCCCACCACGGCCGCAAGGTGGCCGCCATGATCACCGACATGGACACCCCCCTGGGTCACAACATCGGCAACAGCCTGGAAGTGATGGAAAGCATGGAGGTGCTCAAGGGCCGCGGCCCCGCCGACCTGACCGCCGTCTGCATCGAGCTGGCGGCCTATATGCTGGTTCTGGCGGGCAAGGGCAGCCCCGAGACCTGCCGCGCCCTGGCCCGGCAGGCCATTGCCGACGGCAGCGCCTTTGCCAAGTGCAAGGAGATGTTTGCGGCCCAGGGCGGCGACACCCGGGTGCTGGACGACTACAGCCTGTTTGCCCAGCCCGCCGCCCGCTGGGAAGTGGCAGCCGACGCCGACGGCTACATCACCGCCAACGACGCCGAAAAGATCGGCACCGCCAGCGTGCTGCTGGGGGCCGGCCGGGAGAAAAAGGGCGACCCCATCGACTACGCCGCCGGCATCATCCTGCACAAAAAGCGGGGCGACTACGTCCGCAAGGGCGAGAGCCTGGCCACCTTCTGCGGCGCGCCCGAGCGCTTTGCCGCCGCCGAAGCCTGCTACCGCTCCGGCCTGTCCATCGGGCCGGAAAAGCCCGCCGAGCTGCCCCTGATCTACGCCATCGTCACCGAGGACGGGGTGGAACGGTTCTGACCCCGCCCTGCGCGCCTGCCGGAAAAGCAGGCGCTTTTATTTTGCCGCCAGGCCAGCCTTTCAGATGCAGCAGGGGTCGCCGTTTTTCTGTTCCCGCTCCTTTTGTTCCTGCTGTTCCCGCTCCCGCTGCATCCGCAGCTCGTGCAGGGCTTTTTCCCGCTCTTCCCGCTGGATGCGCAGCTGCATCTCGTGCTTTTGCACCTTATCGTAAAAGGTGCTGCGGGGCAGGCCGCAGGCCTTTGCCGCCTCCTGGATGGTCATCCGCTTGGCTTTCCAGGCTTCGTATGCGGTCCAGAAATTTTCGGGCAGGGGGCGCGGGTCCCGGCCGAACTGCACCCCCCGGGCCTTGGCCGCCGCGATGCCCTCGGCCTGGCGCTGGCGGATGTTGGTGCGCTCGTTTTCCGCCACAAAGGACAGCACCTGCAGCACGATGTCCGCCAAAAAAGCCCCCATCAGGTCCCGGCCGCGGCGGGTGTCCAGCAGGGGCATATCCAGCACCACGATGTCGATGTTTTTGTCCTTGGTCAACAGGCGCCACTGTTCCAGCACTTCTTCGTAGTCCCGGCCCAGGCGGTCGATGCTCTTGATGTAGAGCAGGTCGTCCCGCTTGAGGCGCCGGAGCAGCTTTTTGTATTTGGGGCGGTCAAAATCCTTGCCGGACTGCTTGTCGATGAAGATATTCTTCTCGGGGATGCCCGCTTTCCGCAGGGCGATCCGCTGGCGGTCCTCATTTTGCTCCCGGGTGCTGACCCGGATATAGCCGTACACCATCCTTGTTCCCTCCTGGCCGTGCGTTTTTTATGCTGCCAGTATAACGCCGCCGGGCGGCGGAGGGAAGTCCGTTCTTTTCCGCCGAAGCGAAAACCGGCCCGCCATGCAGCAGCACAGCGGGCCGGTTCGATCGGTCATGTAAATCGGGAAAATCAGGGGCAGACGGTCACAGGGCCTTGCCGGCGACCTCCACCACATGGGCTGCCAGCACCGACGTGGTCATGGCCCCCACGCCGCCGGGCACCGGGGTGATGGCGGCGGCGGCCGGCTCGGCCTCGGCAAAGCGGACGTCGCCGCAGAGTTTGCCGTCTGCGCCGGTGTGGATGCCCACATCCACCACCACCTGCCCCGGGGCGACGCATTCCGCCCCGATCGCCTCCCGGCGGCCCATGGCCACCACCAGGATCTCGGCCTGGCGGCAGAGGGCCGGCAGATCCCGCGTGCGGGAATGGCAGAGGGTGACGGTGGCGTTCCTGCGCTCCAGCAGCATGGCGACGGGCTTGCCCACCACCAGGCTGCGGCCCACCACGGCGACCCGTTTGCCTTCCAGAGGGATGCCGTAATGGTCCAGGATCTCGATGCAGGCCTGGGCGGTGCAGGGGGCATAGCCCACCCCGCTGCCGGTGAACACCCCGGCCAGGGAGGCGTCGGTGATGCCGTCCACGTCCTTTTCGGGGGCGATGGCGGCCCGCACCGCCCGGTCGTCCATCTGGGCGGGCAAAGGCCGGAACAGCAGGCAACCATGGATGGTGCGGTCTCGGTTGATCTGGTCCAGGACTTCCAGCAGCTGGGCCTGTCCGGCGCCGGCGTCCAGCTGGAAGGGCCGCACCCCGATCCCCAGCTTGCCGCACCGGGCCAGGACTCCCCGCTCGTAGGCCAGGTCGTCCTCCCGGGCGCCTACCCGCACCACCGCCAGGGTGGGTGTGACCCCTCCGGCGGTCAGGGCGGCGGCGCGGGCCGCAGTCTTTTCGTTCAGAGCGGCGGCCGCCGGGCCGCCTTTCAACAGCAGTGCGCTCATCTCAGTTCCCTCCCAGACGGTGGCAGACTTTGGCGTAGACCGCCTCGGCCCGGGGCAGGTATTCCGCCCGCAGGGCTTCGGCCCGGGCGTCCAGGGCGGCGGCGCGGCCACGATCCGCCATCAGGCGGGTGTTTACCGCCACGTTCAGGCCCGCGGCCTCCAGGGCGGCCCGGCAGAACACTGCGCCGCACCCGGCGTCCGACACCGCCAGCACGCTGCCCTTGGCCTCGTATTCTTCCAGCAGGGCGATGGCCTCGCCGCAGGCCTCCATGATCTCCAGCGGCACCGCGGCGGCGGCCTCCAGCGCCCGGGCCATGACGGCGGGGCGGTCAGGATTGTCCTTGGGGATGCCGTAGGCTTTGGCCAGGGGGGCAAAGGCGGCGGCGTCCGCCTCCACCAGCCCCTCCAGCCGGGCGCGGAGGGCGGCGGCTTTCTGGTTCAGGGCCAGGATGTCCCCTTCGACGGCGGCGTATTTGGGCTTGCCCGCCGTCAGGCAGCCCACCATGTTGCCCAGGGCGGCCCCCACCGCCCCCACCAGAGCGGCCGCGCCGCCGCCGCCCGGCGTGGCGGACCGGGAGGCCAGCTCGCCCAAAAAGTCCTTGCAGGTTTTGTCCATCATTTCCATTGGTAGACCCCCTTTTCTGTGATGATCCCATCCAAACGGACGTCCAGCGGCCCCGCCGCCACGGCGTCCACCTTCTGCGCCTCGTAGGCGATGCCATAGACCGCCGCCCGGGCGCACCGCGGCAGGAACCGGTCGTAATAGCCCTTGCCCATCCCCACCCGGCGGCCCGCCGCATCAAAGGCGGTGCAGGGCGTCAGGACAAGGTCCAGCCCATCGGGCGGCAGGATGCGGGCCCGGGCCAGGACCGGCGTCCGGATGCCGTAGGCTCCCGCCTCCCAGCCGTCCACCGGGGCGGGCAGGGCCGCCGTCAGAGTGCAGCCCTCGCCACAGACCGGATAGGCCACCTGCTTGCCGCAGCCTTCCAGCAGGGCGGACAGGTCCGGCTCCCCGCCAAAGGCGGCATAGGCCAGCACCCGCCCCGCCTGCCGCCACGCGGCCAGGGAAGCCACCCGGGCGCAGATGGCCGCGTCGGCCGCCCGCCGCGCCGCCGGCCCCAGCGCCTGCCGCGCCGCAATGCCCTGCCGCCGCTGGGCGGCTTTGGCGCGGGCGAGGTTTTCTTCAGTCGTCAAAATAAAACAGCTCCTCGAACTTTTTGTCCAGCGCGATGCAGAGGATCAGGGCCAGTTTGGCGGTGGGGTTGAACTGCCCCGTCTCGATCGAGCTGATGGTGTTGCGGGAGACGCCCACCATGGCGGCCAGCTGCGCCTGGGACAGCCCCGCCGCAGTGCGCGTCTCTTTCAGACGGTTTTTGAGCACAAGCTCTGCCTTCATGGTATGCCTCCTTACAGCCCCATCAAAAACCGCGCCGTAAAGGCCAAAAATCCAACCAGACAGCACAGGCCCCCCACCAGGTTGGCCCGGCTTTTCAACCGCGCATACATCCACAGGTGGACAAAAGCGGCGTAGCCGGTGGCGATGGCGGGCAGCTCCCAGGCGTCCACTTCGGGCAGGGCCAGCCGGTCGGCCTGGAACACCCGCGCCAGCCAAAAGAAGGCGCACAGCGCCACCACCGCCAGGGCGCTGCGGGTCATGATGCGGCCCTGGATGCGCTCCTCGTATTCGCCGTTGCCCTCTTTGCGGGCTTTTTGCAGGATGTCCTCTTTTTTCATGGTACGCACCTCCCGACGGACTGACAAGTTTTATTTGCATACAGTATAGCACAGACAAGTGTACTTGTCAACACAGGAACGCAAAAAAGCCCCCGCACCGGCGGAGGCTTTTGCGTTTAGGTCAGACGCCCAGCCCGGCCACGACGGCCAGGACTGCGGAGGCGACGCCCTGCAGGATCACCCAGCGGAGCACCACCTGCTCGTCGCTCCAGCCCAGACGCTTGCGGGCGTGGTCGTGGAGGGGGGTCAGGGTGTTTTTCAGCACGCTGATGTGCAAAAAGCGCTTGAGGCTGATCTTGACGATGCCCAGGCTGCCGTCCACGATGAACACCGCCGCCGCCAGCAGGAAGGCGAAGGGGTGGGCCGACTTGAGGGCCAGCAGCGCCAGGAAAAAACCCATGGCGCGGCTGCCGGCGTCCCCCATCAGGACGGTGGAGGGCTTGGCGTTGACCCACAAATAGGCCAGCAGCGCCCCCACGAACACCGCCGTGGCGGTGACGTAGCTGGCCAGCTGCTCGGCGTACAGCAAAGCGAAAGTGCCCATGCTGACCACCGCCAGGCTGGCGGACAGACCGTCCACGCCGTCGGTGCAGTTGACCACGTTGATGCTGGCCCAGATCAGGATGACGATCAGCAGCAGGTAGACCGGGTAGGGCAGCACAAAATACCAGTGCAGGAACCGCACCCCACAGCCGTTGAAGTTCAGGTAGGTGACGCCGGCCACCAGGGCAATGACAAAGTCGATCAGGCCCTTTTTGTACTCGTTCCAGGCGGTGTCGGAGGCGTCGTCCAGGTAGCCCGACAGCATGGAGGCGATGAGCAGCACCATATAGATGACCGTTTCCAGGTGGAACGGCATGAACGCCAGCGCCACCAGCACCACGCACAGCACAAAGATCAGCCCCGCGCCCCGGGCCTTGCCCTTGGACAGGGCGCCGTCCACGGCGAAGGCGCGGCCATGATCCTGGGGCAGCCGGCCGTGGAACAGGTTGGTCAGCAGCGCCGTGAGCACGAACGCCAGCAGAAACGCCAGCGCATCCACGCCGCGCTGGCCCAATACGGACAAGAGAATTGAAACCATGTTTGCTTCCTCATTTCCCATTTTTATAATCCTTTTCTCTACAGAGGAAGTGTACCATGTCCGGCCAAAAAAATCAATCGTATAAACTACTATAAGCGGGACAAGGGGATTTTGTGCATGGGGAGACTGACAGGCCCAAAAAGGGGCGGGCCTTTCGGCCCGCCCCGGTAAACTGGGTCTGCACACCCAGCTGGTTCTTTTTTGGTGCGGCAAACTACAAACGTAAATTTGTAATAAACCTTTGGTGCTATACTAAGCGCTTAGTATATTGCGCAGGGATAGCGTCAACAATGATGCGGCCAACGCATAGCCCTGCATGGGTCTACATCATACGACCGTAGTTGTAATACTTGTAGTAGTTCTAAATTAGTCAGCCAGAGCCTTGGTGGTGTTGCAGGTCACAACAACAGCCACATAGGTGTAGTTCTGATTATCCTCAACAGTACTGACAGCAGCAACTTCACCAGTGTAGCTGAAGCTCCATTTAACCTGCTTATTAGCATTAGTATCAAGCCACTCAGCGGTCAACTTATCAAGCCCGCCATTAGCAAGCTTAGTGTACATCTCTTTGGCAACACCATCTTCGGTCTTGCCACTCTCATCACGAATCACGACAACTGCAGTCTGTTCGCCAACAGTGTTCGAAGTGTTACTGGTCTGGTTAGGATAGCCATAGAAGTGCTGAATGATCACATCGTCAACACCGAGAACATTTGCCAGATAGTCATCAACATCATCAGCATCTGCATCATTGCCGACAACGCTCAGAGTCTTCTGCAGAGCGGTCTCCAGGGAGCTGCTGTAAGTAAAGTTGACCTTCACGTCGTTGTCTGCCTGCTCATCGTTCAAAACAGAAGCGATGGTGGTATCGTCAACAGGGGGCTGCTCCTCGCCCTCCTGGCCACCATTGCCAGAATTGTTAGAGCAACCAGCCAGCATACTGACGGCCATAACGCCGGACAGAGCCAGAGCCAAAACCTTATTCAGTTTCATTTGGAAATTTCCTCCTTGTTGTTGTTTGTAACTCGCACCAAAACATTTGGGGAACAGGTCACCATCCCCGTTCCTTGTGCATAGTTTAACACAACAGTATTTCCTTTGTCAAGGCAGAAGTGCCAAAAGATGGAAGAAAAGGAAAATTTACACAAAATCAAACGTGGCTGCGAAACTAAACTTTGGTCTATTGTGAGAGGGGCGCAAAAAACCCGCCGTACGGGTCACCCCATACGGCGGGTTTATCAGGCTTTGAAACGTGGACCTTCGTTCCTTGGCCCTGCTTGACACCAAAAAGCCCCCAACGTCGCACCGTCAGGGGCTTTCTCCTCACGAAAAGGAATTAGGGTCAACGAGGATTACTCTGCGGCCGGGACGGTCTGAGTGATGGCAACACCAACAACCAGTGCATGGATTGCCTCATCACCACTGCCAACGGTAGTTCTGTACGCGCCGACATTGCCAGAATAAGAAATCTTACCCGCATCGGTTGCGAGATCGGACTTCAAATCCAGAACTTCAAGCGTCTTAGCGATGTTGTAGGCCACTTCACGATTCGTGTCGAAAGCCTCATCATCGGTGTTGTACACAAAAACCTTGACATAGGTGGCAGTTTCATCTGCTGCACTAGCATCCCACTCACCAAGCCAAATGTCGCCGTAGCCAGTCAGCTGTTCCACAGTATTGGAAATAGCATCGGTAGCAACGCCGCCAGTAACCTGGTTTGCGGTCAGGGTTCCAGCCACAGTGTAGAGGGCGTCCTTCAAATCACGATCATTCGCCTTGTAATTCATCATGTCCTGAGCACCATTCAGTTCACTACGAATTGCAGAGCTGCGATCGCTGAGAGCGCCGCCAATGCCGCCACCGCCGCAAGCAGTCAGCATGCTGACTGCCAGGACGCCGGACAGCGCCAGGGAAAGAATGCGTTTGAGTTTCATTGGACCTTGTTTACCTCCTTTAGAAGATAAATTTGCCTGGGGTAACCTGTTTCGAGTCTTGGACCTTGCGGGATAAGGACGGCCCCTACCCCGTCTAGTCATATGATAGTACAAATTCCTCCATTTGTCAATCACACCATTTTTCACCAGGGGGTTTGCTCACAAATTT
>DXBJ01000077.1 GCA_019116585.1 Candidatus Faecalibacterium gallistercoris | reverse complement strand
CCCCCTGGTATCCCCCTGGGGACAAAATTGAGCGCTGAACCGCGCACTCGCCGCAAAGCGGCTCGCACACTCTCAGCGCTCAATTTCCCTGTATGTGTCCCGTCCATCCGCACATGTCGGCTGGACGGGACTTTTTTGAAAGTCTGATTGTTCCACATGGAACAAAAAGCCCCTGCGTTTCCTTTACAGGAAGCGCGGGGGCTTTTGCCGTTGCAGAAGGGGCAGCGTGTCAGATCACGCTGTTCTCCATCCATTTGCCGCTGAAAAAGCGGATGGCGAAGAACAGGGAGCGGAAGGCCCAGTCCACGAACATGCCGGTCCAGATGGCCAGCAGGCCGCCGCCGAAATGGCCCACCAGCAGGTAGCACAGGGCCACCCGGAACAGCCACATGGAGGCGATGCTGACCACCATGGTGTAGCGGGCGTCGCCGGCGGCGCGCAGGATGTTGGGCAGGGTGAAGCTGGACGGCCAGATGAACAGGGAGATGATGTTGAACCAGACCATGACCTCCAGCGCCAGGCCGGTGGCCTCGGGGGAGAGGTTGAAGAACTGCAGCATGAACCGGTTGCCGCCGAAGAAGGCCGCCAGGTTCATCACCCAGGCGCCGGCGTAGGCCAGGCCCATCATCAGGCCGCCGTAGCGCTTGGCCTGCTGTTTGTCGCCGGCGCCCAGACACTGGCCCAGGACGGTCAGCGCGCCCATGCCCACGGCGTTGGCCGGGATGTTCAGCAGGGTGGTGGTATTGTTGGCCACCGCGTTGGCCGCAATGGCCGCGGTGCCCAGGGTGCTGGTCAGGCTGGACACCGCCAGCTTGCCGATCTGGAACATCCCGTTCTCGATGGCGTTGGGGATGCCGATGACCAGGATACGTCGGATCAGGCTGCGGTCGGGCCGCAGGGCCTGGACGCTCTCTACCCGCAGCATGCAGCCGGGCCGCTGCAGCAGGTAGAGCACCGCCGTGCAGGCGATGATGCGGGAGATCAGGGTGGCCAGCGCCGCGCCGAACACCGCCATGCCGCAGCCATAAATAAAGATGGCGTTGCCGCCGATGTTCAGCACGTTCATCACCAGGCTGGACAGCATGCTGATCTTGCTGTTGCCCTGCGCCCGGAACAAAGCCGCCCCCGCGTTGTACATCCCGATGAAGGGGTAGCTCAGAGCCGACATCAGGAAGTAAGTCTCGGCGTAGGCCATCACGTCGTCGTCGATGGCGCCGAAAATGGCCCGCAGGATCAGGTGCCGCCCAAACAGGACCACCAGGGCCACCGTGCAGCTGAAGGCCAGCATCACCAGCATGATCTGGCCGGCGGTGGCCTTGGCGTTTTTGGGCTCCTGGTGGCCGATGTACTGGCTGGTGACCACCGCGCCGCCGGTGGCCAGGGCCGACATGATCTGGATCATCAGAGTGTTGAAAGTGTCCACCAGGCTGACGCCCGAGACGGCGGCCTCGCCCACCGAGGACACCATCAAGGTGTCGGCCAGGCCGATGGTGACGCTGAGGGCCTGCTCTGCCACCAGCGGCAGCAGCAGGGCGATGAGCTGCTGCCGGGTGAAGATGGGCCGGGTCTGTGCTGTTTGTGTCATAAGCGTTGCATGCTTCCTCCCGCGGGACCGCCCCGCTGCGTTGTATACTACACGGCATACTATAGCACAACGCCTGCCCGAATGCAAGATTGCCCGGCGCGGAATTTTGGGGCAGGGGCGGGGCGGTTTTCGGGCGCGGGGCTATTTACCCCCGGGGGCGGATATGTTACAATAGGAACCAGGATCTGAAGGACCACCCTCACCACCCGGGACCCTGTGCAGGGGGCGCGGGCGGCTGCCCAAAACCATCGGAGGTAAATGCAAGTATGCCAAAAGAAGCCCATAAAGTGGTGGTCATCGGCCACCGCAACCCGGATACCGATTCCATCTGTTCCGCCATCGCCTATGCGGAGCTGAAAAACAAGACCAGCAACCTGGTCTGCGAGCCCCGCCGCGCCGGCAAGATGAACCAGGAGACCCAGTTTGTCCTGCAGAAGTTCGGGGTGGAGCCGCCCCGGATGTGCACCGACGTCAACCCCAAGATCCGCGACGTGGATTACCGCGAGATGGAAGGGGTGGACGGCTCCATCAGCCTCCGCCGCGCCTGGGAGATCATGCGGGACCGGGACATCGACACCCTGCCGGTGGTCAGCCCGGAGGGCGACCTGCTGGGTGTCATCACCGTCAAGGACATCGCCACCGCCAACATGGACGTGTTCGACACCGCCGTGCTGGCCAAGACCCACACCACCTATAAGAACATCCTCGAGACGCTGGGCGGCGAGATGGTGGTGGGCAGCGAGGACGGGGTGTGCACCGCCGGCAACGTCCACATCGGCACCGCCACCCCCGAAATGCTGGAGAGCGCCGTGGAAAAAGGGGACATCGTCATCCTGACCAACCGCTACGAGAGCCAGCTGTGCGCCATCGAGCAGGAGGCCTCCCTCCTGATCATCTGCAACGACTCCAAGGTGGCCAAGACCATCAGCCGCATTGCCGCCGAGACCGGCGTGGACATCATGACCGTCCCCTTCGACACCTACGCCGCCGGCAAGCTCATCAGCCAGTGCGCCCCCATCTCCTACTATATGACCACCCAGAACATCCTCAAGTTCACCCGGGTGACCCCGGTGGCCGACGTGACCCGGGTCATGGCCAAGAACCGCCACCGCTATTTCCCGATCCTGGACGAGAACGGCAAATACTGCGGCATGGTCAGCCGCCGCAACATCATCAACCTGAGCAAGCGGCGGATCATCCTGGTGGACCACAACGAGGCCACCCAGGCGGTGGAGGGCTTTGACCAGGCCGAGATCCTGGAGATCATCGACCACCACCGGATCGGCAGCCTGGAGACCAGCGGCCCGGTCTATTTCCGCAACCAGCCGGTGGGCTGCACCGCCACCATCGTCACCCAGATGTACGACGAGCAGGGGGTGGAGATCCGCCCCCAGATCGCCGGGCTGATGCTGGCGGCCATCCTGTCCGACACTTTGATGTTCCGCAGCCCCACCTGCACCCCTCTGGACGAAAAGACCGCCCGCCGTCTGGCCACCATCGCCGGGGTGGATGTGGAAGAGTTCGCCTCCGAGATGTTCGAGGCAGGCGAAAAGCTGGACGGCAAGACCCCCGAGGAAGTGTTTTTGCAGGATTTCAAGGTGTTCATGTGCGGGGACCTGCGGTTCGGCGTGGCCCAGGGCAGCTATATGACCCACAAAAACCTGCAGGCGGCCCAAAACCTGCTGATGCCCTATCTGGAGGAGGCCCGCCGCAAGCAGAACGTGGAGGACCTGTATATGATGCTGACCGAGGTGCCCCGCAAGGAGAGCGTGGTGATCTGCACCGGCCGCCACGCCCCTGAGATGCTGCGGGCCGCCTTTGACCGGGAGCCGGAGGCCGACGGCGGCTGGGTGCTGCCGGGGGTCATCAGCCGGAAAAAGCAGTTCATCCCGGCCATGATGGACGCCTACCAGGAACTGTAAGGAGAAAAACGTTCCCTGTCAAATCAAACCGGGGGTGAAACAGGATGTTCAACTTTTTGAAAGACAAGGACCGCACCCCGCCCGCCCTGCCCGAAGGGACGGTGCGCCGCCGCTATGTGGTGTCGGGCCGGGTGCAGGGGGTGGGCTTCCGCTACCGGGCCCGGTATGCCGCCGGCCAGCTGGGCCTGACCGGCTGGGTGGAAAACGAGGACGACGGCACCGTCACCCTGGAAGTCCAGGGCGACCCCGCCCTTTTTGCCCGGATGTTCGACATGATCGCCGCGGGAGGCTATATCCAGATCACCGGCATCCGTTCCCAGGATGTGGAGCCCGACCCCTGGGCGAGAGGCTTTTCAGTGCGAGGGTATTAAAGCTTCGCTTTAGGGGGAACCCATTTCTGCGCGCAGTCGCGCGACAGAAATTCCTTCCCCCTAATATCCCCCTGGGGACAAAATTTGCCGCTGAACCGCGCACTCGGCCTTACGGCCTCGCACACTCTCAGCGGCAAATTTCCCTGTATGTGTCCCGTCCATCCGCACATGTCGGCTGGACGGGACTTTTGATTGTCTGAAGGTTTGGTCACCCTGCCACTTTCAGCGGGCTGTTGTCGGTCCAGAGGGTGCCGTCCAGCAGGCGGGTGAGGGCAAAGGTGCCCCCCGCCGAGACCCGGGCCGGGTCCAGGGCGAAGAAGTCGCTCTCCGACAGGTCTGCCGGGTCGGCGGCAGGGTCGTAGCCCACCACGCAGACCCAGTGGCCGTAGGTGTCGCTGGTGGAAATGTGGGGATAATTGACCACGTCCCAGCCGGCGTTGGTCAGGTGGTATTCCTCGGTGGAGGTGCGCTCCTGGTGCTTGGACACCCCGCTGACGGTGGTGTTCTGCAGATGGACGATCACCGGCCGGCCGGCGTTCAGCTCGCTGTAGAGCTTGTCCAGGCAGGCGTCCAGATCGCCGGAAAAGCCGCTGTACCCCGCCGCCGACCAGACCGCCCCGTTCGACCACATGCCGGCCCCCGAGCTGACCGTCCCGTCCAGGACGGTGCGGGCGTAGCGCAGGGCGTACAGGCTGCACTGGCCCGGGGCCTGGTTGCCGATGGAGAGGATCTGGTCCTCGTCAAAGTCCAGCATCTGGATGCCGTAGCGGTTTTCCAGGCCGGCGGCCAGGGCGCGGGGCAGGGCGGAGACCAGCAGGGCCAGCAGGAGCAGAAGCGCCGGCAGGATGCGGCGGGCGGCAGTGTGCATAGGAAAAGCCTTCTTTCTGGTGGATTTGTCAAAATGCGGCAAAAGATGTATACCAGAAAAAAGTATAAACGCTAAAAATGGTGAAAATGTGAGAACCGGCCGGTTTGAATGGAGAAAATCCGGCGCATTTTTTAGCAAAGATGCACAAGGCCCCGGGGCCCCTGTGGTGACAAAGGCCCCGGAATATGGTACAATGGCACAAAACAGAAAGGAGACGCCCTATATGGAACCCCTCATCAAATTCTGGCTGTTCCTGTGCCACTGGGTGGAGTTTGACACCTTTGAGACCGAAGAGGACCTGAACGACACCCTCGAGACCCTGGGCCGGGCCGGGCTGCCCTACAAGACCCGCACCCGCCGCACCCGGGAGGGGACGGAGGAGCTTGTCCTCTATGTTAAAAACGCCGACCGGGATTACGCCCGGTACTGCACGGGGTGGCGTCCGTTTTGAAAGGCGGGGGCGCTGCCCGCCCCTGCAAAAAGCCATTGGAAAGGAATTGACCCATGAAACAACTGACTTTGTGCCGGGCCGCTGCCGCGGCGCTGTGCCTCCTGCTGCTGGCGGGGTGCGGCGCCGCGTCCTCCGGGCCGGCTTCTTCCGCCGGCGGGGCTTCCGCGGCGGCGACGGCGCCCGCGGACAGCGGGGCGGCCTGCACCTTCACCGACGACCTGGGCCGGGAGGTGACCCTGGAGGCCGCGCCCCGGCGGGTGGCGGCCCTCACCGGCAGTTATGCCGACATCTGGTGCACCGCCGGCGGCAGGGACACCCTGGTGGCCTCGGCCTCCGACGCCTGGACCGACTTTGACCTGGGCCTGGGGGAGGAAGTGGCCAACATCGGCGGGGCCATGGGGGTCAGCGTGGAAGAACTGCTGGCCGCCGCCCCCGACCTGGTGCTGGCCTCCACCAATATCCCCTCCAACCAGGAGATGCTGCCCGCTTTGGAGGCGGCGGGGGTGGATGTGGCCTTTTTCTCGGTGGACACCTTTGAGGATTATCTGCGGATGCTGGAGATCTGCACCGGCCTGACCGGCAGCCCGGAGGCCTACCAGACCTACGGTGAAGCCGTCGCGGAGGAGATCGAGGCGGCCCGGGCCCGGGCCGCCGCCGCCCTGGAGGAGCAGGGGCCCGAAAAAGTCCTCTACATCCGGGCGGCGGCCTCGGTGGTCAAGCCCAAGGGCAGCAGCGGCACCGTGCTGGGGGAGATGCTGGCGGACCTGGGCTGCATCAACATCGCGGACCAGGACCAGAGCCTTTTGGAGGATCTGAGCATGGAGGCCATCCTGGCGGCGGACCCGGACAAGATCCTGATCGTGCTGCAGGGGGCGGACCCCGAGCCCGCCAAAGCGCAGCTGGAGGGGGAAGTGCTCTCCAACCCGGCCTGGCAGCAGCTGACCGCCGTCCGGGAGGGCAGGGTCTACTATATGGACAAGGACCTGTACCATCTCAAGCCCAACGCCCGGTGGGGCGAGGCCTACGACCATCTGGTGGAGATCCTGTATGGCGTCTAAGCGCAGGGTGCTGGCGGTGACGGCGGCGCTGGCGCTGCTGGCGGGGGTGGTCAGCCTCTGCGTGGGCGCGGTGACGGTGCCGCCCGGCGAGCTGCTGGCCGCCCTGGCCGGCCGGGGCGAAGGGACCGGCGCCGCCATCGTCCTGTATGTGCGGCTGCCCCGGACGGCAGGCTGCCTGGCGGCGGGGGCCTGTCTGGCGGTGGCCGGCGCGGTGATCCAGACGGTGCTGGCCAACCCTCTGGCCTCCCCCAGTGTGATCGGCGTCAACGCGGGGGCCGGGGCGGCGGTGGCCCTCTGCTGCGCCCTGGCCCCCATGGCGGTGGGGCTGACCCCCATCGCCGCCTTTGGAGGGGCCTTCGGCAGCGCCATGCTGGTGCTGGCGGTCTCCCAGCGGGCGGGGGCCTCCCGGATGACCCTGATTTTGACCGGCGTGGCGCTGTCCAGCATCTTTTCGGCGGCGGTGGACCTGGTGGTCACTCTGGTGCCCGACGCGCTGAACGGCTATTCCGACTTCCGGGTCGGGGGGCTGGGCAGCGTCACCATGGCCCGGGTGGCTCCGGCCGCGGCGGTGGGGGCGGTGTGCCTGGCCGGGCTGCTGCTGCTGACCAACGAGCTGGACGTGCTGGCTCTGGGCACTGAAACGGCCCGCAGCCTGGGCCTGCAGGTGGGGCGGATGCGGGTGATCGTGCTGGCTTTGGCCGCCGGCCTGGCCGGAGCGGCCGTCAGCGTGGCGGGGCTGATCGGCTTTGTGGGGCTGATCGTGCCCCACCTGATCCGCCGCTTTCTGGGGGAGGAGAGCCGCCCCCTGATCCTGGGCTGCGCCCTGGGAGGCGCGGCGCTGCTGACTTTTTGTGATACCGCCGCCCGCACCCTCTTTGCCCCCTACGAGATCCCGGTGGGGGTGGCGCTGAGCCTGGGAGGCGGGCCTTTCTTCATCTGGCTGGTGCTGCATCAGAAAGGGGGCCGTCGCCGGTGATCGAACTGTCGCATCTCAGCGCGGGGTACCAGGGCCGGCCGGTGGTGGAGGACGTCAGCTTTTCCTTTGCGCCGGGCCAGGTGACGGTGCTGCTGGGGCCCAACGGCTGCGGCAAGACCACCCTGCTGAAAACCGCCCTGGGCCTGCTGGCCCCCCTGGGGGGGCGCGTCCTCTACGACGGGGCCGGCCTGGACACGCTGACCCCTGCCGAGGCTGCCCGCAAGGCCGCCTATATGCCCCAGAACCGCCACGTGCCCCGGATCGAGGCCCGGCGGATCGCCCTGCACGGGCGGTTCCCTTATCTGTCCTTCCCGCGGCAGTACCGGCCCGAGGACTACGCCGCCGCCGACGCGGCCCTGGAAGCCGCCGGCGCGGCGGACCTGGCCGGCCGGATGATGGACACCCTGTCCGGGGGGCAGCGGCAGAAGGTCTATCTGGCCATGGCCCTGGCCCAGCAGGCGCCCACCATCCTGATGGACGAGCCCACCACCTGGCTGGACCCCAAACACCAGCTGGAGGTGATGGCCACCGCCCGGCGGCTGGCCGCCGAAGGGCGGGCGGTGGGCCTTGTCTCCCACGAGCTGAGCCTGGCCCTGCGGACGGCGGACCAGGTGGCCCTGCTGGCCGGCGGAAAGCTGGCAGCCTTCGGCACCCCCGAACAGGTGTACCGGTCGGGCGCGCTGGAAGAAGCCTTCGGCGTCAAAATCGGACGCAGTATGGCTGAAAACGGCTGGCACTACTATTACCTTTGACCTGCGCAAAAAAGGAGCCTGTATCCGCAATGGACACAGGCTCTTTGCTGTTATAGAGGGTTCTGTTATGGGGTCCCAAAGATCACCAGAGGGGCAGCTCCTCGCCCTCCTCGTTGATGAGGGAGACGCGGCCGTTGCTGAAATACCAGCCCTCGCCGTAGAGGGTCTCGTGCCCGTCGGCGCAGAGGATGTACGAGCCGTCGGGCAGGCCGATGAAGGGCCGGTGCTTGCTGTCGGCCAGGGCGATGTCCATCAGGGGCACGCCGTCCACCGCCTTGTCTTTGGAGAACTGGTAGTGGGGCCAGATGCTGATGTCGGTGAGGCCCAGGCCGCTCATCCAGCGGCAGTATTGAGGATCGACCGCCTCGCCCGGCTCTTCGGGCTGGGCGTAGACGATCTGGGCGGCGTTCATCGAGCCGGCGCTGATGCTCAGGATGAGGCCCTCGTAGCTCTGGATCAGGGCGGGCAGGCCGATCTCGGAGAAGAAGCGGTTCTGGGTGGGGACGTGGCCGCCCCCCAGGATCAGGAAGTTGCAGCGGGGCAGCAGCTGGCCGATCTCGTCGGCGTTGCGGCTGTCGCAGGGGGTCAGGCCGTCCAGCGGCAGGCCGGCGTCGGCCAGGCAGCCGGCAAAAAAGCGGCAGGCTTCGTCGTTGGCGCCGTGGGCCTCGGGGTCGGCGGCCAGATACAGCCCTTCGGGGGGATCTTTCGGCCAGGCGGCGCGCAGCCGCGTGATCAAGCCGTTTTTCCGGTCGAGGGCAGGGCAGGGGCTGGGCTCAAAGGGGCAGCCGGAGGGGCTGCTGGTCAAAAACAGGGTCATACGGGTTCCTCTTTCCTAGCTGGGCACAGATAGCGCGCACAACACTTGTGCAGCGGTATTATTGTAGCACAAAATGCCGCAGGTGGGGAGGGCAAATTCCAACAAAAGAAAAGGGCTCGCTTTACGCAAAACGCACAAAACAGGACATCCGCCCGGCAAAAAAGCCCCGGCCGGCGACGGGCGCACGGCCGGGGCTGGGTGCAAAAGGGGAACGGCGGGGCGTTCAGTTCCCGTCGTACAGGCCGAAGAGGTCCAGCAGCTTTTCCCAGAAGGTCAGCTCTTTGGCCGGGGCCTGCTGGGCGTCGGCGGCCGCGTCGGGCTGGATGGGTTCGGTCTGCAGGGCGAACTGCAGGGCCGACACGGTGTTCTGGCCCGAGGTGAAGGAGGCGGGGGCGCTGGGGGCGGCCAGGGTGTCCAGCAGGCTGCCCAGCTCCTCGTCCAGCTGCATGCTGCTGGTCTCGGTGTACAGCTGGTGGGCCCCGGCCACCAGCATCAGGGAGGCGGCGCTGAGCTGCTGGGTGCCGGCCAGGATCTGGTCGACGCCCTGGGTGTAGGCGTTGACGCCGGTGTCAAAGACCCCGTACTGGGCGGCCAGAGTGGAGACGGCGTCCGAGAGCAGGGCCATGTTCTGCAGCATCCCGTTCAGGACGCCGGCCATGGCCTGAATGCCGCTGTCAAAGGCGGCGTAGCCCTCCCGCACGGCGCTGGTGCCCTGGCGCAGGGTGCCGATGCCCTGGCTGACCGTGTCCAGATACAGCTGCATGGCCCCGGCCAGGGCGGTGTTGCCCTGCAGCAGCAGGACGATCTGGCTGATCTGGTCCCCCACGCCGAAGGGCAGGCCGGTGAGGCCCTGCAGCAGGGCGATGGCCTGGGCGTTGCCGGCGGCCAGGGTGTCCAGGTCCAGGCCGTTCTGGGCCAGGATGGACTTGAAGGCGTCGTAGTTGACCTGGCTCTCCAGCAGGGCGACGCCGTCGTCCAGCTGGTCGATGCCGCTGCCGATCTGCTTGGAGGCCTCCAGCAGCATGGTCAGCTGGTCGTTGGAGGCGGAGATGCCGGACAGGGCGCTCTGGAGCTGGAGCAGGGCGCTGTTCACCGCCGCCGAGCCGCCGGTGAGCAGGGCGTTCTGGTCGGTGAGCAGGGTCAGGCCCTGCTCCAGGGCGGCGATGCCCGCGCTGAGGGCGGCGGCTCCCTCGTCCAGCTGGCCGGTGCCGGTGGTGAGCTGGCTGAGCCGGTTGGTCAGGGCCACGCCGTTGATGTTCAGCTTGAGCTGCAGCTGGATGCCGTTGAGGGTGATGGCCGGCATGGAAAAGTTGGTGACGTCGGCGGCCACCTCCACTTCGCTGATCTGGCCGGGCAGCAGGGTGAAGATGATCTGCCGCTGGCTGCCCACGCTGGCGATGGTGCCCCCCGCCGCGCGGATGTTGGAGGCGCTGGCGGTGTCCAGGGTGACGGTGGTCTGCAGGGCGTACTGGTCAAACCACTCCCCCTGGCAGGCAGGGTTGGGCTGGACGTTGATCCGGATGATGAGGGCCCCGCTGCGGCCGGCCAGGGCGGCGGGGTCGATCTCGGTCCCGTCCAGGATGTAGTGGATCTGGATCAGCCAGGGCAGGGGGGTGGAGGGGTCCATGGTGCCCTCGTAGTACAGGTCCCCGTCGGCGGAAGGGGTCAGGGTCGCCGCCCCGTCCGCGTAGGCGATGGGGTCGGTGGTGGTCATGTTGCGCACAGCGGTGTAATCGCCGTAGTCGGTGATGGTGCGGCCGGCCGTGCCCCCGAAGTGGTTGACGGTATAAAGCCGCTGGACCTGGCCGGAGGGGTCCAGCTTGGCGTAGACCACTTCCTCTTTGGCGCCGCCGGCCAGGGCGGGGGCGGTGTTTTCCTCTGCGGAAGGGGCGGCGACCTGGGAAGCGTCCGGCGTTCCGCCGGCGTCCGGGGCGCCCTGCGAAGAGGACGCGGCGTGTTCGGGCAGGGGAGAAGCGTCCGAGGCAAAGGCCGTCAGGGCGGCGGAGGCCAGGACGGCCGACGCCAGGACAGCCGCGGCGGCGCGGCGGGCGAAAGGAACAGATTTCATAGGGCGGTGCCCTCCTTGGGATGTGGATGGACGATGAGCGGATCGATCAGATACAGGATGCCGGGCAGGGCCAGCAGGACGATGGTGAGGGAGGCCAGGCTGCCCACCCCCAGGAAGTTGCCCAGCTGGGCCAGCAGCTGGTTGGAGGAGATGGCCCCCATCAGGAAGCCCACCACCGCCAGCCCGCTGCCGGTGGTCAGCACCGAGGTGGTGACGGTGGCGACGGTGGCGACGATGGCCGGCTTTTTGTCCAGGGTCTGCCGGTATTCCCGGTAGCGGTCGGAAAAGAGGATGGCGTAGTCCACGGTGGCCCCCAGCTGCACCGAGCTGATGATGAGGTAGGCGATGTAAAAGACCACCGTGCCCGTAAAGTAGGGCAGGGCCAGGTTGAACCAGATGGCCGTCTCGATGCACAGCACCAGGACGATGGGCAGGATCAGGCTGCGCTCCAGGATGAGCAGGACCAGGAACACCGCTGCGATGGCCACAAAATTGACCATGGCCATGTCGCCGGTGATGGTGTCCATCAGGTCGTAGGTGCTGACCCCCTGGCCCGCCAGGTACCAGCTGTCGGGGTAGTACTGCTGGGCGATGGCGCGGACCTGCTCCACCAGGGCGAAGGCGGCGTCCCCCTCAAAATCGGCGGCGACCGACAGGACCATCCGGGTGGTGCCGTTCGAGACCAGCTGGGAGAGGGTGGCGTCGTCCAGGTAGCCCGGCGGGATCTCGGCCCCGGCGGTGTCCACATAGGAGAGGATGCCGGTGACCTGGGGCAGGGCGTGGAGGGCGGCGGAAAGCTGGCTCTGGGTGGCGGTGTCCCCGGCGGGGACCAGCAGGACGTAGGTGTCGCTCTGGCCAAAGACCTCCTCGATGGCCTGGGTGTCCCGGCCCACCTCGGTGTCGGCGGCGAACATATGGCCTGCGCCGTAGTAGTATTCGTTGGCGCCCGAGGCAAGGTAGGAAGGCGCCATGATGATGGCCAGCACCGCCACCATGGGCAGCATGATCCGGCTGACCAGCCGCCCGAAACCGGTGAAGGCGGGCAGCAGGGGCTTGTGGCGGGTCTTGTCCATCCAGGGCAGGGCGGTGACCACCAGGGCCGGCACAAAGGTAAAGACGGTCAGCAGGCTGAAAGCCACCCCCTTGGCCAGAGCCAGGCCCAGGTCGGGCCCGATCTGGAACTGCATCAGCACCAGAGCGGCAAAGCCGATGACGGTGGTCAGGCCGCTGGACAGGATGGAGGAGGCCGACTTGGTCAGCGCCTCCACCATGCAGTCGCCGGGGTCGGCCCCGGGGCGGGCGGCCCGCACCTCGGCGAACCGGTGGATCAGAAAGACCGAGTAGTCCAGCGAGACGGCCAGCTGCAGGATGCTGCCGGCGGCGCTGGTGACAAAGGAGATCTCCCCGAAGATCAGGTTGGTGCCGTTGTTGATGAGGATGGCGGCCCCCATCCCCAGCATGATCAGGACCGGTTCGGCCCAGCTGGCGGTGGTCAGCCCCAGGATGAAAAAGACATAGAGGACGGCCACGGCGGCGATCTGGGCCACTTCCACCACGGTGGAGTTGGTGGCCGCCGCGGTGGACACCGCCGAGCCGGTCAATGCGCCGGCGTCCCCCAGCAGGGCGTCGATGGCGGCCACGGCCTGGGCCCGCTGGTCGTCGGCCACCGTGATGGTGAACAGGGCCGCCCCGTCCTTATAATAGGCTTCGACGGTGGCGGGGTCCTGCATCTCCAGGGGGACGGTGATCTCGGCCACATCGTCCAGCCAGGTGACCGAGGTGACCCCGTCCACTCGTGCGATCTGCTGTTTGAGGGCCAGGGCCTCGGGGACGGTGACGTCCCGCGCCATGGCCCGCACATTGGGGATGCCCCCGCTGAAGGCGTCCTCCATCACATGGATGGCGGTGGTGGAGGGGGCGTCGGGGGGCAGGTAATCGTTGATGTCGTAGTTGACCGAGACCAGCAGGGACAGCAGCGCGCACAGCACTGCCGCCGCGGCGTACCCGGCCAGCACCCGCCTGCGGCGGCGGACGACGGCGGCAAAAAAGCCTTTCCCGTTCATGAAAGGACTCCTTTCCTGGAAGGTTTCTCGTCTCTTTATTATAAAAGTTTTGGGCGGAAAGGGAATGAACATCCTGTGAATTTTTTTGTACACATCCGCCCTTTTGTAAGGATTGCCAAGGGTGCGGGGGGACGGTATAATAGAGGAAACGAGCCGAACAAAAAGGAGGAACCTGTATGGAACACCTGTATGAAAAAGCCTCGGCCAGCGCGGCCTATTTGAAAGAACAGCTGCGCTTTGCCCCCAGGATCGCGGTGGTGCTGGGCTCGGGGCTGGGAGACCTGACCGCCGGCTTTACCGACACGCGGGAGATCCCTTACGCCGACATCCCCCATTTCCCCCAGTCCACGGTGGCGGGCCACAAGGGCGCCCTGCTGGAGGGCAAACTGGGGGACACCCCCGTGCTGGCCATGGAGGGGCGCTTCCACTTTTATGAGGGCTACACCATGAAAGAGGTGTGCTATCCCTTTTATGTGTTCAAGCTGCTGGGCATCGAGACGGTGGTGCTGACCAACGCCGCCGGCGGCATCAACCGCAGCTTCGAGCCGGGCACCCTGATGCTGATCACCGACACCATCAACATGATGGGCACCAACCCCCTGATCGGCCCCAACGACGAGCGGTTTGGGCCCCGTTTTCCCGACATGACCGAGATCTTCAGCCACGACCTGCTGGATCTGGCCCGGTCGGTGGCGGACCGGCAGGGCATCGCGTACAGGGAAGGGGTCTACATGGGCTTTATGGGCCCCTGCTACGAGACGGCCGCCGAGATCCGCGCCTTTGCGGCCCTGGGCGCCGACGCCGTGGGGATGAGCACCGTCCCCGAGGCGATGGTCTGCGCCTATCTGGGCATCAAGGTGCTGGCCGTCAGCTGCATCACCAATATGGCCACCGGCATCCAGACCGTGCGGCACAGCCACGCCCGTGTGCTGGAGATCGCCAACCAGGCCGGGGACCGGATGTGCCGCTGGCTGGGCGAAGTCATCCAGGAGATGCCGTAAAAGGAAACGATTTGTTCAGCCCGCCCTGCCCCTCTGGGGGCGGGGCTTTTTTGCGGCGTGCGCTGATGAATGGTACCATGTTTTTCTGCAATTTGGTCAAACATTTGTGGAATACTATCAATTTTACGGCAAAAGAGAAACGTTGTTCCAGACTGTCTGGAATGGATTGACAAGTTTGTTCCAAAAGATTACAGTAGGACCAGAAACGCCGGCGCCCCTTTGGAATGCCGGTCAAGGGACTATAAACGATCAAAACCGATCAAAGAAAGAAGGAATCGTGCTATGACCAAGATCTCCCGCCGCAATTTTCTGAAAGCCTCTGCCCTGGCCGGCGCAGCTGCGCTGGCGACCGGGGCCGCCGTGCCCGCAGGGGCCGCTGCACCGGCTGGTGCGGCCCCGGCTGCGGCCTCCGGGACGCCGGCCGAAGCGGAAAACGGCCTGTTCTCCTCCGTCCGTGTCACCCGGTGCAGCCTGCCCGCGGGCGGCTGGCAGGCGGAGCCCACCTTCCCGGATTGGGCGGGCTATGTGGACGATACCCTGGCCATGAACGGGATGTATACCTTTTTTGGCTACAGCGGGCAGGGAACCCTGTATCTTTCGCCGGCGGCGGGAGTGACGGAGTTTGCCCTGTTTGTCAACAACCGTGAGGTGGACACCCGCGCTATGGCCGGCGGGGCCACCTGGGCCGCCGACGTCTCGGCCTGCATGATCAATGGGCTGAACACCATCCAGGTGAGCGGCATCCGCCCGGCAGGGCAGACCGTCCAGGTCCACATCCCTTACCCCGAGGTGATCGAAGGCCGGCCCGCCGACGCGGGACTGGACCCGGCGGTGCTGGACGTCATCGACCGGATCGTGGCGGCGGATGTGGCCCACGGCTTTACCAGCGCTCAGATGGCGGTCATCAAGGATGGCCGGATGGTCTACCGCAATGCCTGGGGCACGGTCAACGCCTACCATCCCGACGGGACACCCAAAACGGACAGCCCGGCCGTGACCAACGACACCCTCTACGACCTGGCATCCAACACCAAGATGTACTCGGTCAACTATGCGCTGCAGCACCTGGTCACCCATGGCCAGGTGGACCTGGACGCCCGGATCGCCGACCTGCTGGGCAGCGCGTTTGTGGACGATACCATCGAAATCACTTACAATGGCTACGAAAACCCCGGTCTGGAAACGGTGAAGCAGTGGAAGAGCGAACTGACCATCCGCGACGTCCTGCGGCACCAGGCAGGCTTCCCGGCCGACCCCCAGTACCACAACGATGCTTTTGACCAGACTGCGCAGGCCGCGGCGCCCGGCGTCCCCAATGTGCTGTACGCCGGCGCGGGCGGGGACGAGGCCACCCGCAGCCGCACCCTGCAGGCCATTTTCAAAACGCCGCTGATGTACCAGCCGGGGAGCCGGACCCTCTACTCCGACGTGGACTACATGCTGCTGGATTTCGTCATCGAGCAGGTGACGGGCAAACGGCTGGATGATTACTTGTCCGAGACCTTCTGGAAGCCCATGGGCCTGCAGCACATCACCTACCGCCCCCTGGACCACGGCTTTGCGCCCAACGATTGCGCCGCCACCGAGCTGAACGGCAACACCCGCGACGGCGCGATCTCGTTCACCGGGGTGCGCACCTACACGCTGCAGGGCGAGGTCCACGATGAAAAAGCCTATTACGCCATGGGCGGCGTCTCCGGCCATGCGGGCCTGTTCGCCAATGCGTCGGACCTGGCCGTGCTGGCCTCCGCCATGTTGTCCGGCGGCTACGGCAATGTCAAGCTGTTCAGCCGGAACGTCATGGATACCTTCACCGCGCCCAAGATCGAGTCGGCGGCCAACTGGGGCCTTGGCTGGTGGCGGGAAGGGGACCTGGCCCGCCCCTGGTACTTCGGCACCCAGTCCTCCTCCGGAACGGTGGGGCATCAGGGCTGGACCGGCACCCTTTCGCTGATCGACCCCGCCGAGCGTCTGGTGGTGGTCTACCTGACCAACAAGATCAACTCGCCTGTGACCGACCCGGCGGCCAACCCCAACCAGTTCGACGGAAACTGGTATACGGCTTCGACCCTCGGCTTTGTGGCCCAGCTGCTCTATCAGGGGCTGAAGAGCCGTGCCGGCTCGCCTGACGCCGCGCTGGACGCCCTGCTGGCGGATATGGCGGCGGAACACTTCAAACTGGTGGATGCCGAACCCACCGCCGCCCGTGCGGATCATCCCCTGGTGCAATCCGCATATGCGATGCTGGAGGTGCTGGCAGAGCGCGGGGCGCAGCCGTTCCGCTTTGCGGCCCGCCGCTATGCCCAACAGGCGCTGGAGCTGCTGGACCCCGTCCGGGATGCGGACGAGCTGGCCGCCCTGCGCGAACAGATCTGACGTGATCTTTTTCTCCCTGTCTGACCGCCCTGCCCCTCTGGGGGCGGGGCTTTTTTGCGGCGTGCGCAGTCTGCCTAAAAGCGCGGCCTTCTTTTCTCACGAAAACGGTGGGTTTTGTGACCGGTTCACATTGACGGGGCAGGGCGGGGCGGGTATAATAAAAGCATTGAACCCTTTATCTAAAATGTTGTGCGGGGAGGCTGTGGGATGGAACTGTATCGGGTCAGGCGGATCGGGGAGGCCGACTTTGGCTGCGAAGAACTGCCGGAAGGCGCGCCGGTCCTGTGCGAAGTGGAGCTGGAGGGCCTGCCGGGCACGGATGAGGCCGGCAGCGCCGCAGCGGTCCTGGCGCCGGACGCCAGCCTTGCCGTCCAGGGCATCGCGGAGGGAGACGTGGTCCTGCGGTCGGGGGACAGCCTGCAGAAGGGCCGGCCCATCCGCACCAGCGCCCTGATCGGCCTGGGGGCGCTGGGTATCCTGTTCGGGCGGAAGATGCCCGGGGTGCAGGTGGTGGCCGATGAGGCCCGCGCGGCCCGCTATGCCGCCCAGCCCACCCTCTGCAACGGGGAGGCGTGCCGCTTCGCGTACTGCGCGCCCGAGGCCGGGGAGCCGGTGGACCTGATCCTGGTGGCCGTCAAGGCCACCGGCCTGGACGCGGCGATCCGGGACATCGCGGCGTTTGTGGGGCCGGACACCGTCATCCTCAGCGTGCTGAACGGCATCACCAGCGAAGAGCGGCTGGACGCCGCCTATCCCGGCCATGTTTTGTGGAGCGTGGCCATTGGGATGGACGCCAACCGGTCCGGGCGGAACCTGATCTTTCAGTCGCCGGGCAAGATCCAGTTCGGCGAGCGGGACGGCAGCGTCACCCCGCGGGTGGCTGCGGTGGCCCAGTACCTTACCGCCTGCGGCATCGAAAACGAACCCTGCACCGACATCCTTTACAAGCAGTGGCACAAGCTGATGATCAATGTGGGGCTGAACCAGGCCTCCGCCGCCTTTGGGATGACCTACGGCGGCCTGGCCCAGGACAACGCCCAGCGGGCCCTGATGCTCTCGGCCATGCAGGAGGTGATCCGGCTGGCCAACGCCGAAGGGGTGCCGCTGCCCCCCGACGACGATGTCCGATGGCTGGAGGGGGCCATCCCCCGCTTCCGGCCGGACAGCAAGCCCAGCATGGGCCAGGATGTGGACGCCCGCCGCCCCACCGAGGTGGAGGAGTTTTCGGGGGTGGTCCGGCGTCTGTCGGCCAGACACGGCCTGCCCACCCCGGCCAACGATTTCTTTTACCGGGCCATCCGGGCCATCGAGGCCGGCTGGGCCCGGAACTGAGACCTGCCCGGGCCCGGCCCGGCTTGGGAGAACCAGCCGATTTGCACCGATGCACAAGAAAGGAGCCTGTTTTATGAAACGCCGTCTGTCCAACCTTGCCCTGTCCGCCCTGACCATCGCTGCCGTAAGCGGGCTGACCGTCCTGCGCACCGGCCTGGCGGCGGATGCTGCCTGGCGGCAGGACTACACCCCCCTCACCGTGAACACCTATCCGGTCAGTGAGAGCTTCACCGGTATTTCGGTCACCGATTACTACGCCGACGTTCAGCTCCGGGTCTCCCGGGACGGGACGGTCAGCGTGGTGACCCGGGACGCCGAGGACGTGGCCCATACCGTCCGGGTGGAAGGCGGCACCCTGACCATCAGCCGCCCGGAGCCCACCGTCGGCCAGCGGCTGTTCCACCATGAGGACGACGACCCCGAGGTCACCGTCTATCTGCCCGCCGGCAACTACGGGGCCCTGACCGTGAACACCACAAGCGGCGATGTCGAGGCTGCCGCCCAGCTGGGCTTTGCATCGGCCAGCCTGACCACCGTCAGCGGCGATGTTGACCTGAACGGTTCGGTGGCCGGCAAGGTGACGGTCGCCACCACCAGCGGCGACGTGGAACTGCGCTGCCCCACCGCGGGCGAGGTGGAAGTGAACACCACCAGCGGCGACACCGAGCTGTCCGACAGCTATATCCAGAGCCTAAAGGTCCTTTCAGTGAGCGGCGAAGTGAGTCTGGAGCGGACCACCGCGGCCGGGGCGGTGACCATCGACACCAGCAGCGGCGACGTGGACCTGGAGCGGGCCGACGCAGCCAGCCTTGCCATCACCACCACCAGCGGCGAAGTGGAAGGCAGCCTGCTGACGGCCAAGAACTTTGCGGTGTCCTCCACCGTGGGCCGGATCAGCGTCCCCAATGCCGACCCCGCCGCCGGCCCCTGCACCGTCACCACCACCAGCGGCGACATCCGGCTGGCCGTGCGGCCGTGACCGGGCGGCCCCTGGAAAACGCATATACCCCAAGCCCGGGAGCACGCTTCCGGGCTTTTTGAAATGGAGGTACCATCCATGCAGAACGTCTACTTCACCCGCCACGGCGAAACGGTCTGGAACGTCGAGAACAAGATCTGCGGCGTGACCGACATCGCCCTGACCGACCGCGGCCGGGAACAGGCCCGCGCCCTGGGCCGGCAGCTGGCCGCCGGGGAACAGGGCATCACCCGCATCCTGTGTTCGCCCCTGGTGCGGGCCAGGGAGACCGCCCAGCTGATCGCCGCCGAGACCGGCCTGCCCCTGGCCGTGGACGTCCGCCTGCGGGAGCAGGCTTTTGGCCGCTACGAGGGCACGCCCCGCAACGGCCCCGCTTTCGCGCTGGCCAAGCTCCACTTTGCCGACCGTTTTGGGGGCGGGGAGAGCATGATGCAGCTGGCCGCCCGGGTCTACAGCCTGCTGGACGAGCTGGCCGCCCGGCAGGACGGCCCCGTCCTGCTGGTGGCCCACAACGGCATCGCCCGGGCGGTGCAGTCCTACTTTTACGAGATGACCAACGAGGAATTCGCCCTGTTCGGCATCGGGAACTGCCAGCTGGTGAAGTATACCTACGAAGGGCAGGGGCGGGGATAACATTCTTTTTCACAAAAAATATACAAACGCATGGAGCGCCCGGGGACGGGCGCTTTTTTTGCGCTCCGTTGTTTTATCGCTCCGCTGGGCCAGAGGGGGAGGGAGGGTGTTTCGACTCCCCCTCCCTACCCCCTCTGGACTCCCTACCCACCCGCAACGACCAGGGCGGAGCCCTGGACCCAAAAGCAGAAAGTCGCTCCGGGC
>DXBJ01000076.1 GCA_019116585.1 Candidatus Faecalibacterium gallistercoris | reverse complement strand
CCCCCTGGGGACAAAATTTGGCGCTGAACCGCGCACTCGCCGCAAAGCGGCTCGCACACTCTCAGCGCCAAATTTCCCTGTATGTGTCCCGTCCATCCGCACATGTCGGCTGGACGGGACTTTTTTGACAGGCCGTTTGGAATCAGATAAGGATTTTTACTGGTTGGCTGCCTGGGCTGCTTCGGCCTCGGCCTCCAGCTCTTCCTTGAGGGCCTCTTCCCGGTGGATCAGCTCCTCGCGGACCTCCGGCAGGCCGGTGCCTGCGGGAATCAGTTTGCCGATGATGACGTTCTCCTTCAGGCCGGAGAGCTTATCCTCCTTGCCCTTGATGGCCGCCTCGGTCAGCACGCGGGTGGTCTCCTGGAAGGATGCCGCCGACAGGAAGCTCTCGGTGGCCAGGGCGGCCTTGGTGATGCCCAGCAGCACCTGCTGGTACTCCACCAGGCGGACGCCCTCCTCCCCTGCCGCGATGCGGGCGGCCAGCTCCTGGTTGACGGCCTCCACATCCAGCCGGTTGGCCAGCGCGCCGCCGATCAGGTCGGAGGAGCCGGCGTCGGTCACCCGGACCTTGCGGCACATCTGACGGATGATGACCTCGATGTGCTTGTCGTTGATCTCCACGCCCTGCAGGCGGTAGACCTTCTGGACCTCGCTGATGAGGTAGTTCTGGACGGCGTCCAGACCCTTGACTGCCAGGATGTCCTGGGGATACAGGACACCCTCGCGGGTGATGATGTCGCCCTTCTCGACCCGGTCGCCGGGCATGACCCGGGCGTGCTGGGTGAAGGGGATGGAGTAGCTCTTGACCACCTCGGCGCCGGCGTCGTCCTTGCCGGTGACCTTGATGACCACGTTCTTCTTGGTATCGTCCTGCGAGACGACGCCCGAGATCTCGCTCATGATGGCCATGCTCTTGGGCCGGCGGCTCTCGAACAGCTCCTCGACGCGGGGCAGACCCTGGGTGATGTCCTCCGCCGAGGCAATGCCGCCGGTGTGGAAGGTACGCATGGTCAGCTGGGTGCCCGGCTCGCCGATGGACTGGGCCGCGATGATGCCGACCGACTCGCCCAGCTGGACCGGCTCGCCGGTGGCCATGTTGGAGCCGTAGCAGCGTGCGCAGACGCCGGTCTTGGCGCGGCAGGTCAGCAGGCTGCGGATCTTCAGGTGGGTGATGCCGGCAGCCTCGATCTTCTCGGCGTCGTACAGGTCCATCATCTTGCCCTCGGGCACGATCACCTTGCCGGTGGCCGGGTCGGTGACGTCGCCCACCGCGTAGCGGCCGATCAGGCGCTCGCGGAAGGACTCGATCTTCTCCTTGCCCTCGTGGATCTCGGAGACTTCCAGGCCGTCGGTGGTGCCGCAGTCCAGCTCGCGGATGATGACGTCCTGCGAGACGTCGACCATGCGGCGGGTCAGGTAGCCCGAGTCCGCAGTACGCAGAGCGGTGTCGGCCAGGCCCTTGCGGGCGCCGCGGGCCGAGACGAAGTATTCCAGAATGTTCAGGCCTTCACGGTAGTTGGCGCGGATGGGCATCTCGATGGTGTGGCCGGCGGTGTTGGCCAGCAGGCCGCGCATGCCGGCCAGCTGCTTGATCTGGTTCATGGAGCCGCGGGCGCCCGAATCGGCCATCATATAGATCTCGTTGTCCTTGGGCAGGTTGTCGGCCAGGGCCTTCGAAACCTTGTCGGTGGTGGCCTGCCAGATGTCGATGGTCTTTTTGTAGCGCTCTTCCTCCGAGATCAGGCCGCGGTTGAACAGCTTGCCCACCTTGGACACCTGCTCGTCGGCTTCCTTCAGCAGTTCGTCCTTCTGGGGCGGGATCACCGCGTCGCAGACGGCGACCGAAATGGCCGACAGGGTGGAGTACTTGTAGCCCTGTGCCTTGATGGCATCCAGCATCTTGGCGCAGGCCCGGGTGCCGTTGCGGGTCAGGCAGCGGGAGATGATGTCGGGCAGGGTCTTTTTGGTGACCCGGAAGCTGATCTCATAATCCAGCCAGTGGGCGGGATCGGTGCGGTCCACATAGCCCAGGTTCTGGGGCACGGGAGCGTTGAAGATGATGCTGCCCACGGTGGTGTCCACCAGGCCGCTGCGCTCCTCCCCTTCCAGCATCATGGTGCGGCGCACCTTGATGGGGGCGTGCAGGGTGACGATGTGCTCGGCATAGGCCATCAGGGCCTCGTCCTCGTCGCGGAACACCTTGCCCGCGCCGGTCTCGTCGGGGCGGACGGTGGTCAGGTAGTAGCTGCCCAGGATCATATCCTGGGTGGGGACGGTGACGGGGGCGCCGTCCGAGGGCTTGAGCAGGTTGCCCGAAGCCAGCATCAGCAGCTTGGCCTCGCGGCAGGCGTCGTCGCCCAGGGGCAGGTGGACGGCCATCTGGTCGCCGTCAAAGTCGGCGTTGAAGGCGGTGCAGGACAGGGGGTGCAGCTTGATGGCGCGGCCCTCCACCAGCACCGGGTTGAAGGCCTGGATGCCCAGACGGTGCAGGGTAGGCGCACGGTTCAGCAGGACGGGGTGGCCCTTGATGACGGTCTCCAGGCTGTCCCAGACCTCGGGGCGGGCGCGCTCCACCATCTTGCGGGCGGACTTGATGTTGTTGGCCACGCCCTTTTCCACCAGGTCCTTCATGACGAAGGGCTTGAACAGTTCCAGCGCCATCTCCTTGGGCAGGCCGCACTGGTCCATCTTCAGCTCGGGACCGACCACGATGACCGAACGGCCGGAGTAGTCCACGCGCTTGCCCAGCAGGTTCTGGCGGAAGCGGCCCTGCTTGCCCTTGAGCATGTCGGACAGGCTCTTCAGGGGGCGGTTGTTGGGGCCGGTGACCGGGCGGCCGCGGCGGCCGTTGTCGATCAGGGCGTCCACGGCCTCCTGCAGCATGCGCTTCTCATTGCGCACGATGATGTCGGGCGCGCCCAGCTCCAGCAGGCGCTTCAGGCGGTTGTTGCGGTTGATGACCCGGCGATACAGGTCGTTCAGGTCGCTGGTGGCGAAACGGCCGCCGTCC
>DXBJ01000075.1 GCA_019116585.1 Candidatus Faecalibacterium gallistercoris | reverse complement strand
TGGTATCCCCCTGGGGACAAAATTGAGCGCTGAACCGCGCACTCGCCGCAAGGCGGCTCGCACACTCTCAGCGCTCAATTTCCCTGTATGTGTCCCGTCCATCCGCACATGTCGGCTGGACGGGACTTTTTCGACAGTCTGAGCGTCTGCCGCGGTTTTTCAGGCTCTCACGCCAGGCCGTCGATCCAGGCCTGCAGCTCGCTGTCCGGCACGCCGCTGTCGAACCGCCGGCCTTCCAGCCAGGCGCCGCCGCCCGCCTGTTCCGCCAGGCTGTCGGCACTGGAGCCGATGCCGCTGCTGCCCGACGCGGCCTGTCCCCCGCATCCGGCCAGGCCCCCCAGCAGGCAGGCCGCCATCACAAAGCCAAGGATGCCTTTGGTTCTTTTCATGGTCGTTTCTCCTTTGATTCATTCTGACATTGTGTCAGTGTATACACTATACCACAGTCCTGACATCGTGTCAATATCTTGAAACATCTTTTTCCGCTCCGTCCCCAAGGCGTTGACTTTCGGCCCCGGGGCCGCTATAATCACACCAAAAGAGCCCACCCACAATGCAGGAGAAAAACCATGAAAACGATCTATTACCACGGCACGGTCTACACCGGCGCGCTGCCTCTGGCCCAGGCTTTTATCGTCGAGGACGGCCGCTTCACCTTTGCGGGCACGGACGCCGGGGCCCTGGCCCAGCGCCGCCCCGGGGACGAACTGGTGGACCTGGGCGGTCAGTTTGTCTGCAGCGGCTTCAACGACAGCCATATGCACCTGGTGGAATACGGCTATCTGCTCCAGATGCCCCAGCTGGCGGAGCACACCGGCAGCCTGGCGGAGATGCTGGAGTGCATGCGCGCCTTCCTGGCCGGGCACCCCCGCCAGGGGGACGCCTGGCTGATCGGCCGCGGCTGGAACCAGGACCTGTTTTCGGACACCCGCCGGATGCCCGACCGGTACGACCTGGACGCCGTCTCCACCGAGGTCCCGGTCTGCGCGGTGCGGGCCTGCGGCCACTGTCTGGTGGTGAACAGCCGGGCCCTGCAGCTGCTGGGGGTCACCGCCGGCACGCCCCAGCCGGCGGGCGGCCGGATCGGGATGGCCGGCGGCGAGCCGGACGGCCGCTTCTTCGACAACGCCATGGACCCGGTCTACGCCGCCATCCCCGCCCCCGGCAAAGATGCCCTGAAAGAGATGATCCGCACCGCCTGCCGGGCCCTGAACGCCCAGGGCATCACCAGCAGCCAGACCGACGACTACAGCATCTTCCGCTCCATCCCCTGGGCGGAGGTGGACCAGGCCTACCGGGAGCTGGCGGCCGAGGGGCAGCTGACCGTCCGCGTCTACGAGCAGTGCAACTTTGCCTCCCTTGCCGATCTGCAGGCCTTTGTGGAGGCCGGCGGGCGGACCGGCAAGGGGGACGCCCTGTTCCGGACCGGACCGGTCAAGATCATCGGGGACGGGGCTCTGGGGCCCCGCACCGCCCTGCTCAGCCGCCCTTACGCCGACGACCCCACCGCCGCCGGCCTGCCCCTGTGCAGCAGGGAGGACCTGACCGAACGGATCGCTTACGCCCATGCCCACGGGCTGCAGACCGCCACCCACGCCATCGGGGACGCCTGTCTGGACTGGCTGCTGGACGCCCTGGAGGCCGCCCAAACCGCCCATCCCCGGCCCGACTGCCGCCACGGCGTGGTCCACTGCCAGATCACCCGCCCCGACCAGCTGGACCGCATCGCCCGGCTGGGCCTCCACGTCTACGCCCAGAGCATCTTTTTGGATTACGACATCCAGATCGTCGAGGCCCGGGTGGGCCCCCGGCTGGCCGCCTCCAGCTACAGCTGGAAGACCCTGCTGGACCGGGGCGTCACCGTCAGCAACGGCTCGGACTGCCCGGTGGAGACTCCCCGCGTCCTGTCAGGGCTCCAGTGCGCGGTCACCCGCAGGACCCTCTGCGGCCAGGGGCCCTACCTGCCGGAGCAGGCCTTCACAGTGCAGCAGGCCCTGGACAGCTACACCATCGCCGGGGCCCGCGCCAGCTTTGAGGAACACTGCAAAGGCCGCATCGCACCCGGCTTCCTGGCCGACTTTGTCATCCTGGGGCAGGACCCCTTTGCCGCCGATCCCAGCCAGCTCCACGCCATCCCGGTGCAGGCCGCTTATCTGGGCGGCCGCCTGGTCTACACAGCCTGACAACCCCCGCAGACCGTCAAAAAGCCCTAGCCGGACGTGTCGTCCGGCCGGGGCTTCGTTTATAAGAGCCGCAGAGGTTCAAATCGCGTCCAGGATGGCGCCGATGTCCCCCTGGAGGCAGACCGCACGGGCCTGGATCTCGGGCGGACAGTAGGCTGCCTGCAGATTGACGCAGGCGTACCAGGCCCGGGGCGACTGGTAGGTCTGCCGCCAGAAATTGTATTTGATGATGCCGGGGGTGTTCATCCCCACCCCCAGCTCCCAGTACAGCACCCTGCCGCCCTGGACCCGGCGGACAAAGTCCTGGTAGCGGCGGGCGGCGGCGTGCCAGCCCGCATCCTCCACAAAGGTGCCGTCGGCCCGCAGGTTCATGCTCATGGGACGCCCGCACCGGGGGCACCGGGGCACCAGCCCGCCGGGGATGGCCCTTTTCAAGGCGGCGCTCTCCGGCATTTGCAGGGCGCCGTCCGCCCCGATGCTGCAGCCCTGGGCCTCCAGCATGGCCTGCACCGCCTCCCGGTTATCGTAGGTGTCCGGATGGCAGGGGCCCGAGCACTGGAACAGACCGTAGTCCCCCTGGGTGTAAAACAGCCGCTCTTTTGCAAAGCCCGCCTTCTGGAAGCAGTGGTCCACGTTGGTGGTCAGGACAAAATAGTCCTTATCCTTTACCAGCTGGCACAGCCGGTCATAGACCGGGCGGGGCGCGTCCATGTAGCGGTTGATCCAGATGTACCGGCTCCAGTAGGCCCAGTGTTCTTCCAGGGTGTCGTAGGGGTAAAAGCCCCCGGAATACATATCCGCAAAGTGGTATCGGGCGGCAAAATCGCCGAAGTACCTCCGGAACCGTTCCCCCTCGTATTCGAACCCGGCGGCGGCCGACAGCCCCGCTCCCGCCCCGATCAGGACGGCGTCCGCCTCCTCCAGCTTCCGGCGCAGCAGGGCCGGCTCACCCGAGAAGGCGCTGGTAGATTTCCCGGTCCGTATCCTTGAAAACATTGAAGATCACCTCGATGGTATGGGGATGTTGGGTCTGGTATGCCTCCACCGTCTCCACAGCGATCCGGGCCGCCTCCTCGTTGGGGAAGCGGAACTCCCCGGTGGAGATACAGCAGAAGGCCACGCTGCGGCATCCGTGGGCCGCAGCCAGCTCCAGGCAGGACCGGTAGCAGGAGGCCAACAGAGCCCGGTCCTCCGCCGTCACCGCCCCGCGGACGATGGGCCCCACCGTGTGCAGCACATACCGGCAGGGCAGGTTGTAGGCGTTGGTGATTTTGGCCCGGCCGGGGGGCTCCTCGCCGGGCTGGAGCGCCATCATCCGGGCGCATTCCCGCCGCAGCTGGAACCCCGCCGCCGTGTGGATGGCATTGTCTACACAGCCGTGGCAGGGGATGAAACAGCCCAGCATGGCGCTGTTGGCCGCGTTGACGATGGCGTCCACCGCCAGGGTGGTGATGTCCCCCTGCCACAGGTAGAGCCCCGGCCGCACCGGGCAAAGGTCGTCCAGACGGGTCACCCCTTTGCGGCGCAGCTCTTCCTGCAGGTAGGCGTCCTGCACCTGGTAAAAGCTGCGGTCCAGCGGCTCGGGGGGCCGGACGTTCAGCAGCGCGCGCAGCAGCCGGCGCCGTTCCGCCGGGCCGGCGGGCACGGCAAGGGCCTTGTATTCTTCCCGCTCGGCCAGCAGATAGCGGAGCAGGCAGTCCAGCCGTTCTTCCTGGGTCATGCAGGGGTCATCTCCTTTCCACTGCCCTTGCAGGGCAGACCTCGAAGCAGTTGCCGCAGCGCAGGCAGTGCTCCTGTTCGATCACCACCGGCTTGCGGGTGATGTCGATGCACTTCTGGGGGCACTTGGCGTAGCACAGTTTGCAGCCGATGCACTTGTCCGTCACAACATAGCCGGCCTCTTTGACCTGCATGGTCGTTCCTCCTGTCTGTCTATAAAGCTCAGGGTGTATCTGAGAAGTCAAAAATACTGAACCATTCGCCAGAAAGGTGCAGATGCAAGGCACATGAGCGCTGCACTCCTTTGTGGAATGCAAGCGAATGTAACGCGGCAGATGCGCCTTTCTGGTAGAATGGGACAGTGTTGAGGAGTTTTCAGATACGCCCCTAGCTCCGCAGGGAGATCCCCCCGCGGAGCCCGGCGTTTGCCTGTTGTGCGTTTGGTTACAGATCGTACTCTTTGGGCGGGTTGCCGGAAAAGTCCGCGATCACCGCGTGGGCGTCCTTCAGATAGAACACCTCAAAGATGGGGTTCGACGCCTCGCCGTACTGGCTTTTGACGATGGGGTTCCGGATGCACATCTCCTTGGCGGCCCTGTTGTCCTCAAACACGGCCTCGCCGTTCAGGCGGATCCAGGCGTAGGACGGGCTGGACACCGAGACCTCGACGCTGGGGTTGGCCTGCATATCCTTGTAGACGTCCTTCTGGTTGTTGGTGCAGAACCACAGCTTGCCGTCCAGCTCGCCGGCAAACATGAACGGGCGGCACTTGGCTTTTCCGTCCCGGCCGACGGTGGCCAGGTACTGCACGGGGTTTTCCTGCAAAAACGCTACGACTTCGTTCATTTTCATTGACCTCCATGGTTCGTTGTGGGGAAGCTCTTGTTTTTTCCTCCCGGTGGTTCTATAATATACCCGTACAGCCGTTCTGTAAAGTAAGCACATTTTTGTGCTATAGGCACCAAATAGAAACCATTGGAAGGAGCAAACCCATGCAGGAGATCAAAGAGCTGCCGGCCTGCCCGGTGGAAACCACCCTGATGCTGATCGGAGACAAGTGGAAGGTGCTGATCCTCCGGGATCTGATGCCCGGCACCAAGCGCTTTGGAGAGCTGAAAAAGTCCATCGGCCATGTCTCTCAAAAGGTGCTCACCGCCCAGCTGCGGGATATGGAGGCCAGCGGCCTGGTCCACCGGCAGGTGTATGCCGAGGTGCCCCCGCGGGTGGAATACAGCTTGACCGACCTGGGGAAAAGCCTCAAACCCATCCTGGACGCCATGTGGAACTGGGGCCAGAACTACCAGGCCCAAAACGCCGCCCCGGCGGATGCCCCTTGACAGGCAGAGGGCGTTCTGGTATACTGACAGCAGATACATACCGCGTGAATGTTTGAAAGGAGACCCCGCCCATGGCCCGCAACAAATACCCGGAAGAGACGGTGGAGCGCATCCTGGATGCGGCCCAGCGCCTTTTTCTCGAAAAAGGCTATGACCAGACCACCATCCAGGACATCGTGGACCAGCTGGGCGGCCTGACCAAGGGGGCGGTCTACCACCACTTCAAATCCAAGGAAGAGATCCTGAACGCCGTGGGGGACCGGATGTTCCAGCAGAACAACCCCTTTGAAGCAGTGCGCGGCCGCACCGACCTGAACGGCCTGCAAAAGCTGCGGGAAGCCATCCGCCTCAACCAGTCGGACAGCGCCGCCGCCAGCGTGACCCTGCAGTCCCTGCCCATCATCCGCAACCCCCGCCTGCTGGCGGAGATGATCGAGTCCAACCGGCGCACCCTGACCCCCTACTATCAGATGCTGCTGGAGGAGGGCAACCGGGACGGCTCGCTCCACACCGATTATCCCCGGGAACTGGCCGAGCTGCTCCCCCTGCTGACCAGTCTGTGGCTCCTGCCGTCGGTGTTCCCTTCCACCAAAGCCCAGGCCCGGCGCAAATTCGACTTCCTGGCCGCCATGCTGGACCGGATGGGGGTGCCCCTGGTGGATGACGCCACCCGCCGGATCATCGACGCATTTTTCGACCGCATCCCCGACGGCGTCTATCAGGATGCTCCCGCCGGCCCATGAGCGCTGCGCTTTGTTTTCCCATGCCTCCCCGCGAGGCATTTTTTCAGACCACGATACATTCATTTGGAATGTATGATAACGCCCGGCTGTTGCTGTTTTTCTTTTGGCGTTATACATACCTTCTGAATGTATGCAAATACACACCGTGAAAATGGAGGTATCCACCATGACCGAGCACGAATTTGACCGCATGGTCGACCAGGCCGCCGACCGCTTTGCGCAGGCTGTCGAGCGCGCCGCCGGACGCTTTGAACGGGCGATGGAGGCCGGGGCCGGCCGCCTGACCGACGCCTGGGACGGCAGCGCCCTGTTCCGCTGGATCGTATGCAGCGTGGAGCTGCTGGCCGGCGTGGGGCTGCTGATGGCAGCCCGGCACTTTGCCAGCGGCGGGCGCCGCGTCCCCTGTTTCTGGTGCGCCGGGCTGGGCGCGGCCGCCCTTGCGTCCGCCCTGCTGCGCATCCTGCTCTTCCGGAGGAACTGACCATGAAGGAAAAACTCTTCAACCGCAACTTCACCCTGCTGATTTTGGGGCAGGTCAGCTCCCTGACGGGCAACCTCACCCTCAAATTCGCCCTCTCCATGTACGTATTGGAGCGGACCGGCTCCGCCTCCCTTTTTGCGGGGCTGCTGGCGGCGTCCATGGTCCCCACCATCCTGCTCTCCCCCTTCGGCGGCATCCTGGCCGACCGGGCCGACCGCCGGGCAGTCATGGCTGGGCTGGACACCCTGTCGGGCCTCTCGGTCCTGCTGGCGGCCCTGGCTCTGCCCCACGGGCCGGACCTGGCGGTCATCGCCGCCCTGCTGATCCTCCTGTCGGTGCTGGCCGCCTTCGAGTCCCCCACCGTGCAGGCCTGTGTGCCCCAGATGCTGTCCGGCGACAACGTCCTGCGGGGCAACGCCATGGTCAACCAGGTGCAGGCCCTGGCCTCCCTGGCCACCCCTTTCCTGGGCAGCCTCTTTTACACAGCCTTCGGGATACGCCCCGTCTTATGGGGAGCGGTGGCCTGCTTTTTCCTCACCGCCCTGTTCGAGTGCTTCCTCCGGCTGCCCTGCCCCGCGCCCGGGCCCACGGCCGGCCTGGCCGCCCTCATCCGGCAGGACTTTGCCCTCACCCTCCGTTTCCTCCGCCGGGAGCAGCCGGCCATCCTGGGGCTGCTGGGTCTGGCCGCCCTGGCCAGCATGTTCATCGCCGGGGCGCTGGTGGTGGGCTTCCCCTACCTGGTGCGGACGGTGCTAGGCCTGTCCGCCCGCCACTACGGCGCCGCCGAAAGCGCCATGGGGGCGGCCGCCATCCTGGGCGGGGTGCTGGTCTCCCTGCTGGCTGGGCGGATGCGCCCCCGGCACCTGAGCGCCGTGTTTTCTCTGGTGGGGCTCTGCCTGCTGGCGGCGGGCGGCGTCTTTCTGCTGCCGCTGGGGGCGTTGGGGCATTACCTGGCCCTGCTGGTCCTGTTCTGCGGCTGCCAGCTGGGGTGCAGCGTCTTTTCCATCTGCGCCGCCACCCTGATCCAGAGCCGCACCCCCGCCGCCCTGATGGGCAAGGTGATGTCCTGCGTCTTTACCCTGTCCATGTGCGCCCAACCCCTGGGGCAGCTCGTCTACGGTTTTCTGTTCGACCGTCTGGCGCCCCCGTGGGTCCTGCTGCCCAGCGGGCTGCTCCTGTGCGCCGTGGGGGCGCTGTCGGCCGGGTTCTTCCGCCGGATGGAGGCCCCGCCCGCCTCTTGACGCCGCGCGGCGGCGGGATTATAATAGAGCCGGAAAAACTGAAGACCCCTGGGGAGCTTGTGTGGACAGGCTGAGAGGAAGGATTCACCTTCGACCCATAACCTGATGCGGATAATGCCGCCGTAGGAAGTTGTGGTACCATGCACTTTTGACCGGGAGACGCCGTTTCAGGGCGTCTCCTGTTTTTTTGCGCCGGGCCCGCCGCTTTGCCGGGCCGAATCCGTCTTGTCATCCGTCAAAGGAGCTATCGCCATGAAACACACCCGCATCCAAAAATTGACCCTCGCCGGCCTGTTCTGCGCCATCGCTGTGGTGGGCAGCATGTTTTCCTTCCCCATGTTCGGCAGCAAGTGCGCCCCCATCCAGCACATGATCAACGTGCTGTGCGCCGTTTTGCTGGGGCCCTACTACGGCATCGGGGTGGCCTTTGCCGCCAGCCTGATCCGCAACCTGACCGGCCTGGGCAGCCTGATGGCTTTCCCCGGCAGCATGGTGGGGGCCCTGCTGTGCGGCCTCGCCTACCACAAGACCCGCAGCCTGACCCTGACCCTTCTGGCCGAGGTGTTCGGCACCGCGGTGCTGGGCGGGCTGTGCGCCTACCCCGTCTCCATCCTGCTGATGGGCAACAGCGCCGGCGAGATCGCCTTCTACGCCTACATCGTCCCCTTCCTGGTCTCCACTGCGGCGGGGTCGGTGATCTCGGGCGTGCTGGTCTGCGCGCTGCAGAACACCGGCGCCCTGGGCCGGATGCAGCACAAGCTGTCGCAGTAAGGGCGGGCCCCTATGCTGGGAGCTTTTTTGCAGGCCGTGCGGCAGGCCCACCCCCTGATCCACTGCATCACCAATTACGTCACAGTCAACGACTGCGCCAACCTCCTGCTGGCGGCGGGGGCCTCCCCCATCATGGCCGACGCCCCTGAGGAAGCCGCCGAGATCACCGCCCGCAGCCAGGGCCTGACCCTCAATCTGGGCACCCTGCAGGCCGGGCGGGTCCCGGTCATGCTGGCCTCGGGCCGGCAGGCCAACCGGAGCGGCATCCCGGCGGTGCTGGACCCGGTAGGGGCGGGGGCCTCCGCCTTCCGCACCCGGACCGCCCGCCAGCTTTTGGAGGAAGTGCGGTTCGCCGTCATCCGGGGCAACCTGTCCGAGATCCAGGCCCTGGCCGCCGGCGCCGGCCATCCCTGCGGGGTGGACGCCGGGGACCGGATCACCCCCCAGACCCTGGATGCCGCTCTGGAGCTGGCCCGGCAGCTGGCCCGCCGCACCGGCGCGGTGGTGGCCGTCACCGGCGAGACCGACCTTGTCACCGACGGCCGGGCTGCCTTCTGCATCCACAACGGCCACCCCATGATGCGCCATGTCACCGGCGCCGGGTGCCAGCTCTCCTGCCTGACGGCGGCTTTTGCCGCCGCCAGCCCCGGCCAGACCCTGCAGGCCGCCGCGGCCGCCGTCTGCGCCATGGGCCTGTGCGGCGAGATCGCCTATGCCCGGCTGGCCCCCCAGGAGGGCAACGCCGCCTACCGGGACAAGATCCTGGACGCGGTCTACCGCCTGACCCCCGCCCAGCTGGAGGAAGGAGCACGCTATGAACTTCGATAAGACCAGCCTGCGGCTTTATGCCGTCACCGACCGGGCCTGGACCGGCCCCCTGACCCTATACCAGCAGGTGGAAGCCGCCCTGCAGGGAGGCGTCACCTGCGTCCAGCTGCGGGAAAAGCAGCTGGACAAAGCCGCCTTCCTGGACGAAGCCCGGCAGATCTGCGCCCTCTGCCACCGGTACGGGGTGCCCTTCATCGTCAACGACGATCTGGACGTGGCCCTGGCCAGCGGCGCGGACGGCGTCCATGTGGGCCAGAACGACCTGCCGGTGGCCGAAGTCCGCCGCCGGGCGGGCCGCCGGCTGATCGTCGGGGTCTCGGCCCACGACCCGGAGCAGGCCCGCCTGGCCGAGGCCGGCGGGGCGGACTATCTGGGGGCCGGGGCCGTCTTTGGCTCCGCCACCAAGACCGACGCCACCCCGCTTTCCTATGCCGGGCTGCAGGCCGTTTGCCGGGCCGTGCGCATCCCGGTGGTGGCCATCGGCGGGGTAGGGTCCCGCAACATCCTGCAGCTGCAGGGTTCGGGCGCGGCGGGCGCGGCGGTGGTCTCGGCCCTGTTCGGCGCGCCGGACATCACCGCCGCCGCCCGGGAGCTCCGGGCTCTGGCCGACGCCATGGCGCAGGACAGCTGACCCCCGCCCAGACAGAAAGGAGCACCCCATGAAAACAGCATTGTCCATTGCCGGCAGCGATTCCAGCGGCGGCGCCGGGATCCAGGCCGACCTCAAAACCATGACCATGAACGGCGTTTTTGCCATGACCGCCGTCACCGCCCTGACCGCCCAGAACACCACCGGCGTCCAGGGCATCCTGGAAGTGCCCCCCGCCTTCCTGGCCCAGCAGCTGGACGCGGTGTTCACCGACATCCGCCCCAACGCAGTCAAGATCGGGATGGTCTCCTCCCCCGCTCTGATCGAGACCATCGGGGAGCGGCTGCGCTTTTACGGCGCCCAGAACATCGTGCTGGACCCGGTGATGGTGGCCACCAGCGGGGCCCGGCTGATCCAGCCCGAGGCGGTGGAGACCCTCCGGCGGGTCCTGCTGCCCATGGCCCTGGTGGCCACCCCCAACATCCCCGAGGCCGCCCTTCTGGCCGGGATGGAGATCGACGGCCGCCCCGCCATGGAGCAGGCCGCCCGCCGGATCGGGGAGCAGTACGGCTGCGCGGTCCTGCTCAAGGGCGGCCACAGCGTCCAGGACGCCAACGACCTGCTGTACGCCGGGGGCAGCCTGCGCTGGTTTGAGGGCAGGCGGGTCCCCAACCCCAACACCCATGGCACCGGCTGCACCCTGTCCAGCGCCATCGCGGCCAACCTCGCCAAGGGCTTTGACCTGCCCCAGGCGGTGGAGCGGGCCAAAGCCTACCTGACCGGGGCCCTGGCCGCCATGCTGGACCTGGGCCAGGGCAGCGGCCCCATGGACCACGCCTGGACGCTGCAGGGCGTCTTTGCCCAGGAAGCAGAATAACCCCCCAGAAAAGGAGAAACAAGATGAGCGAACGGAACTATGCGACCCAGATGGACGCCGCCCGCCGGGGCATCGTGACCCCCGAGCTGGAGACGGTGGCCCGCAAGGAGCGGATGACGGTGGAAGAGCTGCTGCCCCTGGTGGCCAGCGGCAAGGTGGTCATCCCGGCCAACCGGCTGCACACCTGCCTGGACCCCGAGGGCATCGGCTCGATGCTGCGCACCAAGATCAACGTCAACCTGGGCGTCTCCCGGGACTGCAAAGATTACGACGTGGAGATGCAGAAGGTGCTCTCGGCGGTGGAGATGGGCGGCGACGCCATCATGGACCTGTCCAGCCACGGCAACACCCAGCCTTTCCGCCAGAAGCTGACCCATGAGTGCCCGGTGATGATCGGCACTGTGCCGGTGTACGACAGCGTCATCCATTACCAGCGGGACCTGGACACCCTCACCGCCCGGGACTTTATCGACGTGGTGCGGCTCCACGCGGAGGACGGCGTGGATTTCGTCACCCTCCACTGCGGCATCACCCGGGAGACCATCGACCAGATCCGCAGCCACAAGCGGAAGATGAACATCGTCTCCCGGGGCGGGTCGCTGGTGTTTGCCTGGATGTGCATGACCGGCCAGGAGAACCCCTTCTACGAATACTACGACGAGATCCTGGACATCTGCCGGGAATACGACGTCACCATCTCCCTGGGGGACGCCTGCCGCCCGGGCTGCCTGGCCGACGCCACCGACGTCTGCCAGATCAACGAGTTGGTCCGGCTGGGCGAGCTGACCCGCCGCGCCTGGGAAAAGGACGTCCAGGTCCTGGTGGAAGGCCCCGGCCACGTCCCCATGGACCAGATCGCCGCCAACATGCAGGTGCAGCAGACCATCTGCAAGGGCGCGCCCTTCTATGTGTTGGGCCCCCTGGTCACCGACATCGCCCCCGGCTACGACCACATCACCGCCGCCATCGGCGGGGCCATCGCCGCCATGAACGGCGCCGCCTTCCTGTGCTACGTCACCCCCGCCGAGCATCTGGCCCTGCCCAACCTGGAGGACGTCCGTCAGGGCATCATCGCCAGCCGCATCGCCGCCCACGCCGCCGACATTGCCAAAGGGGTGCGGGGCGCCCGGGAGATCGACGACCGGATGGGCGACGCCCGCCGCGCCCTGGACTGGGAAGCCCAGTGGGCCTGCGCCCTCGACCCCGAGACCGCCAAGGCCGTCCGGGCCAGCCGCTCCCCCGAGCACGACGACACCTGCTCCATGTGCGGCAAGTTCTGCGCCGTCCGCAGCATGAACAAAGCCCTCAGCGGCGAGCACATCGACATCCTGTAACCACAAAAAACAGCGGCAGACCGAACCGCATCGGTCTGCCGCTTTTTTGTGCCGCCTGCCAGCCGGCCGCCGGGTCCTCCCCGGCCCGGAGCCAGCTTCCCAGGCAGTTATCCCTTTCCCATCCCGGTATTTCAGGACGGGGCCGGCCACCGGCCGCGAGGATCAGCCCATGCACAGCATATCAAACAAAATGCAGGCTCGCTGATCCAGCTGGACGCCGATGACGCAGGACAGCCCCTGAAAGTCGAAAACACCCAGGGGCATAGCATGGCGGGACGGGCAGAACGGTGCCCGGCAGGAGATTCAAATCCCCGGCCAGGAAGCCCGGATGCCGATCCTTCCATGTTCCAGAATCAAATTATAACAATTTCCGACCTTCATTGCATCATGGATGTAAGATTTTGCATGGAGGATGTCATGGATTGCAGTCCCCTGCGAAAAAAGGCCGCAAAAAAAGTCCCGGCCGGGCGGCCATGCGCACGGCTGGGACTTTTGGGACAGTCTGTGAAAGGGCTCAGTTTTCAGGGGTGTCGTCTTTGGGGATGATGAGGTTCAGGATAAAGACGATGAGGAAGGAGACCACCAGGCTGCTGCCGAAGATGTTGCGCAGCAGCTGGGGCACAAACTGGAGGATGTCGGGGGCCGCGTCGATGCCCAGGCCGATGGCCAGGGCAATGCCCACGATCATCCGGTTGCGGTAGTTCAGGGGCTGCTCGTTCAGCAGCTGGATGCCGGACATGGTGATGGCCGCAAAGACGGTGACCGTAGCGCCGCCCAGCACCGGCTGGGGGATGGTAGCCATCAGGCCGCTGAACTTGGGGAAGATGCCGGCCAGCAGCATGATGACGCCCACCATGGTAAAGACCCGCCGGGCCACCACCTTGGTGGTGCAGATCAGGCCCACGTTCTGGCTGTAGGGGTCGGTGGGCAGGCCGCCGATCACGGCGCCGATCATGCCGCAGATGCCCTGGCCCTTGATGGCGCCGCCCAGCTCCTGGTCGGTGCACTGGCGGCCAAAGCCGCCGATGGCGGTGGACGAAACGTCGCCGATGGTCTGCACCGCCTGGACCATGTACATCAGGATCATCATGACGATGGCGTCCAGATGGAACTCCATCCCAAAGTAGAAGGGCCGGGGCAGGGCGAACCAGGACGCCGCCTCAAAGTCGGCAAAGCTGACCACGCCGCCCACCAGCAGGGAGGCCGCGTAGCCCACCACGATGCCGATGAGCATGCCGGACGCCTTGACCAGCCCCTTGCCGAAAAAGTTGCAGGCCAGGGTGACGATCAGGGTCAGGATGGCCAGGAACCAGAACTTGCCCGAGCCGAAGGTGCCGTTGGCCTGGGCCGCCGAGCCGCCGCCGATGTAGCTGATGGCCGTCTTGTACAGGGACAGGCCGATGCTCATGACCACCGTGCCGCTGACGATGGGCGGGAAGAATTTGCGGATCTTGCCGATGAACATGCCCACAAAGATGGACACAAAGCCCGCCACCAGCTGCGAGCCGAAGATCGCCGCGATGCCGTACTGCTGGCCGATGATGGTCAGGATGGGCATATAGGCAAAGGCAACGCCCATGACGTTGGGCATCTTCATGCCAAAGCCGAACACCGGGAACAGCTGCAGCAGGGTGGTGATGCCGCCGATGATCATGGCGGCCTGGGTCAGCATGATCTTTTCCTCCGCCGACAGGCCGCAGGTGCCGGCGATCAGCATGGGCGGGGTGATGTTGCCGATCAGCATGGCCAGCACGTGCTGCATCGCCTGGGGGAACGCCGCTCCCCAGGAGGGCTTGCCGTCAAATTTCAGCAATTCGGCGTTGTTTTGGGTCAGGTTGCTCATGAATTAGCCTCACTTTCCAAGGTTGCTCCCAGGGGCGGAGCCGAAACCGTTCCGCTCTGCCCCAAAATACCAACAGTGGACAGTATATCCTAAAAACCGACAGAAAGCAAGGACAAAATAAGTCATACTTATGCGATGTATCCCACCATTCCCGGGCAGCGGGAAGGCGCAGGCTTTACAAAAGGCGGGCATCGTTCCGGTGTTCCAGCCGTTCCAGTCGTTCCAGCCGTTCCAAATCCTGCCGGCGGTCGATGTCCAGCAGCTCGGCGGGGTCCTCCACCGGGACGCAGCGGACCCGCTCCGGGTGACGCCGGACCACTTCGCCGCCTCCCCTGCCCTGGGGCAGGGCGGCCAGCTCCGCAAAGGCCCACGCCGGGAAGAGGACCGGCGCCCCCGGCCTGCCCTGCCAGGCGGGCCGCCAGATGGGGCCCGGCGCGCAGGCCGCGCACAGAGCCAGGGAAGCCACCGTCTCCCGGCGGAGCAGGGGCTGGTCGGCGGGGCAGAACAGGCACCCCGCCAGAGACGGTGCCTCCGGACCGGCCAGGGCTTCGAGACCCAGGCGGACGGTGTCGCTGCGGTACGGCTGGCTGTGAAGGATCGTTTCGATCCCCTGCTCCCGGCAGAGGGCCGCGGCGGCGGGGTCCCGCGTGACCACCACCCGGCGGAGGAAAACGCCGCCGGTGGCGTCCAGGGCATACTGGAGCAGCGGCCTGCCCCACAGCCCGGCCAGGAGCTTGCCGCCCCCGAACCGCCGCCCCACGCCCGAGGCCATGACCACGCATCCCAGCCGCCCGAAGGGGGCGTCCAGGTCTACGCAGAAAACGTCCGGCCGCCGGCACAGCTCCTGCAGGAAGGGCAGCTCCTGCTTGCGGACCGCCAGCAGCACCCGCTTGCGCTCCATCAGGGCCAGCAGGGCCTGGCAGTAGGCCGGGCAGGACGTTTCCAGATAGCCCACCTCGTCCACCGAGGCCCACTCCCCCGCCGCCGCGGCGGCCCGGGCCAGCGCCCCGGCCCCCAGCGTGCGGAAGGCTTCTTCCACCGGGCGCATCCGGTTTTCCGGGCCGGGCAGGCCGGGGTCGAACCTCCCCACTGCGGCCTGCTCGCCCGTGAGGTTGTCCCGGAGCCAGACCGCCTGCCCCGGCTGGGCCCAGGTGGAAACGCCGGGCAGCGCCCGGTCCGACAGGCGGGCTGCCAACGCCTCCAGCCGGGTGCTCTTGCCGCTGCCCCGGCCCCCTGTCAGGATCAGATGGCGTCTACCGCTGCTCTGGAAAGAAGTCCAGATACAGCCGGCGTCCGGCCTCGGCACAGGCGTCGCGGTAAGCTTCATAGCGCTGGAGCCACTCCTTTCCTTCCGGGGTCAGGCTGCTGCCCCCGCCGTCCCGTCCGCCGGCGGTGCGGGTGGTCAGGGCAAAGCCCAGCACCCCCTCGGCGCGGCGCACCAGCTTGAGGGCTTTGGTGTAGGCCATCCCCATGGACAGGGCCGCCGCCCGCAGAGAGCCGGTCTCCTCCACCCCGTGCAGCAGGCGGCAGGGGCCTTCCCCAAAAAACTTTTCCCCCATCTCATCCAGGAAGATCACTTTTGTCACTGCTTTCATCTTGTTCACCTCGCGCGGCCCCGGCACAACCAGGCCCGCGCCCTCTCCGCCGGTCATCCGGCGGGCTCGTCCGGTTCTTTCAGCAGCACCAGCTGGCTGTGCCCGGTGCGGCCCCGGCAGCGGCAGAGGCTGACCGCCCCGTACACCGCCGCAAGCTGCCGCTCCATCTCCTCCAGCGGGTCCGAGGCCGGGTCCAGCACGCCCCGGACCCGCCCTTCCTCCAGGATCACCAGGCGGTCGCAGCCGTTGAGGGCCAGGGCCGGGTCGTGCAGCGCCACCAGCGCCGCCCGCCGCCCCTGCCGCACCCAGCTTTGCAGCAGCCCCAGCATCCGGCTGCGGTATCGCAGGTCCAGGGCGCTCTCGGGCTCGTCCAGCAGCAGCAGGCCCCCGCCGGACACAAGGGTCCGGGCCAGGATGCACAGTTGTTTCTGCCCCTCGCTGAGGTGGAGGTAATTTTCTTCCTCCCGGCCTGCCAGCCCCACCCGGGCCAGGGCCGCCCGGGCCTCCGCCCGCATGGCGGGGGTGGGCCGTTCCAGCAGGCCCAGCCGGGGATTGAAGCCCATCAGCACCACTTCCAGCGCCGAAAGGTCGATGGCGATGCCGCTGCGCTGGGGGATGTAGCTGCACCGCCGGGCCAGCTGCCGGGGCGGCAGGCCCTCCAGCCCCAGGCCGTCCAGGGCGCAGGCCCCGGTGTGAGGCAGAATGCCGCAGACCGCCTTCAGCAGGGTGGTCTTGCCGCTGCCGTTGGCCCCCAGCACCCCCACCAGCTGCCCGGCCTCGGCCTCCAGGGAGACGCCCTTCAGGACCTGCCGGCCGCCGTAGCCCGCCGCCAGGGCCTGCACCGCCAGAAAACTCATGGGTCACGCCTCCCCTTCACGATCAGGAAAATCAGGAAGGGCGCGCCCAGCAGGCTGGTGAAGATGCTCACCGGCAGCTCGGCTGCGGCCACGCTGCGGGCCAGCAGATCCGCGCCGGTCAGCAGGATGCCGCCCAACAGCCCGCCCAGCAGCATGGTGCCGGGGCCGCTGCGCCGGGTGAGCAGCCGCGCCCCGTGGGGGGCCAGCAGCCCCACAAAGCTGATGAGCCCCGACAGGCTGACCACACAGGCCACCGCCAGGGTGGCCGCCAGCAGGACGGCCAGCCGCAGCCGGCCCACCTCCACCCCCAGCATCCGGGCCTCCCCTTCCTCGGCCGACAGCAGGATGATCTGCCGGTGCAGCAGGAAGAGCACCCCCACGCAGAGGGCGCACAGGGCCAGGTTGCCCCCGATGCCGTAGCCGGTGATGCCGTTCAGGCTGCCCATGATCCAGTATTCGATGCTGGCCAGCTCCCGCTCGGGGTCGGCGGTGAGCTTGAGGCACATGAGGGCGGTCTGGGCCAGCGAATGGACCGCGATGCCCGCCAGGACGATGGTGCTGTGCCGGCCCGACCGGTCCAGGGCGGAGAGAGCCAGGGACAGCCCCACCGCCGCCAGCGCCCCCGCAAAGGAAGCCGCCGTCACCGCCGCCGCTCCGGAGCAGAACAGGATGCCCGCCGCGGCCCCGGCGCTGGCCCCCGAGGACACGCCGATCACGTCCGGGGAGGCCAGCGGGTTGCGGAATACCGTCTGGTAGACGAAGCCCGCGACCCCGAGGGCAAACCCGCCGGCCGCCCCCACCGCCGTCCGGCTGACCCGCAGGGTCCAGAACACCCGCAGCTGCATCTCGTCCCCCGCCAGCAGGCCGGCCAGGGTGAGGGGATATTTTCCGGCAAATAAACTGGCAGCAGCCAGGGCGGCAAGCAAAACCGCCCCGGCTGCACAAAAGATCTTAGTTCTCGCTGTAGGTGAAACCATAGAACGTCTCATAGAACTCGTTGATGACGGCCTGGGCCTCTTCGGCCGGGCATTCCTCCGGGTGGAGGACCGACGCCAGCCACACCGAGCCCAGGATGCCGCTGGGCACCGGGCTGTCCCAGGCCTCGGCGTCCCCGGGGATCTGGACCACGCTGCCGTTTTCCACCGCCTTGCAGCCCGCCAGGCTGGGGTCGTTCAGGACGTCGTCCACTGTATAGGAGGCGTCCGACGCCAGGACGATGTAGTCAGGGTCCCAGGCGAGGACCTGCTCGTAGCTGACCGTGGCCCAGTAGGTGTCGGTGATCTCGGCGGCGGCGTTGACGCCCCCCGCCATCCGGATCATGTCAGCCTGGTACATGGCGTCCCCCGCGGTGGACAAAAAGTCCGAGTTGCCCGCCAGGTAGACGCTGGGGGTCTCAGCGCCTTCCAGCGCCTGGGCCAGGCGCTCCTCCTGCCCGGCGGCAAAGTCCAGCAGGGCGGCGGCGCGGTCCGAAGTGTTGGTCGCCTCACCGATCAGGGTGACGGCCTCGTTCAGCAGGTCCTGGTCCTCCGGGTTGACCACCAGGGCCGGGACGCCCATTTCAGCCAGGGTGTCGGCGCTGTCCTGCAGTTTGAGGGGCAGGATGACCAGATCCGGCTCCAGCGCCAGGCAGCCCTCCAGGTCGAACTCCTTGGCGGTGCCCACGCTGGGCAGGTCCAGCAGCTGGGGGGCGCTGCGGGCGTAGATGGGCCGGCTGTCCGCCTTGGCCTCGATGCCCACCAGCTGGTCCTCCAGCCCCAGGGCGATGAGCAGGCTGGTGGAAATGTAATAGCCGCTGACCAGCGTCTCGGGCTCGGCCTCGAGGGTCACTTCCCGCCCCGCCTGGTCGGTCAGGGTGAGGGGGTAGGCGGCCTCGGCCGCTTCGCTGGACGCCGCAGCCGCGCTGGACGCAGCGCTGGAGGCGGCGGCTTCGCTGGATGCAGCGCCGGAAGCGGCGGTGCTGCCGGAAGGCGCGCCGCAGGCGGCCAGGTTCAGGGCCAGCGCCCCCGCCAGCACCAGAGAAAGGATTCGGTTCTGTTTCATGATTCTCTCCTTCTTGCTCGTTGTAGTTTTGAAACAACAACGCAATTATAGCAATTTCCCTTTCCAAATGCAAGGGGCGCTGTTATAATAGAGCCGACACGCATCGTCAAAAATCCCGCGCGGGCGGGACGCCGGCAGGAGCCTTTGACCCGTCCGCGTGCGGCCCGGCGGCGCAGGCCTGCCGCCGCACACCCACGGAAAAGAGAGAAGAAAAGGAACGCCTATGATCCAAATCCAAACCTACGTCCAGGCCCAGACCCTGGAGGAAGCCTGGCAGCTGAACCAGAAGCGCAGCGCCCGCATCCTGGGCGGGATGCTCTGGCTCAAGATGGAGAGCCTCCCCGTCTCCACTGCCATCGACCTGTGCCGCCTCGGCCTCGACGCCATCGAGGAGACGGAGGAGCAGTTCACCCTGGGGGCGATGGTCACCCTGCGCCAGATCGAGCAGCACGCCGGCCTCAACGCATACACCCAGGGCGCCGCGGCCCGCGCGGTGCAGGACATCGTGGGGGTGCAGTTCCGCAATATGGCCACGCTGGGGGGCAGCCTGTGGAGCCGGTTCGGCTTTTCCGACCTGCTGACCTGGATGCTCTCCATGGACACCTGGGTCCAGCTGTACCGGGGCGGGCTGGTCCCGCTGGAGCAGTTCGCCGCCATGCCCTACGACCGGGACCTGCTGGTCCGGGTGATCGTCTACAAGCGGCCGGGGCGCTTTGCCTACCAGGCCATGCGCAACCAGCGCACCGACATCCCGGTGCTGAACTGCGCCTTTTCCCAGATGGAGGGCGTCTGCCGGGCGGTGGTGGGGGCCCGCCCCGGCAAGGCCATCGTCCTGCGGGACGAGGCCGGCCTGCTGGCCGGCGGCATCACCCCGGAGCGCGCCCGCGCCTTTGCCCAATGGGCGGCGGAGCGGACCCCCACCGGCAGCAACAGCCGGGGCAGCGCCGCCTACCGGACCCACCTGGTCAAAGTCCTGGTCCGCCGCGCGGCGGAAGAAGCGGGAGGAAACGCCTTATGATGGAACTGAAACTGACCCTGAACGGCAAGCCTCTGGCCGCCTCCGTCGAGCCTGACTGCCTGCTGATCGACTTCCTGCGGGCCCATGGGTGCCTGAGCGTCAAGCGCGGGTGCGAGACTTCGGGCTGCGGCCTGTGCACCGTCCTGGTAGACGGCCGGCCCGTCCTCTCCTGCTCCATGCTGGCGGCCCGGGCGGCGGGCCACAGCGTCCAGACCCTGGAGGGCCTGCAGGACGAAGCTGCCGGTTTCGTCCGCTTCATCGCCAGCCAGGGGGCCGACCAGTGCGGCTTCTGCAACCCCGGCTTTGTGATGAACACCATCGCCCTGCTGCGGGAAAACCCCGACCCCACCGACGACGAGATCCGCGCGTACCTCGCCGGCAACCTCTGCCGCTGCTCGGGCTACGACGGGCAGCTGCGGGGCATCCGCGCCTATTTGGACAGCCGCAAAGGAGGGCCGGCCCATGACTGAGAAGCAGAGACAAGAGCGGGCCGGCCTGCGCACCGTCAACCAGGCCGTCCCCAAAAAGGACGCCATGCAGCTTTTGCTGGGCAAGCCGGTCTACACCGACGACATCACCCCCCGGGACGCCCTGGTGGTCAAGATCCTGCGCAGCCCCCACGCCAACGCCATCGTGGAGGAGATCGACGCCACCATCGCCCGGAAGATCCCCGGCGTAGTGGCCGTCTACACCTGGCAGGACGTGCCCCAGACCCGCTTTACCATTGCGGGCCAGACCTACCCCGAGCCCTCCCCCTATGACCGCCTGATCCTGGACCGGCACGTCCGGTTTGCCGGGGACGCGGTGGCCATCATCGCCGCCGAGGACGAAAAGGCCGCCCTGCGGGCCATGAAGGCCGTCAAAGTCCGATACCGGGTGCTGGAGGCGGTGCTGGATATGCACACCGCCAAGGACAACCCCGTCCTGGTCCACCCGGAGGAGGACTGGTACCCCTCCTGCCCGGTGGGGGGCGACAACCGCCGCAACCTGGTCGCCAGCGGCGCCAGCGGGGACGGCGACGTGGACGCCGTCCTGGCCCGCTGCGACATCGTGCTGGACCGCACCTACCACACCAAGGCCTTCAACCAGGCCATGATGGAGACCTTCCGCACCTACACCGAGCTGGACCGCTACGGGCGGCTCCATGTCATTTCCTCCACGCAGATCGTGTTCCACGTCCGGCGCATCCTGTCCCGGGCGCTGGGCATCCCCAAGAGCCGCATCCGGGTGGAAAAGCCCCGCATCGGCGGCGGCTTCGGGGCCAAGCAGACCGCCGTCTGCGAGGTCTACCCCGCCTTTGTCACCCTGCAGACCGGCCGCCCCGCCAAACTGATCTACACCCGGGAAGAGGCCCAGACCGCGGGCAGCCCCCGCCATGAGATGGAGGTCCGCATCCGGCTGGGCGCCGGCAGCGACGGCCGCATCCGGGCCATCGACCTGTACACCTTGTCCAACACCGGCGCCTACAGCGAGCACGGCCCCACCACGGTGGGCCTGTCGGGCCACAAGGCCATCCCCCTCTACACCGGCAACCTGGAGGCCTACCGCTTTGGCTACGACGTAGTCTACACCAACCACCAGTCCGCCGGGGCTTACCGGGGCTACGGTGCGACCCAGGGCATCTATGCGCTGGAGACCATCGTCAACGAGCTGGCCGAGCGGCTGCACATGGACCCCACCCGCCTGCGGGACCTCAACATGGTGCGGGAAGGGATGCAGATGACCTCCTATTACAATGAGATGGCCAACGCCTGCGCCCTGGACCGCTGCATGGAGCACTGCCGGCAGATCTTCCACTGGGACGAGAAGTACCCCGTGCGGGATATGGGCAACGGCAAGGTCCGGGCTGCCGGCGTGGCCATGGCCATGCAGGGATCCTGCATCTCCAACGTGGACGTGGGCTCCGCCACCATCAAGCTGAGCGAGGACGGCACCTACAACCTGATCATCGGCGCCGCCGACATGGGCACCGGCTGCGACACCATCCTGGCCCAGATGGCCGCCGAGTGCATGGACTGCGGGGTGGAGGATGTAGCCGTCTTTGGGGCGGACACCGACGCCTCCCCCTACGACTCGGGCTCCTACGCTTCCTCCACCACCTACATCACCGGCAAAGCGGTGGAGCAGGCCTGCGCCGAGCTGAAGCGGAAGATCTGCGCCATTGCCGCCGGGATGCTGGGCTGCGCCCCGGAGGAGATCGTTTTTGAGGGGCGGCAGGTCCGCCGGGCCTCCACCGGGGAGACGGTCACCCTGGAGCAGATCGGCTACAAGAGCCAGGTATCCAACAACATCGCCGCCGAGGCGACGGCCAGCCATTCTTCGCCGGTGTCTCCCCCGCCCTACATGGTGGGCATGGTGGAGATCGAGCTGGACAAGGAGACCGGCCAGGTCACCGTGCTGGACTACATGGCGGTGGTGGACTGCGGCATCCCCATCAACCCGGCCCTGGCCCGCATCCAGACCGAAGGGGGCATCGTCCAGGGCATCGGTCACACCCTGACCGAAAACGTCCAGTACGACCACAACGGCCGCCCCATCGAGTCCTCCTTCTTCCAGTACCGGCTGCCCACCCGGCTGGACATGGGCCGCCTGCGGGTGGAGTTTGAGCACAGCTACGAGCCCACCGGCCCCTTCGGGGCCAAGTCCATCGGCGAGATCGTCATCAACACCCCCGCCCCCGCCCTGACCCACGCCATCTACCGGGCCACCGGCGTGTGGCACCGGGAGATCCCCATCACACCCGAGCAGATCGCCCTTTCCCTCGAAAAGGACGCCTGACCGTGCCGGAACCGCCCGGGAGCCTGGCCGCTCCCGGGCGGTTCTGCTTGTATTTAGGGCTGCGGTCTGCTACAATGGAAGCAGTTCCCCGCCCCATCACCGGCCGCAAGGAGGTAAGTTATGTATCAGATCGCCAATTTCACCGACAACGACGACGTCAAGGTCATCGCACAGCTGGGTGCGTTCCAGGTCATCGAGTACCAGCGGGACCTCAGCGTCACCCCGGATTCCGCCATCACCGCCTACTACAGCGCCCAGATGAACGTCAAAAAGCGCCAGCTGGTCTGCCGTCTCGACCGCTCGCCTGTGACCATCCAGGCCGGCAGCATGCAGTGGATGCTGGGCGACGTCAACGCCACCACCGGCATCAAGGGGGTCGGCGACTTTCTGGGCAAAGCCGTCCGGGGCAAGGCCACCGGCGAGTCCGCCATCAAGCCCGAATACACCGGCAGCGGCCTTTTGGTGCTGGAGCCCACCTATAAATATCTGATCCTGCTGGACGCGGCGGAATGGGGCGGCGGCGTGGTGCTGGACGACGGGCTGTTCCTGGCCTGCGAATCCAGCCTGCAGCACAAAGCCGTGATGCGCTCCAACCTTTCGTCGGCGGTGGCCGGCGGCGAGGGGCTGTTCAACCTGAGCCTGAACGGCCGGGGCGTATTCTGCGTGGAATCGGACTGCCCCCAGGAGGAGCTGATCGAGATCACCCTGCAGGACGACGTGCTCAAGATCGACGGCAACTACGCCATCGCCTGGAGCAAAAGCCTCAGCTTCACGGTGGAGCGCTCGGGCAAGAGCCTGATCGGCTCGGCCGCCTCCGGGGAGGGCCTGGTCAACGTCTACCGCGGCACCGGCAAGGTGCTGATGATGCCCACCGCCAAAATGCCCAACATTTAAGCAGACATAAGCAGACGAACAGACTGTCAAAAAAGTCCCGTCCAGCCGACATGTGCGGATGGACGGGACACATACAGGGAAATTTGGCGCTGAGAGTGTGCGAGCCGCTTTGCGGCGAGTGCGCGGTTCAGCGCCAAATTTTGTCCCCAGGGGG
>DXBJ01000074.1 GCA_019116585.1 Candidatus Faecalibacterium gallistercoris | reverse complement strand
TTCCTTTCAACCTGTTTTGGGTCTCTATCTTTTATACACCATAAGGAGGAAAATTCATTATGAAGCTCAAGAAAATTGCTTCCCTGATGCTGGCCGGTGTCATGGCTGTCTCCATGCTGGCTGGCTGCTCCAACGGCACCAAACCGGATGACGACAAGAAGGATCCCGTTGTTAACACTGGCCTGACCGGCAGCGTTATTGCTGCTCTGGACGAGGATACCACCAAGAATGTTACTTTCTCTGCAGATTCTAACCTGCAGGCTGTTCTGGAAAAGGCTGTTAAGAATGTGGGTTATAATGGTCTGAACGATTTGAAGTCTATTGCAACGACTATGATTGCTATTGACTCTGATCTCGGCAAGTATGCTCCGCTGCCTGGTGTTACCATGAGCTCTAATAAGTCGAGCACTGAAGCGACCGATAAGGAGACGCAGACTGCTGTAGGCCTTGTGTATGTGGCAGGCGAAGGCCAGAACGAAAGCACCATTGCAAAGGCGTTGGCTTCTAAGATTGACGGTGAAAAGATTTATGAATACGGCAGTGGCTCTTGGTCTGATTTGCCCACCGATAGCCGAAATTACACTGATAAGGATGGCGAGTATTGGTATGATTTCGCCTACACTGCAGGTGTTGCTTCCGTTGAAGTGAGCGACGCAGTGAATGGCCAGACTGCATATGTTGTGGCTTACACCGTTACCCGTACTCCTGCCAAGTCCTATAAGTGATTCTACTTATAACAGACACAGAGCACCATGCTGTGTTTGATGTAAGGGGTCTGTAGGCCCTGAGACCGCCTATGGGCCCGGGTAAATACCCATCCGATGTGACAGCAAAAAGGAATACCTAACCAGTCATTCCTTCTGTTGTTGATCGCACCAAAACAAAAGAACTTTGCGTCACGAAAGATAGGGTCCCTCTGCGGGGGCTGGCGAAAGCCGGCCCCCGCATTGTTGTTGCGCACAAAACCGCCCCCTCGCCGCGCAGTGCGGAAAGGGGGCGGTCGTTCTGTAGTCAGGGGTCAGGCGTGGGCGTCGTTGTTGGGCAGCAGCTCCAGCAGGCGGCGGGCGGCCTCTGTGGGGAAGTCCGGGCTGGGCGGGCTGTCCACCCAGCCCTGCAGCAGGGCGTGGGCGTTGCCGCTCTGGGGCAGCATATAGCCCGACTCCCGCAGCAGGTCCTCCTGCACCAGCCGCACCGACCGGGCCATGGCGGTCAGCAGGCGGTACAGGCCGTCGGATTCGGCGGCGGCGGCCAGCTGGCGGGCGGCCTGCTCCTGGCGGGCCTTGGCGTTGGCCAGGGCGTAGGCGGGGGCCAGCACCGCCCCGGCCTTTTTCTGCTGGGGCGGATACTCCACCGGCACCATCGAGATGGCCCCGCTGGGGCAGGCGGCGGCGCAGGTGCCGCAGCCCACGCACTTGGCGGTGTCAATGACGCTGTTCTCCGTGTCCGACGCGCCGGTGGGGCAGACGTACAGGCACAGGCAGTCTTTGGTGCACAGGCGCAGGTTGCGCACGGCGATGGTCTTTTTCATGCGGGCCGCCTCCCTTCGATCTTGTCAAATTTCCATGCGGGCACTTTGCAGACGGGGCACAGCTCGGGGGGCGTGTCCCCGATGTACAGGAACCCGCAGACCGAGCACACCCACACCTGGGTGCCCCGGAGGAAGGCTTCGCCCTCCCGCTGGTAGCGGCCCAGCAGGGCGTAGAGCATTTGGGTCACCTTTTCGCCCCAGACGCAGATGCGCTGGGCGCCCCGGTCCCCCTGGGCGGTGGCGGCGGCGCTCAGGCCGGGATAGCCGCTGTCCAGGTCGTCGCGGAACAGCGCCTCCAGAGCCTCGAGGCTGGGGTCCTCCGCCGCGGGGGCGGCCGCAGTGTAAAAGTCCGCGATCTGGCGGAAGAGGGCGGCCTCTTCCTCTTTGTATTGCTTTTCGCAGCCGCGGGCCAGGTTGGAGCAGAGGGCGGCCAGCGCGCCCGCCGAAAGCGGCTGCAGGTCGTCGTCGCCGGCCGCAAGGGGGGCGGCCGCCGGCTGGGGTTTGGGGGGCTCGGGGGCGGCTTCGGGCTCGAACATCAGTTTGGGCGCGCCGCAGAGGGGGCAGCCCCAGCTGTCGGGCAGGCTGTCGAAGGGGACGCCTTCGGCGGCTTCGTCGTAGATGTAGCCGCAGATCGGGCAGACATAGCGCATGGTTTCACTCCTCCTTTGGTGGTCGTGTGGGCACAGAAAAACTGTGCGGTTTGCATAAAAAATTATAACAGGAATCGTTCCTGCTTGTCAAGCAAAACCATGCCGCCCGATGTGCGCTTACTGGAACGCGCCGCTGACCTTGCTGATGTAGCCCCCGTCGCCGGAGGCGCCCCGGGCCGCTTCGATCCGGAAGTTGAAGGCCGGGCCCTTGGCGGCGGTTGAATGGGTGAACAGGACGTTGCCGCCCTGGCGGACGGCCTCGGTGGCGTCCTGCCACACCGGCTGGTCGTCCAGGGCGTTGTTGGTCACCTGGACGCTGAACGCCGCGTCGTCGGGGATGCTGCCCTCCACCTGCAGGGTGGCCGCGGTGATGGGCTTGCCGGCGGCGATGGGCTGGGTCAAAGTCAGGCTGGCGGCGCGGACCGCCTTGGTGAAGGTGGCCTGAAAGGCGGCGGAGGCCATCCCGTCGCTGGCGGTCACCTGCAGGGTGTGGGCGCCGTTGGCCAGCTTGAGGAAAGCCAGCGCGTCGTACACTGCTTCGAACCGCTGGGTGGAGCCCGAAGCCGCGGTCAGGGTGCGGGTGACGGCCTGGTCCAGCTTCTCGGTCAGGGACAGGCTGGCCCCCTCGGGGTCGGTGGCCATGTACTCGAAGGAGAAGGGGCTGTTCCGGGTGCCCAGATCGGCCCCGCTGACGCCGCTGGAGCTGGTGAGGACGGGGGCGCTGTTGGGCTGGACCGCCCCGTCCTCCACCGGCATGGCCTGGGGCAGGATCAGGGCGGGGCGCACCCCGTAGCTGGACGAGCCGACCCGGTAGGAACAGATGCCGCTTTCCCCCGCCACCGACCAGACGTTGCCGCCGCCCCCCGTGTAGGGCGAGCGGGTCCAGTACCGGGCGGAGGACGCCCGCAGAGGGTCGTCGCCGCCGTCCCCGTCGGTGAAGTAGTCCAGCAGCGCGCCCTCGTCGGCCAGGCCGGTCTTTTGGGCGGCGGGGGTACCCATCTCCCGCATGGACAAAAGAAAAATCTGGGCGCTTACCCCCTCCGCGCCGTTGTGGACGTCGGAGCCTTCGGCGCAGGGCAGCCGGACGGTCTTGACCGCCGGGCGGATGCCGCTGTCCAGCAGCTCCAGAAAGGTGCTGTTCAGCCAGGTGTGAACCGGCGCGTCGGCGTAGCAGCTGGCGCTGCCCCAGGGGCGCTGGCTGTAGACGTTCTTCATCAGCAGCCAGGTGCCCTCGCAGCTGGGGTCGTAGACGTCGGGGTCGGGGTTGCCCTGGTGGACCACCAGGAATTCGGCGTCGGCGCCGTTTACCTTCAGGGTGACGGTGCTGCCCACCTCCTGGGCAGCCAGAGTCGTTGCCATGGAAAAACCTCCTTTCAAAATTCCAGGCGGGCCTCGGCCTGGTTCCAGACGCCGGCGGCGGTCAGGTTGGCCAGGGTCCCAAGGTCGGCCTCAAAAGGGTGCTGGGTGATCTCCGCGCCCCCTCCCAGCTCCAGGGCTTCCACCCGGGCGGTGAGGGCCTCCAGGGCGGAGGCCGCCGCCGCGCCCAGGGTGGCCCGGGCCTGGGTGCGGTCGCCGTCGGTCCAGGCGGCACTGTCCCAGGCGGCGGCCAGGGCCCGCTTGACGGCCAGGGGGACCAGGGCCGGCGTGAGGGGGGCCCAGGCCTCGGTCATGGCGTCCAGCTGGGCCTGGGTGGCCGGGACCAGCCGGAGCGCGCCGTCCGCCGTCAGGGCCAGGCCGTAGCCGCCGGCCAGCTTGACCGGGCCGGCCTGCTGGGCGGTGGGGCGGTCGGTGCGGCGGACAAAGCTGCTCAGGCTGCTCTCGGGCACCGCCTCGGTGGTCAGCTCGCCCGTGTCGCTGTCCACCGTCCGCACCCGCAGAAGGTAGCCGGATGCGGGGGCAGAGGGCAGGGGCAGCGCCCCCACGTCCCAGGCGTCCAGCACCACCCGGCCGCCCTGGCTGTTCACGCTGATGACCGGGCCTTCTTCGGGGGCCACTGCTTCGGCCCGCAGGGCGGCGGCCTCGGCACGGCCGGCGCTGGCGCTGGCGGCGTCGGCTTTGGCCTGGGCTGCACTCACCGCGTCCGCCGCCTGCCCGGCCGCGGCGCTGGCCGACCCGGCGCTCTGGGCGGCGGCCTGGGCGCTGGACGCGGCGTCGCCGGCGCTGTCCAGCACCTGTGCCACGAACTGCTCGTATAAGGAAGGGGAGGGCGGCTCGCCCACCTCTCCCTCCGCCAGGATCTCGCCGGTGTCGAAGCACCCCGGCTGGCTGTAGGCGGTGTAGCCCGCGCCGTCGGTGGCGGTCAGCATCCAGCGGCCGGCCCGGGCGGCCGTCAGCCGCCGGTCCACCGCCACCTGCCCCTGGCCGTCCAGCAGCAGGGCGGTCTGAGGGGCGCCGTCCGCCCGCTCGACGTGGAGGGAGACGCTTTTCCCGGCCCAGTCCGGCGGCAGGGCAAAGGCCAGGACGTCCACCCCTTCGGCGTTCTGGCTGCCCAGATGGAGCCGCGCCGGGCGGGGGAGGAAGTCGGTGCAGCCCGAAAGCTGCCGGGCTGCGATTTCGATGTGCATCATGTTTGGATCGTTCCTTTCCCGGGGCGCTGTGGGGCCCCGTTTTGAACCGATTGTAGCCCCGGGCCGCCGGGCCGGACAGTGTGTCCTTTTGAGGGCAGAAAACCGGCGGAAAACGTTCGCTTTTTTGGCAGCCGATCGCCTCCGGAGGAAAAAATTGCGTATGAAACAAAAAATAAATGTTAAATTTCTGTTACAGCTTCCGGGGGGCTTTTGGATCGAAAATCGGATGAACAAGACTTAATCTACAAAATTGTGACGAAAAGATTATACAAGATGCACAAAAAAGTACGCCAATTTTTTAACGAATCATGAATTTCTGATTTGACAAATCCGTCTGGGTCTGCTAAGATAGGACAGCTGCTGCGCCCACCCAACGGACGATGCAGCGAGTAAAAACAGACAAACCAGGAAGTAAAACGCCGGCTTGGAAGGTATGCCTTCGGGTGCGGCGGCCGGAGACGGTCCGGCAGATCAACCGCCCTGGGGCCGGTCTGAAACGTGAAAGAGGCCGGGCCCTTCCCGCCGGGAGGGGACGGCCCTGTGCCGCGCACAGACGCCCCCCACGCAGGCGGAGGAAGCCGCCTGCAAACAAAGCCAAACTGTAAAAAGAGAGGAGTTGTTTCGTATCACTTCCGAACCTATGTGTGAACAGAAACCGGGCCGGCACCGCGCGCTTGCGATGTGCCTTCTCAGCCTGGGCCTTGTCCTGACGCTGATGATGACCACCGTCAGCATCCGCGTGACCTATGTGACCGATTCCAACGGGGCCAAACAGCTGCTTTTGACCAGCGAGAGCGACCCCACCCGCCTGATGAGCCTGTCCGGCATCGAAGCCGAGGAGGGCGACCGGGTCTATTACACCGCCTTTGGCGACAGCCTGGCCACCCTGAACATCGAGCGGGCCTTTACCGTTACCATCGAAGCCGACGGCCAGGAGACCCCGGTCAAGATGGTCTACGGCACCGTGGCCGAAGCCCTGGAAAAGGCCGGCATCACCCTGGGCCCTGACGATTACACCGTCCCGGCCCTGGATTCCCTGGTGGGGATCGGCAGCAAGGTGGAGGTCCATCGCGTCCGCTACGAGGAGACGGTGGAGTACCAGACCATCCCCTATGAGACCGAGTATGTCTATACCAGCCTCTATTTCCGCGACACCGACCGTGTGACCACCGTCCAGGCCGGCGCGGACGGCCAGCGCGCCATCACCACCCGCCACCGCTGGGTGGACGGCGAGCTGGAAAACAGCATCGTCACCGATGTGACCACCACCGTGGAGCCCAAGGACGCCCTGATCAAGACCTACGGCGCCGGCGCCCCCGTCTCGCCCATGACCGGGCCGGACGGCACCACCAACCCGCCCTCCAGCTACAGCCAGGTGCTGACCGGCAAGGCCACCGGCTATTACTCCCGGACAGGCCGCGGCGCGTCCGGGCTGGGCCTGGGCTATGGCACCGTGGCTGTGGACCCGGACGTCATCCCCTACGGCACCCTGCTGTACATCACCTCCACCGACGGCAAGTTCGTCTACGGCTATGCCCTGGCCACCGATACCGGCATCGCCCTGCAGGACGGCCAGATCCTGGTGGACCTGTTCTACGAGACCTACGCCGAGTCGGTCATCAACGGAGCCATCAACGTCAACGTCTACGTGGTGGGCTGACCGAGGTAAGCCGCTGCAAACACACGCCCCCGTCCCGCATTCCGGAAGGAAGCGGGACGGGGGCTTTTTGGCGTTTGGGGAAAAGCTCTGTCAGGTTTGCATAGAAAAAATGTCAAAATTTGTATGTTCTGCCCATTTCCGGATTTTTGAACGAAAAGATTATAGCTGATTTTATAAAAAAGGCCTTGAAAAATCCCCTCGAATTATTTAATATAGTAATGTAGAGACAAGCGGGGCCGCGGCGCTTGATTCTGACGCGGCGTTCGGAAGTCTGCTTGTCATGCAGAATATGCGGGCTGGCGTCAGTCTGCGCCAGGGAGGAGCTGCACAAGATATGAAACAGACCGATGAATTGAAACAGACCACCGAAGAGATGGATCAGGCAGCACAGCAGCCGGCCGCAGAAAAACCGGCCGCGGAAGGCAAGCCCAACCCCGACGACCTGCCTGTGTACCTGTACAAACAGGGCAACAACTTTGAGGCCCAGCGCTTCTTTGGTTCCCACCTGGAAGAACAGGGCGGGGAAAAGGGCGTCATGTTCCGCCTGTGGGCCCCCCACGCCACCGCTGTCAGCGTGGTGGGCGACTTCAACAGCTGGAAACCGGGCAGCCACCCCATGAAAAAGATCGACGGCGCTTCCATCTGGGAGCTGTTCATCCCGGGCATGAAGGAGTACGACGTCTACAAGTACGCCGTCGTCACCCGGGCCGGGGACCTGGTGCACAAGGCCGATCCCTACGCCCTCCATGCCGAGACCCGGCCGTCCAACGGCAGCAAGGTGTACGATCTGTCCGGCTTCGGCTGGACCGACGCCGCCTGGCAGGAGGCCCAGAAAGCCAAAGACTTCATCAACAGCCCCATGAACATCTACGAGATGCACGCCGGCAGCTGGAAGATGAAGCAGAAAGAGGACGGCACCTATGTGCCCTACAATTACTCCGAGCTGGCCGACCTGCTGATCCCTTACCTCACCGAGATGGGCTACACCCACGTGGAGCTGCTGCCCATCATGGAATACCCCTTCGACGGCAGCTGGGGCTATCAGGTGTCGGGCTACTTTGCCCCCACCAGCCGCTACGGCACCCCCAAGGACCTGATGGCCTTTGTGGACAAGATGCACGGCGCCGGCATCGGGGTCATCATGGACTGGGTCCCGGCGCACTTCCCCAAGGACCAGTTCGGCCTGTACATGTTTGACGGCGAGCCCTGCTATGAGGACCCCAACCCCCGCCGCGGCGAGCACAAGGAATGGGGCACCATGGTCTTCAACTTCGGTATGAACGAAGTGCAGAGCTTCCTGATCTCCAGCGCCCTGTACTGGCTGGAGCAGTACCACATCGACGGCCTGCGGGTGGATGCCGTGGCCTCCATGCTGTACCTGGACTACAACCGCCGGGACGGCGAGTGGGAGCAGAACATCCACGGCGGCAAGGAGAACCTGGAGGCCATCGCCTTCCTCCAGAAGCTGAACACCGCCGTCCTGACCCGCCACCCCGAAAAGTACATGATCGCCGAGGAATCCACCGCCTGGCCCAACGTTACCAAACCGGCGTCGGAGGGCGGCCTGGGCTTCAACTTCAAGTGGAACATGGGCTGGATGAACGATATGCTCAGCTACATGTCCAGCGACCCCATCTACCGTTCCTACAACCACAACAAGGTCACCTTCAGTTTCTTCTACGCCTTCAGCGAGAATTTCGTCCTGCCCATCAGCCACGACGAGGTGGTCCATGGCAAGTGCAGCCTGATCAACAAGATGCCCGGCGAGTACGACGACAAGTTCGCCAACCTGCGCACCTTCTTCGGCTACATGATGGCCCACCCCGGCAAAAAGCTGCTGTTCATGGGGCAGGAGTTCGGCCAGTTCAACGAGTGGTACGAGGCCAAGCCCCTGGACTGGGAGCTGCTGGACTACGACAAGCACAAACAGCTCCAGCAGTACGTCAAGACCCTCAACCAGTTCTACAAGGACCATCCCGCCTTCTGGCAGGTGGACTACAGCTGGGAGGGCTTCCAGTGGATCGTCCCCGACGATTACCAGCAGAGCGTGGTGGCCTTCCTGCGCAAGGACGCGGCGGGCAAGCAGATCATGATCGTCTGCAACTTCACCCCCGTCCTGCGGGAGAGCTACATCATGGGCGCGCCGGTGGCCGGCAGCTACAAGGAGCTGCTCAACAGCGACGACGCTGCCTTCGGCGGCTCGGGCCTGCACCACAACAAGAACGTCCGCTCCAAGAAAGTGCCCATGCACGGCTTTGACCAGAGCATCACCATCACCCTGCCGCCGCTGAGCGCCGTCTACTTCGAGGTGCCCGCGCCCCGCGCCGCCAAGCCCAAGACCGCCAAGGCCGCCGCGGACAAGGCAGAGACCAAGACCACCGCCAAAAAGACCGCCACCCGCAAGGCCGCCGGTGAGAAAAAGACCACCACGGCCCGCCGGACCACCAAGTCCAAGGTGGAAAAAGGCGCCGCCTCCAAGGAGACCAAGGCGGAAAAGGCCGAAAAGGCTGAAAAGAAGGCCCCCGCCAAGCGGGGCCGCAAGCCCAAGGCGGAAAAGCCCGCGGAAGAATAAGGCGGGCCGCACACCCGGCGGGAGGCCGCCCGGGTTCCAGCAAGTTGATTTTCGCCCCTGACCGACGGGGGCGCAAAAGCAAAAGGGGAGAATAAAGTTATGGCAAAAGAAATCGTGGCAATGATCCTTGCCGGCGGACGTGGCTCGCGTTTGTACGCGCTGACACAGAAAACGGCAAAACCGGCGGTGTCCTTCGGCGGCAAGTACCGCATCGTGGACTTCCCGCTGTCCAACTGCGTCAATTCCCGCATCGACACCGTGGGCATCGCGACCCAGTATCAGCCTCAGAAGCTGAACGAGTACATCGGCAACGGCCAGCCCTGGGACCTGGACCGCCTGTACGGCGGCGTGCACACCCTGCCCCCCTACGAGCAGGCCAAGGGCACCGACTGGTATAAGGGCACGGCAAACGCCATCTACCAGAACATCAGCTTCATCGAGACCTACGACCCGAAGTACGTCATCATCCTGTCCGGCGACCAGATCTGCAAGCAGGACTATGCCGACTTCCTCCGTTTCCACAAGGAAAAGGGCGCCGAGTTCTCGGTGGCCGTCATGGAAGTGGACTGGAAAGAGGCCTCCCGCTTTGGCCTGATGGTGGCGGACGAGAACGACTGCATCACCGAGTTCCAGGAGAAGCCGCCGGTACCCAAGTCCAACCTGGCCTCCATGGGCATCTACATCTTCAACTGGGATGTCCTGAAGAAGTACCTGGAAGAGGACGAGGCTGACCCCAACTCCAAGAACGACTTCGGCATGAACATCATCCCCGCCCTGCTGCGGGACGGTCGCAAGATGTACGCCTACCACTTCAAGGGCTACTGGCGCGACGTGGGCACCATCGACAGCCTGTGGGAAGCCAACATGGAGGTCCTGGACCCCGAGAACTCGGGCATCGACGTCTTTGACGAAGCGTGGAAGATCTACAGCCGCAACCCGGTGCTGCCTGCCCAGAAGATCGGCCCCCGCGCCGTGGTCGAGGACTCCCTCGTCACCGAGGGCTGCCGCATCTATGGCAGCGTCAAGCACTCGGTGCTGTCGGCGGGCGTCGTGGTCGAGGACGGCGCCACCGTGGAGGACGCGGTCCTGATGGACGGCGTCGTGGTCAAGGCCGGCGCTGTGGTCAAGCGCTGCATCCTGGCTGAGGATGTGGTGGTCGGCGCAGGCGCAAAGGTCGGCGGCGACGGCCCCATCGCCCATGTGGGCACCGGCCTGACGGTGGGCGCAGGCGCAGTCGTGAAAGAGGGCGCCAAAGTATTTGATTCGGTCAAGGAGGGCGAGGAAGTATGCTGAGCCAGAACAACAATGCGTTGGGCATTATTTTCCCCAACAGCTATGACAACACCGTACCCGAGCTGGTGACGGAGCGCACCATGGCGTCCATCCCCTTCGCGGGGCGGTACCGCATGGTGGACTTCATCCTCTCCAGCATGTCCAACTGCGGCATCACCAACGTGTCCATCGTGGTGCGCAAGAACTACCACTCCCTGATGGACCACCTGGGCACCGGCCGCGAGTGGGATATGGCCCGCCGTCACGGCGGCCTGAACATCGTGCCTCCCTTTGCAGAAAAGGGCGTGCGGATCTACTCCGGCCGCGTCGAGGCCCTGGCCTCCATCCTGGGCTTCCTGGAAAACCAGAAAGAGCGCTATGTGGTCATGTGCGACGCCAACATCGCCGTCAACTTCGACTTCAACGCCCTGCTGGAGGCCCACCAGGCCAGCGGCGCCGACATCACCGTCGCCTACCAGAAGACCGAGATCCCCGAGGGCCGCAAGGATGACAACTACACCCTGACCATCGACGGCGACGGCCGGGTCACCGAGCTGCTGCTGAACGATTACCGCCCCGGCATCCAGAATCTGGACCTGAACATCTACATCCTGGAGCGCGAGACCCTCATCCGCCTGGTCAAGGACGCCACCGCCCGCGGCCTGATCTACTTCGAGCGGGACATCCTGGCCCACAACGTCAACATCCTGAACGTCCACGCCGTCGAGTACACCGGCTACGTCGCCCACATCTGCGACATGAAGAGCTACTTCGACGAGAACATGAAGCTGCTGGACGAGAAGAACCTGGACGCCCTGTTCCCCAAGAACAGCCCTGTCTACACCAAGATCCGCGACGACAACCCCACCCGCTACGTGACGGGCAGCAAGGTGTCCAACTCCCTGCTGGCCGACGGCTGCACCATCGAGGGCACCGTTGAGAACTGCGTGCTGTTCCGCGGCGTCAAGGTCAAGAAGGGCGCCGTCGTCCGCAACTGCGTCCTGATGCAGGACACCGTGGTGGAAAAGGACGTGGAGATGGAGTACGTCGTCACCGACAAGAACGTCAAGATCACCGCCGGCAAGAAGCTGTCGGGCACCGCCAGCTTCCCCGTGTACGTCCAGAAGAACCACATGGTCTGATCCCGGGCGGACGCCACCAAACACAAGGAGGTATTTGCGCTTATGAGAATTCTTTACGCTACATCGGAAGCCACGCCCTTTGCCAAGTCCGGCGGCCTGGCTGACGTGGCGGGCGCCCTGCCCAAAGCCCTCGTCCGGGACGGTGTGGACGCCCGGGTCATCATGCCTCTGTACGGCGATCTCGGCTTCCGCGATCACCTGGAGTACGTCACCAATTACTCGGTGCCGGTGGGCTGGCGCAGCCAGTACTGCGGCCTGTTCACGGCTCAGTGGGACGGCGTGACCTATTACTTCCTGGATAACGAGTATTACTTCAAGCGCCGCGGCCTGTACGGCTTCTACGACGACGGCGAGCGGTTCGCCTTCTTCTCCCGTGCGGTGCTGGAGACCTTGTTCTATCTGGATTTCACCCCCGACATCATCAACTGCAACGACTGGCAGACGGCCCTGGTCCCCGTGTATCTGAACCTGTACTACCGTCATCTGGACAAGTTCAACCGGATCAAGACCATCTTTACCATCCACAACATCGCCTACCAGGGCAAGTATGGCCTGGAGATCCTGGAGGACACCTGCGGCATCGGCCGCCGGGACCAGCACATCGTGGAGTACGACGGCTGCGCCAACTTCATGAAGGGCGCCTTCGAGACCGCCGACAAGATTACCACCGTCAGCCCCACCTATGCCCAGGAGATCCTGGACCCCTGGTTCAGCTATGGCCTGGACGCCCTGCTGCGGGAGAAGCAGTATAAGCTGTGCGGCATCCTGAACGGCATCGACATGGACGCCAACAACCCGGCCACCGATCCCTCCATCCCCTACAACTACTCCACCGCCAATTTCCGCGAGGGCAAGGCAGCCTGCAAGGCCGCCCTGCAGGATCAGTTCGGCCTGCACAAGGACGGCAGCCCCGTCTTTGCCATGGTCAGCCGCATGGTGGGCATGAAGGGCTTCGACCTGGTCCAGAGCATCGCCGACGGCCTGGTGGACCTGGGCATCGAGCTGGTGATCCTGGGCAGCGGCGAGAGCCAGTATGAGGGCTTCTTCTCCGACCTGGCCGCCCGGCGGCCCGGCCGTGTGGGCACCTACATCGGCTTCAACAGCGCCCTGGCCCAGCAGATCTACGCCGGCGCAGACTGCTTCCTGATGCCCTCCAAGAGCGAGCCCTGCGGCCTGGCCCAGATGGTGGCCTGCCGCTACGGCACCCCGCCCATCGTCCGCGAGACCGGCGGCCTGCGGGATTCCATCCAGGATTCCACCAAGGGCCACGGCAACGGCTTCACCTTCGCGGGCTACAGCGCCCACGAGCTGTACGACGCCTGCTGCCGCGCCAACGCCGCCTACTACGACAAGGAGAACTGGGAGCACCTGGTGGAGTACGCCATGAACTGCGACTTCAGCTGGAGCGTCTCCGCCAAGAGCTACGAGGGCCTCTACAACGAGACCGCGAACCTCTGGTAAAACCAAACACACTGCGTGCCCCGCGGCACGCTGCAGCCGCCGTTCCCGCCGGAACGGCGGTTTTTTGCGTGCGGCGGGGATATTCATTTTCGCAAAAATTATACAAGTGTGCAGAGCGTCCGGGGACGGGCGCTTTTTTGTTTGGCTTATCGCTCCGCTGGGCCAGAGGGGGAGGGAGGGTGTTTCGACTCCCCCTCCCTACCCCCTCTGGACTCCCTACCCACCCGCAACGACCAGGGCGGAGCCCTGGACCCAAAAGCAGAAAGTCGCTCCGGGC
>DXBJ01000073.1 GCA_019116585.1 Candidatus Faecalibacterium gallistercoris | reverse complement strand
CCCCCTGGTATCCCCCTGGGGACAAAATTGAGCGCTGAACCGCGCACTCGCCGCAAAGCGGCTCGCACACTCTCAGCGCTCAATTTCCCTGTATGTGTCCCGTCCATCCGCACATGTCGGCTGGACGGGACGTTTTAGGAATAAGTCGTTTGTTGGAAATGCGTGTGGAATTTACTTCTTGGCCAGGTACTTGCGGATGTCGATGGCGACGGCCAGGATGATGACAAGGCCCTGGACAATGTAGGTGTAGGAAGAGTTGACGTTCATAAACTGCAGCGCGACCTTCATCAGCTCAAAGACCAGCACGCCGACCAGGATGCCGGGGACGGTGCCCACGCCGCCGGTGGTGGAAACGCCGCCGATGGTGGCAGCCGCGATGGCGTCCAGCTCGTAGCTCTGGGCGGTGTTGACCGATGCGCCGCCGGACTTGGCAGCCAGCAGGCAGCCGGCCAGGCCGAACATGCAGGAAGCCAGGATGTAGATGCGGATCTTGGTGGCCGCGACGTTGACGCCGGCGACCTCAGCAGCGGACTCGTTGCCGCCGATGGCGTACATGTACTTGCCGTGGCGGGTCTTGTTGTACAGGAACCAGAAGAAAACGGCCACGATGACGGCGATCCAGATCAGGATGGGGACGCCGAGGAAGTTGTCGATGGCGATGGAGGTGAAGCCCGAGTTCAGGGAGCCGATGGGGGTACCGCCGGTGTAGACCAGGCAGATACCGTACACCACCTGCTGCATGCCCAGGGTGGCGATGAAGGGCTGCACCCGCAGGTACGAGACGACCAGGCCGTTGCACAGGCCGACCACCGCGCAGATGGCCATGACCAGCAGGAAGACCACGATGGTGGGCAGGGTGGGCAGGCCGGGATAGAACTTGTTGGGCGCATCCGCGTTCTGCGCAAAGATGCAGGCCAGGCAGGCGGCAAAGCCAGCCAGACGGCCGGCCGACAGGTCGTTGCCGGTGGTGATCAGACAGCCCGAGATGCCCAGCGCGATGATGTAGCGGATGGACACGTTCTTGAGCAGGTTGATGATGTTGGTCGGGCCGAAGAAGTTGGGATGGATGATGCCGACGATGAGGGATACAAGGATCATCAGCACAACGATGGCGTTATTGCCAAGCCAGCTCTTGATGATCTGGCCGGTCGATTTCTTGGTAGCTTCCACGATTAGACTGCCTCCTTATTCACTGATTGGCCGCAGCCTTTTTCGGTGCGGTCTCAAACTGGGTGGCGAGCGCCATGATGTTTTCCTGGGTGGCGTCCTTGCCGTCGATGAAGCCGGTGATGCGGCCGTCGCACATGACCATGACCCGGTTGGACATACCGATGATCTCGCTCATTTCGGAGGAGATCATGATGATGCTCTTGCCCTGTTTGGCCAGTTCGGCGATGATGCAGTAGATCTCATACTTGGCGCCGACGTCGATGCCGCGGGTGGGCTCGTCCAGGATCAGGATGTCGGGGTTGTTGGCCAGCCACCGGGCGATCAGCACCTTTTGCTGGTTGCCGCCCGACAGGCTCTTGATCTGGGTCTTGGGGCTGGGCACTTTGATGGCCATCTTGTCCTTGTTGGTCTGGACCAGGTCCAGGATCTTCTTGTTGTCCAGGAAGATGGGGCCCTTGCGCAGCGCGTCGAGGGAGGCGATGGAGATGTTGTCGGCGACGCTGAGCACGCCCATGATGCCGGTAGCGCGGCGGTCCTCGGTCAGCAGGGCGACGCTCTTGGCAATGGCGTCCCGGGGCTGTTTGATGTGCACCTCTTCGCCCTTGATCCACACCTTGCCGGAGGTGTGGGCGCGCAGGCCGAAGATGCCCTCCATCAGCTCGGTGCGCTGGGCGCCCACCAGGCCGGCCACGCCCAGGATCTCGCCCTTATACAGCTCAAAGCTGCAGTGGCGGAAGGAGCGGGGATGGATGGAAGTGAAGTCTTCGACCTTCAGCATGACGTCCTTGGAGGGACGGTTCTCCAGCGGAGGGTACTGGTTGGACAGCTCGCGGCCGACCATCTTGGCGATGATCTCTTCCTTGGTCATGTCGGCGACGTTCCATTTGCCGATGTACTGGCCGTCGCGCATGATGGTGATCTCGTCGGCGATGACCTTGATCTCGTCCATCTTGTGGCTGATGTAGACCAGCGCGACGCCCTGGCTCTTCAGCTCCCGCATGATGCGGAACAGGGACTCGACCTCGTTGGCGGTCAGGGACGAAGTGGGCTCGTCCAAAATCAGCACCTTGCAGTTGGCCGAGACAGCCTTGGCGATCTCCACCATCTGCATCTGGGCGATGCTCAGGCTGCCCAGCTTGGCGCGGGGGTTGATGTCCAGTTTGAGGCGCTTGAGCAGCTCCTCGGTGTCCTCGTACATTTTGGCGTGGTCCACCATGACGATGGGCCCGTAATGCTTGGTGGGGTAGCGGCCCAGCCAGATATTTTCGGCGACAGTCCGGGCCGGGATGGGCTGGAGCTCCTGGTGCACCATGGTGATGCCGCGCTTCAGAGCGTCCAGCGGGGTGGGGATGGTAACCTTCTGTCCTTCGTACTCGATCTCGCCTTCGTCCATCTTGTAAATGCCGAACATGCATTTCATCAGGGTGGACTTGCCGGCGCCGTTCTCGCCCATCAGGGCCATGACCGAACCGGGGCGAAGCTCAAGCCGGGCATGATCCAGAGCTTTGACGCCGGGGAAGACCTTGACGACGTCTCGCATGACCAGACGGTACTCTGCCATTCCGTAGAGCCTCCTTTATCGTAAGATAACAACACACAACAGAAAGGGCGTGCGCGAGAAGCCAACTGTCCGCTCCCACGCACGCACCTCTCATTCGTTAGGGATCAAAGGAAATACAAATTCCGTTCAGGCAGCCGTGACATCAGAGGTAGTCGGCGGCGTTCTCCGGGGTGACCTTGACGTAGTCGACCCAGTAGTACTGCTCGACGGGCTCGCCCTCGACGTACAGGCGGGTGGCCTCGGTGGCGGCGGTGGCCTGGCCCACGTCGTCGTTCAGCACGGTGCCGGTCATGTTGCCGTCCAGAACAGCCTGGACTGCGTCGGCCAGGGCGTCAACACCCACCAGGTAGATGTCGGTGCCCACGGTGCGGCCGGCCTGCTGGATGGACTGCAGAGCGCCCAGAGCCATGGCGTCGTTGTTGCAGAACACGACCTCGATCTGGTCGCCGTACTGTGCCAGGGCGTTGGCCACGTCCTGCTGGGCCAGGGTCTGGTCCCAGTTGTCCAGGTACTCGTACAGGCAGTTGACGGTCTTGCCGGCATCCTCCAGGGCCTTGATGGAGTACTCGGTGCGGTACTGGGCGTCGATGTTCTCGGGGTCGCCCTTGCACATGATGTAAGTAATGGTGCCGTCGCCGTTGATGTCGCCCTGGGTGTCGGTCTCCAGGATCAGCTCGCCCTGGTAGGTGCCGGACTGGCGGGCGTCGGCGCCCACGTAGCAGCACTTGTCGGGATAGCTGTCCAGAACGGACTTGTCGGGCTCACGGTTGATGAAGACGATGGGGATGTTGGAGGGCGAGACGGTGTCCACGATGGTCTGGGCCGAGGTGGTCTGGACCGGGTTGATGATGAGCACGTCCACACCCTGCTGCAGGAAGGTGTTGATCTGCTCGGTCTGGGTGGACTGGTCGTTCTTGCCGTCCATGATGGTGACGCTGTAGCCCAGCTCGCCGAGGTACTCCTCCAGGTCGGCGCGGTACAGGGTCATGAAGTTGTCGGCGAACTGATAGATGCAGATACCGATGGTGGCGCTGCCGGAAGCAGCGTTCTCCGCGCCGGACTCAGCCGGGGCCGAGGAAGCGGGAGCGGTGGAAGATGCGGACGATGCAGTCGAGCTGGAATCGCCGCCGCCGCAGGCAGTCAGGGCAGCAGTCGCGCCGACAACGGCAGAAGCCTTCAGAAAGTCGCGGCGAGAAATCATTTTCATAATAGCATTCTCCTTCACTGAATACAAACTCGATAACGGGCCGGCCCTCCACACGCTTAAGGGACAGACCCTGTCTAACACTTATTATACCTTTGTTTCGAAACGATGTGCAATAGTAAAGGTTGACAACTTTGCGGCAAAAGTTTTGGATACATTTTACAGAAAAAGTTACAAGAAACGTAGATTTTGAAACATTTAATACAAAACTGCATTGCCCTGCATCATATGTACAAAAGTTGCAGGCCGCCGCTTGGCCGCACACGCAGAAAACCCCGCCTTTCCGCAGCGGGAAAAGCGGGGCTGATTCCTTAAAAGCCGTCTCTGGATTTGGAAACCGGATCCACTCCAAACAGATCAGGACTGGGCGGGCACCACGGCGGCGGTCCGGCTGCCCCGGCGGCGGGCGGCGGGGCGGCGGTCCACAGGCTCGTGGGCGGCGGCGGGCGGCGCAGGGGGCGCGCTGTGATCGTCGCCGCTGCGGTGGGCGGCCGCGGCCTGCTGCTTGGCCTTCTCGGTCATGATGAGCATCTGCAGGCGGTTTTCCAGGTTGGCGAAGCTGACGTCGGGGTCGTAGTCCAGGGGCAGGATCTGGGCGTCGGGGTACATCTCCTTGAGCCGCTTGGCCACGCCGCGGCCCACCACATGGTTGGGCAGGCAGCCGAAGGGCTGCAGGATGATGAAGTTGCGGCAGCCCTCTTTGGCGTGGTGCAGGATCTCGGCGGGGATCAGCACCCCCTCGCCGGCGTCGAAGGTGTGGTGGATGATGGGGTCGCTGGCCCGGACGATGTCCTGCATCCGCGCGGCCTTGCGGTACAGCGGGTGCCGCCGGGCGATGGAGTCGGTCAGGGCGTGGGCCGCGTTGAAGGCCTCGTCGGCGGTGCGGTACCACAGCTTCTCGCCCAGAGGTTTGGCGATGCGGTATTCCTTGATCTGGGCGTCCATGTAGAAGTAGGTCTTGCGGATGACGTCGGTCATCCGGGCCTCGATGATCTCAAAGCCGTTGGCCTCCAGGTATTTTTCGATGTCGTGGTTGGCGCCGGGGTGGAAGTTGAGCAGGTACTCGCCCACGATCAGGACGGTGGGCCGGGGGGCGCTGCGGTCGTACTCCACCGCCTTCATCCGGTCGATGGCCTGTTCAAAGCCCTTTTTCAGGCCGGGGATGCCGCGGCGGGTCATCCCCTCCACGATGGCGTCCATGCCGGCCTCAAAGGCGGCCTCGGCGGAGCCGGGCACCTTCTCGTAGGGGCGGATCTTGCGCAGCAGCTCTTCCATGACGTCGATCATGGGCAGCGAGAACGCCAGGTTCAAAGAGGACACCAGGTTCATCTTGAAGCCGGGGTGCATGTGGTGGCTGTCCTTGCCGTCGTTGGTCAGGATGGGGACGTCCGCAAAGCCGGCGTCGTCCAGGGCTTTGCGCAGCAGCGCGCCGTAGTGGGTCAGGCGGCAGTCGCCGATGTACTTGGCCATGGCCACGGCGGTGTGGCGGGTGTCGTACCGGCCGCTGCGCAGGGCTGCCAGGGCCTCGCCGATGACGATCTGCGCCGGGAAGCAGATGTCGTTGTGGACGTACTGCTTGCCCAGGCGGATGGCCTCCTCCCGGCCCAGGTCCATGGGCACCGCCCGGATGTGCTGGGCCGCAAAGGCCGCCGACATCACCCGGCAGAAGGCGTGGGAGGTGTTGGGCACCAGGACCACGCGCTCCTTCACATCCGCTTTGGTGAACTTGACGGGGTAGGGATCGGGCAAGGGCCTGACTTCGGCGCGGATGCCCCGGGCCCGGCGGATGGCCGCCGTCTCCACAAAGGAGCGGACCCGGATGCGGAGGGAGCCCTGGGCGTCGCTCTCGTCCAGCTTGAGGATCAGGGGGCTCTTGCCCGAGATCTCGTGCATCATGCGGGTGATCTCGTCCGACAGGTAGGCGTCGTGGCCGCAGCCAAAGCTGACGATCTGGACGTATTCCAGGCAGTCGTCCCGGGCGGCCAGCACCGCCGACGCCAGCATCCGGGCGTGGTAGTTGTTGACGATGTCCAGCCGGCTGCGGGAGAGGTCCACCTTGTTCACGTCGGGCAGGGAGTCGTTGGTCAGCACCGGGATGCCCAGGCTGACGAACAGCTCGGGCAGGGCGTGGTTGACCAGCTCGTCGTTCTGGTAGGGGCGGCTGGCCAGCACCACCGCATAGCTGTTTTCGGCGTGGCAGCGGTCCAGCACCGCCTGCCCGGCGGCCTTCAGCTGGTCGGAGAAGCTGGCCTGGGCTGCGTCGCCGGCGGCGATGGCCTGCCGGGTGAGCTCGGGGCCGATGCCAAAGACGGAGGCCATGTAGTCGGTCAGCTGGCGGTCCCGGTCGGCGTGGTGGTGCCAGTGGAACAGCGGTGCGTCGAAGGGGATGCCCCAGCGGCGCTGGGGGTCGTCCGAGTTGCGGATGACGATGGGGTAGCCCTTGACCACCGCGCACATGGACTCGCTGGTGGCGGCGGCGCCGTCGGGCTGGACGGTGGTGATGGAGGGCATGAAGATGCGGTCCACCTTCCGCCGGGCCAGGTCCCGCAGGTGGCCGTGGACCAGCTTGGCCGGGAAGCAGACGGTGTCCGAAGTGACGGCGGACAGGCCCTCCTCGTACAGGGGGCGGGTGCTCTTGCCCGACAGCTGGACCCGGAAGCCCAGGCTGCGCCAGAAGGCGTTCCAGAAAGGCATGGTCTCCCAGAAGGAGAGGACCCGGGGGATGCCGATGGTCACCCCGCGGTCGGGGGCCAGGGCGGGGGCGTCGTAGTCGGCGAAGAGCAGCTTTTCCCGCAGGGCAAACAGGTTGGGGACGCTCTGGATGGACTGATTGGTCTGGCGGACCCTGGCCTGGACGGCCTTGTCGCGGGGGTCGCCCAGGATCTCGCCCCGCTCGCAGCGGTTGCCGGTGACAAAGCTCTCCCCGGTGGGGAAGCGGATGACCGTCCGGCTGCAGTGGTTCTGGCAGAAGGGGCAGGGCTCGTTCTGGGTCTGGGTGTAGGCGAAGGAATCCAGCGCCTCAAAGCCGATGAAGTGGCTGGCAGGGCTGCCGCTGGCCTCGGCCTGGCGCTTGGTCAGCAAAGCCGCGCCGATGGCGCCCATCTCGCCGGGGTAAGGCGCGCGGGTGACGGTGCGGCCCAGGTACTGCTCCAGCGCCCGGAGCACCGCGTCGTTTTTGAAGGTGCCGCCCTGCACCACGATCCGGCTGCCCAGCACATCGGTGTTGGGGATGCGCACCACCTTGGTAAAGACGTTTTTGATGATGGAGCGGCACAGCCCCGCCATGATGTCGTCGGGGGTGCGGCCGTTTTTCTGCTCGGTGATGATGCTGCTGTTCATAAAGACGGTGCAGCGGCTGCCCAGCTCGGCGGGGTTCTGGGCGCGGAAAGCCGCGTCCGCGATGCCCTCCACCGGGATGCCCAGCGAGGCGGCGAACTCCTCCAGGAAGGAGCCGCACCCCGAGGAGCAGGCCTCGTTCAGCAGCATGTTGGTGACCACGCCGTCCTGGATCCAGATGGCTTTCATGTCCTGGCCGCCGATGTCCAGCAGGAAGGTGACGTCGGGCAGGTAGTGGCAGGCGGCCGCCGCATGGGCCACCGTCTCCACCGTGTGATAGTCCCCGCCGAAGGCCTTGCTCAGCATCACCTCGCCGTAGCCGGTGGTGCCAAAGCCCAATACTTCCAGTTTTACGCCCATGGAGCTGTACTTTTTGTACAGCTCCTGCAGGCCGTGGCGGATCACCTCGATGGGGTCGCCCCGGTTGCTGGCGTAGAAACGGTCCAGCACGGTCTCATTCTCGTCCAGCAGGACCAGCTTGCTGGTGGTGCTGCCGGCGTCCACCCCGATGTAGACCCGCAGGGTGTCGCCGGGCCGGACGTCGGGGGTCTGGAGGGCGGGCAGGGCGTGGCTGGCCCGCCAGGCGTCCCGCTCGGCGTCCGAGCCGAAGTAGCGCTCGGTGTGGTGCTGCCCGGCGGCGGGGGGCGCGGCCGACAGCCGCTCCAGCGCCTGCTCGGGGGTCATGGGGGCGGCGCGGCCGGTGGGCAGGGGATACAGCTCGTCCATGGCCAGGGCCGCGCCCAGGGCCACGATGGTGTCGGCGTTGCCGGGGCGGATGATCTGGTCCTCCCGCAGGCCCAGCCGCTGGGCGAACACCTGGATCAGGGTGGGGTTGTAGGTCAGGGGCCCGCCCTCAAAGATCACCGGCGGGGTCATCTCCAGGCCCTGGGCCAGGCCGCCGATGGTCTGCTTGGCGATGGCGTGGAAGGCCGACAGGGCGATGTCCGCCCGGCTGGCCCCCTGGTTGAGCAGGGTCTGGATGTCGGTCTTGGCAAAGACGCCGCACCGGCCCGAGATGCTGTACACCTGCTTGCCCATCCGGGCCAGGGACTCGAAGGCCTCGGCGGGCACCCGCAGCAGGGCGGCGATCTCATCGATGAAGGCGCCGGTGCCGCCGGCGCAGCTGCCGTTCATCCGCATATCGGAGGTGGTCAGGGCGCCGTCCTTCTCCTGGCGGAAGAAAATGACCTTGGCGTCCTGGCCGCCCAGCTCCACGGCGGTGCGGGCGGCGGGGTAGAGGGCCCGGACGGCGGCGCCGTTGGCCACCACCTCCTGGACATAGCAGGCCCCCATCTGGTCGGCCAGGGGCCGCCCGCCCGACCCGCAGACCGCCACCCGCATGGGCAGGCCGGCAAACTTGTCCCGGATCTCGCCCAGCAGCTGGCAGAGGGTGCGGCGCTGCTCGGCGTGGTGGCGCTGGTAGCGCCGGAACAGGATGCGGCCGCTCTGGCGGTCGGTCAGCACGGCCTTGACGGTGGTGGAACCGATGTCGAGGCCGAGGTTTACATATTTCATGATCTCATTCATTGCTTTACCAATCTACGTGTACCGTCTATAAAAAGGAAGGCAGAAGCCTTTCGGGCCGAACAGCCGCCTTGCGGCAGGAGGGGCGGCCCCCTGGCCGCCCGGCTGTTCGATATCATACAGAATACCACGGGATTGTGAACATTTCAATCTATAATTCAATATTTTGAACTAATTTCGCGCTTTTTGTCGCTTTGCTTAGAATTTACGATGGAAAAATATATTTTTTGGGCTGGATGCAGGCGTATGGGGCGGGATTTTACAAAGAACGCGGTTTTTTTACATTGGGCGCAAAAACGGGCTGCTATTTTTTACCAAAGCTTTGCGCGGACATGGTTTCACCCCGCGGGCCGGCCGAGTACAATAAAACCGTCCCAAGCGAGCAAGAGTGAATGGCCCGCAAGGCGGGCCGCGGCGCTGCCGCAAGGCCGCGCACCATATTGGGTATAAGCTAGAAGAGAGAAAGGAATTTTGGTATGAAGAACGTGAAATTTTCCCGCCGCAGCTTCCTGAAGGCCGGCGCTGCCGCCTCGGTGGCCAGCCTGGTGGCTGCCAATGCCGCCGTCGCCTCGGCCGCCGAGCCCAAGGCTGCCGCCCAGGAGAACGGCCTGTTTGACGGTATGTTCGGCGGCAAGACCCCCAAGTACATCTTCCTGTTCATCGGCGACGGCATGGGCGTGGCCCAGATCCAGTCCGCCTCCTTCTACAAGGGCACCGTCGAGAACAACGGCGCTGTGACCCCCGCCGAGCTGAGCTTCATGAAGTTCCCCTTCGTCGGCAGCGTCACCACCTATGACTCCACCTCCTTCTGCCCCGACTCCGCTTCCACCGCCACCTCCATCGCTTCCGGTGAAAAGACCGAGTCCGGCGTCATCAACATGACCCCCTGGACCCGTGACGTCCCCTTCGAGACCATCGCCGAGAAGCTGCACAGCCAGAAGGGCTACAAGGTCGGCATCCTGAGCACCGTCAACATCGACCACGCCACCCCCGCCGCCTTCTACGCCCATCAGGCCAGCCGCAAGAACTACTACGAGATCGGCGAGGAGCTGGCCAACAGCGGCTTTGAGTACTTTGCCGGCGGCGACTTCCAGAACCCCCGCGGCGGCGCCGTCTCCAACTACGACATGGCCATCGCCAAGGGCTACAAGCTGGTCACCACCCAGGCCGGCGCCGCTGCCCTGAAGGCCGGCGACAAGGCCCTGGTCATCGCCGAGCAGCGCGCCGACGCCGCCGCCATGAACTACTCCATCGACGCCGCCGCCGGCGAGTGGCAGCTGTCCGACTACGTCCGCAAGGGCATCGAAGTGCTGGATAACCCCAACGGCTTCTTCATGATGGCCGAGTCGGGCAAAATCGACTGGGCCTGCCACGCCAACGACACCGCCGCCTCCATCCACGATGTGCTGGAGATGAGCAACGCCGTCCAGGTGGCCGTCGACTTCTACAACCAGCACCCCAACGACACCCTGATCCTGGTCACCGCCGACCACGAGACCGGCGGCATGACCATCGGCTTCACCACCACCAACTACGACACCTATCTGACCAACCTGACCAAGCAGACCATGTCCTTTGTCAAGTTCGACAGCATCATCGACACCCTGCGCGCCCAGGGCGCTTCCTTCGAGGCTGCCATGGCCGAGGCCAAGAAGGCGTTCGGCCTCATCACCGCGAATGATGCCGACGCCGCCAACCCCGAGTACGAGAACCTGATCCTCACCGACTACGAGCTCGAGGGCCTGCGCACTGCTTACGAGCGCAGCATGACCGTCGGCGCCGCCGGCCAGGGCGACATGACCCAGCGCGATTACGAGCTGTACGGCACCTATCAGCCCTTCTCGGTCGAGCTGTGCCATGTGCTGAACCACAAGTCCGGCATGGACCACACCACCTGGTCCCACACCGGCGCCCCCGTCAACATCTACGCCATCGGCGCGGGCAGCGACAAGTTCACCGGCGCCTTCGACAACACCGAGATCTTCCACAAGCTGGCTGAGCTGACCAACGTCCAGTAAGGCCCCGGCCGCCCGGCAACACAAAACTCTTTCTTTACCTTCTTTTCGAGCTGCATTCAGGCAAGCAGAGCCCCCGCCCACCACCGCGCGACACGGTGCAGGCGGGGGCTTTCGTTTTTTCGGGCAAGGGGGGCGGCAGACGCTTCCTTTTTTCACACTTCCGTGGTATGCTATAGGTATCATGTGGCATCCTACTTTCAGGATAGGAACAGGAAGGAGAATCCCCGCTATGAAGTTCAGTGAAATGCCCTACGCACGCCCCGACATCGACGCCATCCTGGCACAGTGCAGGCAGTTTGCCGCCGACGCGGCCGCCGCCCCCACCGGCGAAGCCCTGGCCAAAGTCTACTACGACCAGAGCGCCGCCATGGGTGCCTTCAGCACCGCCGCCAACCTGGCCAGCATCCACTACACCTGCGACACCCGCGACCCCTACTGGCAGGCCGAGCAGGACTTTTTCGACCAGAACAGCCCCGCCGTCTCCAACGCCCAGGTGGAGATCTACCGGGCCATTCTGGCCAACCCCCACCTGGACGCCCTGACCGAAGCCTTTGGCACCACCTGCGTGCCGGGGATGCGCAACGCCGTCCTCGCGGTGGACAGCCGGGTCACCGCCCTGCAGCAGGAGGCCAACACCATCTCCAGCCTGTACCAGCGGCTGTACGGCGGCGCGCTGGTGGAGCTGGACGGCAAACAGCTGACCATCCCACAGCTGGGCCCCTACAAGCAGAGCCTGGACCCCGCGGTCCGCCGCGCCGCCTTCGAGGCGGAAGCCGGCTACTTCGACGCCCACCGGGCCGAGTTCGACGAGCTGTACGAGCGGACCGTCCGCAACCTGAACCAGCAGGCCGCCATCCTGGGCTACCAGGACTACAGCCAGCTGTCCTACGCCCGGATGAACCGGATCGGCTACGGCCCCGAGGAGGTCCGTGCCTTCCGGGAGCAGGTGGCCCGGGACGTGGTGCCCCTGCTGGCCGAGGTGGTGGCCCGGCGCGCCCGGCGGGCCGGCATCCAGCACCCCACCTTTGCCGACCTGAACGTGGCCTTCCCGGACGGCAACCCGGTGCCGGTCAAGGGCTACCAGGTGCGGATGAACGCCGCCCGCAGGATGTACCATGAGCTGAGCAGCGAGACGGCCGAGTTCATCGATTTCATGCAGGACAACGAGCTGTTCGACGTCCTCAGCCGCCCCGGCAAGGCCAACGGCGGCTATATGACCATTCTGCCCGACTACAAGGCCCCCTTCATCTTTGCCAACTGGAACGACACCGCCGGGGATGTGGATGTGCTGACCCACGAGGCCGGCCACGCCTTTGAGGGCTATCTGGCCGCCCGGGACGACGCCATCCCCGAGGACCTGAAGTGCCCAAGCATGGAAAGCGCCGAGATCCACTCCATGGCCATGGAGTTCCTCACCGCGCCCTGGCACGAACTGCTGTTCGGGGCCGACACCCCCAAGTACGCCCTGACCCACGCCGAGGAGAGTTTGATCTTCCTGTCCTACGGCTGCGAGGTGGACGAGTTCCAGCACATCATGTACCAGCACCCCAACCTGACGGCCGACCAGCGCAACGACGTCTGGCTGAGGCTGGAACAGAAATACCGCCCCTGGATCGACTTCGACGGCCTGCCCTTCTACGGCCGGGGCGCGGGCTGGCAGCGCCAGCTGCACATCTATGAGTGCCCCTTCTATTATATCGACTACTGCCTGTCCACCATGGCGGCGCTGCAGTTCTTCCTGCTGGGCGAGGCCGACCACGCCGACGCCTGGCAGCGGTACCTGAAGCTGTGCCGCAAGGGCGGCACCGCCAGCTACACCGAGCTGTGCGCCACCGCCGGCCTGCGCACCCCCTTTGAGGAGGGCAGCGTCAAGGCCATTGCCGGGCCGGTGGCGGACTGGATCGCGGCACACCAGGTCTGAGAAGCCGGCCGGCAGCGCTTTGCACAAAAGCGGAGGCGAACTTTTAGGAAAAATGTCGCCCCGGCGTCTTGCGCTGCGCCGGCAAACGGAGTATAATACGGGTAAGACGGGCCCCGGCGGGCCTGTCCCGCGTCCGCCCCGGCAGGGCGGGCGGCCGGGGGGAGCGATCCCCCTTGCTTGAAAAGATCAACAGAGTAAGGCTGTGCGCGTTAAGTGCCGCATCAACGGGGAGTTGTGCTGCGGACGAAGGCGAAGTTTTCCCGCGGTGCACAGCCTGCATCCCGCTGCTGCATGGACTTGGGCGCGGGCCGTGGTGTGTCCCGCGGCCCGTGTGTGGATACTGCCGGTTTTCACGGCCCTCCTTTGTGCGGTTTGTCGCATGGGGGAGGGCCGTTTTTGTGTCCTCCCGCATCTGGATTCAGAAAAGGAGGCACTGCCATGAATCCAAATCACACCCATAGATCCCTTCGCATCCTCACCTTCTGCGCCCTGCTGGTGGCCATGAGCATCGTGTTCAGCCGGGTGCTGAGCATCTCCACCGGTTTTCTGCGCTTCAACCTGGGCAGCCTGCCGGTGGTGCTGGCGGCGGTCCTGTTCGGGCCGGGGGCCGGCTTTGTGGTGGGGGCCCTGGCCGACGCCATCGGCGGCGTGCTGGCCGGGTACGCCATCAACCCTCTCATCACCCTGGGGGCCGGGGCGGTGGGCTTTTTTGCCGGGTGGGGCTGGCGGCATCTGCCCGCCCGCACCGACGGCCTGCGGCTGGCCGGGGGCATCCTGCTGGGGCACATCGTGGGCTCGATGGTGCTCAACTCGCTGGCGCTGCGCCTGTTCTACGGCTATGCCTGGGGCGTGCTGGCCGCCCGCATCCCCAACGCGCTGGTGCTGGCCGGGGCGGAGTTTGTCCTGGTGCGGGCCCTGCTGGCCAACCACGCCCTGATGGCGGCAGCCCGGGGCGGCCATACCGGGAGGCGCTCCTGATGGACTACCAAGAAGCGCTCGCCTATATCCACGCGGTCCACTGGCAGGGCCACAAGCCCGGGCTGGACCGCACCCGCGCCCTGCTGGCCGCCCTGGGGGACCCCCACAAGAGGCTGCAGTTCGTCCATGTGGCCGGCACCAACGGCAAGGGCAGCACCGCCGCCATGCTGGACAGCTGCCTGCGCTGCGCCGGGTACAGGGTGGGGCTGTTCACTTCCCCCTACATCAACCGGTTCAATGAGCGCATCCAGGTGGACGGCGTCCCCATCCCGGACGGGGACCTGGTCCGGCTGGTGGAGCAGGTCCGGCCTGCGGCCTCGGCCATGACCGACGTGCCCACGGAGTTCGAGCTCATCACCGCCCTGGGGATGCTCTATTTTGCCCAGGAGCGGTGCGACATCGTCGTGCTGGAGGTGGGGCTGGGGGGCGCGCTGGATTCCACCAACGTCATCGACCCGCCGGCGTGCGCGGTCATCACCGCCCTGGGGATGGACCACGTCCAAGAGCTGGGCCCTACCCTGGCGGACATCGCGGCGGCCAAGGCGGGGATCATCAAGCCGGGCAGCCCGGTGGTCAGCTACGGGGGCGCCCCCGAGGCCGACCGTGTCATCGCCGATGCGGCGGCGGCCTGTGGCGCGCCCCTCACGGTGGCGGACTTTGCCCGGCTGACCCTCCGGGGCGCGGGGCTGGAGGGCCAGACCTTCGACTACGACGGCCTGACCGGCCTGACCCTGCCCCTGCTGGCCCGCTACCAGCCCCGGAACGCCGCTGTGGCCATCGAGGCCCTGCGGGCCCTGCGGGCGCGGGGCTGGCAGATCCCCGACAGCGCCATCCGGCAGGGGCTGGCCCAGGTGCGCTGGCCCGGCCGGTTCGAGCTGCTGCGCCGGGACCCGCCCTTTTTGCTGGACGGCAGCCACAACGCCCACGGGATGCGTGCCACGGCGGACAGCCTGCGGGCGCTGTTCCAGGGGGAGAAGTTCGTGTTCCTGGTCAGCATCATGGCCGACAAGGACGTGGACGAGATGCTCCGGCTGCTGCTGCCGCTGGCCAAAGGCTTTGTGACGGTGACCGCCCCCAGCCCCCGGGCCATCCCGGCGTCCGAGCTGGCCGCCCGGATCGAGGCTTTGGGCGGCAGGGCGGAGCCTGCCGGCGGCATCCCGGCCGCCGTTGCCCGGGTCTGGGAGCTGGCCGCCGGCGGCCCCGCGGCCGCGCTGGGCACCCTCTACTTCTCCGGCGAAGTGCGGGAGGCCGTGGCGGACCTGGCAAAAAACTGAACCAATAACAATAGGACCCCGCTGCGGCTGCTGGCTGCGGCGGGGTCTTTTGGCCGCTGCCCGGAAAAATAAAAAACGGCGGCCCGTGCAGGTTGGGCCGCCGCTTTTTGCCCTTGCGGGCAGGCAGGGTAAATGATAAGAAGGTAAATGAAGAAAATAGCAACACTTAGAACGGAACGTGCGGGCCGCAGCCCCGGCTGTGCAGGCAGCCTGAAAATCCTTGTATCCAAGGCGCCCCGTTGGGATACAACATACCACTTTTCACAGGGGAATGCAAGAGTTTTTTTGCCAAAAATCGGTTTGAAAGCACATAAAAACGCATTTTCGTGAAAGCGCACAAATGTGGGCGAGCTTTCCTGCCACAAATGCCGAACTTGCAGGGCAGTGGGAGCAGAGGCAGAGGCGGCCGGCGGCTTTACAATCCGGCAGGGGTATGTTATCATAATAAGGTACGCTTATGAACTGGGAACGGCCTGCCCGGCAGGGCAGGCAGTGGGTGTGAGAAACATGGAACATACGGCGGGGGCGGGCAGCCCCACGATTTTGAAACGGCCCGGCGGGCCTCTTTTTACCACCGGGGAGCTGATGCGGCTGATCGGCCCGCTGCTGGTGGAACAGCTTTTGGCCACCACCGTGGGCATGGCCGACACCATGATGGTCTCCCGCTGCGGCGAGGCGGCCATCTCGGGGGTCAGCCTGGTGGACATGATTAACAACCTGGTCATCAACCTGCTGGCGGCCCTGGCCACCGGCGGCGCGGTGGTGGTCAGCCAGTACCTGGGCGCGCTGCGCAAAAAGGAGACCGACGACAGCGCCGGCCAGCTGATCCTGCTGAGCCTGCTGCTGGGCCTGGGCCTGGGGCTGTTCTGCTGGGTGCTGGCCAGGCCGATGCTGCGGCTGTTTTACGGCACCATCGAGGCCGACGTGCTGGACGCCGGCGTCCGCTACCTGAAGGTGACGGCGATCAGCTACCCCTTTCTGGCGCTGTACAACGCCGGGGCGGCCATCTTCCGCAGCATGGGCAACTCCAAGATCTCCATGCAGGTCAGCGTGCTGATGAACATCATCAACATCATCGGCAACGCGGTCTGCATCTTTGGGCTGGGGATGTACGTGGAAGGCGTGGCCTGGCCCACCGTCGTCAGCCGCGGGGTGGCGGCGGTCCTGATCCTGGCCGCCTGCGGCTGGAAGTCGAACACCGTCCAGGCCCGGATGACCTTCCGGGTGGACGGCGCGCTGGCAAGGCGCATTTTGGGCATCGGCATCCCCTCCGCCTTTGAGAACAGCCTGTTCCAGGCGGGGCGGATCATCGTGGTCAGCATGATCTCGCTGTTCGGCACCGTCCAGATCGCGGCCAACGCCGTGGCCAACAACCTGGACGGCATGGGCTGCATCCCGGGGCAGGCCATCAGCCTGGCCATGATCACGGTGGTGGGCCGCTGCGTCGGCGCCCGGGACAACGAGCAGGCCGCGGCCTACACCCGGCGGCTGGTCCGCTGGGCCTACCTCACCATGGGCCTGTTCAACGGGGCGATCCTGCTGTTTGTGGGGCCGCTGGTGGGCATCTACGCCCTCTCGGGGGAGACCATGGAGCTGGCCGTCCTGCTGGTCCGGATCCACTGCGGCTGCGGCCTGCTGCTGTGGCCGGTGGCCTTTGTCCTGCCCAACGCCCTGCGGGCCGCCAACGACGTCAAGTTCACCATGACCGTCTCGATCCTGAGCATGGCGGTCTGGCGGATCGGCTTCAGCTACCTGCTGGGGGTCCAGATGGGCTACGGCGCCGTGGGCGTCTGGATCGCCATGGTGGTGGACTGGGTCTGCCGCACCATCTGCTTTGTATGGCGCTTTCACAGCGGCGTGTGGAAAACCAAATACATCGAATGACGACAAAAGGGGAAAACTGTATGAAACTGGTCAGCTGGAATGTGAACGGCCTGCGGGCCTGCCTGTCCCATGGCTTTGCCGAGAGCTTCGCCGCCCTGGATGCCGACGTGTTCTGCCTGCAGGAGACCAAGATGCAGCCGGGCCAGGCGGATTTCCATCCCGAAGGGTACGAGGAGTATTTCAACCCGGCGGAAAAAAAGGGCTACTCCGGCACTGCCTGCTACTGCCGGGCCAGGCCCCTGTCCGTGACCATGGGGGTGGGGCAGGAGGCCCATGACCACGAGGGCCGGGTGATCACCCTGGAGTACCCGGGGTTCTACCTGGTCAACTGCTACACCCCCAACAGCCAGGAGGAGCTGCGCCGCCTGGACTACCGGATGGAGTGGGAGGACATGTTCCGCGCCTACCTGCTGGAGCTGGACCGGAAAAAGCCGGTGATCCTCTGCGGGGACCTGAACGTGGCCCACCAGGAGATCGACATCAAAAACCCGGGCTCGAACCGCCGCAGCGCCGGCTTTACCGACGAGGAGCGGGCCAAGATGACCGCCCTGCTGGAGGCGGGCTTTGCGGACAGCTTCCGGCTGCTGCACCCCGAGGAGGTCAAGTACAGCTGGTGGAGCTACCGTTTCCGGGCCCGGGCGCGGAACGCCGGCTGGCGGATCGACTATTTTCTGGTCTCGAAGCGGGCCGCGGACAAGATCCGGGCCGCCGAGATCCACAACGAGGTTTTGGGCTCCGACCACTGCCCGGTGGAGCTGGACATAGATCTGGATGCCTGATGATACAATTCATAGGGAGAAAGAAGGAGTTACCGCCATGGAAGAAAACAAACGCGCCGTTGGCTCGGTGGACCAGCGGCTGGGAACGGCCCCGCTGGTGCCGCTGATCTTCAGCCTGGCTTTGCCCACAGCGCTGGCACAGCTGGTCAATATGCTGTACAACATCGTGGACCGCATCTACGTGGGGCACATCCCCGGCACCGGCAGCCTGGCGCTGGCCGGCCTGGGGGTCACCTACCCCATCATCGTGCTGATCACCGCTTTTTCCAACCTGATCGGCATGGGCGGCGCGCCCCGGGCCTCGGTGGCCATGGGCCGCGGCGATTACAAGACGGCGGAAAAGATCCTGGGCAACTGCGTCACCCTGCTGATCGTCCTGTCGGTGGCGCTGAGCGTGGTGTTCACCGTCTTTGGCGAGCCGGTGCTGCGGGCCTTCGGCGCCAGCGAAAACACCCTGCCCTACGCCATGTCCTACCTGCGCATCTACCTGCTGGGCACCATCTTTGTCCAGTTCACTTTGGGCATGACCCCCTTCATCACCAACCAGGGCTTTGCGGGCACCAGCATGGCCACCACCTGCATCGGCGCGGTCAGCAACATCATCCTGGACCCCATCTTCATCTATGGGCTGAACATGGGGGTGGAGGGCGCAGCCATCGCCACCATCCTCAGCCAGGCCATCAGCGCGGTGTGGGTGCTGGTGTTCTTCACCGGCAAGCGGAGCGTCCTGCGCATCCGCAAGGTCAACCTGATCCCCGACGGCAAGACCCTGGCCCTGGTCCTGTCGCTGGGCGTGTCGCCCTTCCTGATGACCGCCACCGAGTGCGTCATTCAGCTGGCCTTCAACACCGGTGCGGCCACCTACGGCGGGGACAGCGCCGTGGCCATCATGAGCATCCTGTTCTCGGTGGCCCAGATCTCCAACCTGCCGGTGCAGGGCTTCTGCCAGGGGGCCCAGCCGGTGGTGGGCTTCAACTTCGGGGCCCGCAAGCTGGAGCGGGTCCGGAAAGCCTTTACCATCATGCTGGCCGTCTCGGTGGGCATCACCACGGTGGTGGTGGGCGCGGTGGAGATCGCGCCCCAGATGTTCCTGGGGCTGTTCTCCAGCGACGCCGACCTGATCGCCCTGGGCACCGCCCCCTTGCGCATCTACATGATGGGCTCTTTCTTCATGGGCGCGCAGCTGGCCTGCCAGCAGACCTTCCTGGGCCTGGGCGAAGCCAAGATCAGCATGTTCGTGGCCCTGCTGCGCAAGGTGATCCTGCTGCTGCCCCTGTCCATCATCATCCCGCGGGTGTTCGGCGCCATGGGGCTCAGCCAGCTGGTGGGCCTCTATGTGGCCGAGCCGGTCAGCGACATCATCTCGGCGACCACCTGCACCATCCTGTTCTTTGTCATCGACTGGAAGAAACTGAAATCCACTACTTAAAGGAGGCCTTATGCTGGAGCAATATCTCTTTGTCTTTTTCGTCGCCATGGTCCCGGTCATCGAGCTGCGGGGGGCCATCCCCATCGGGCTGGGGCTGGGGCTGGATGTCCTGCCCACCTACATCGTGGCCGTGGCGGGCAACATGCTCCCGGTGCCCATCATCTACCTGTTTGCCCGCAAGTTCCTGATCTGGGGCTATCACAAGCCGCTGATCGGAGGCATCTGCAAGTTTTTTGTGGTCAAAGGCGAAAAGGCCGGCCGCGCCCTGGAGGCCAAGGCCGGCCGGGGCCTTGTGGCCGCCCTGCTGATCTTTGTGGGCATCCCCCTGCCCGGCACCGGCGCATGGACCGGCACCCTGGCCGGCTCCATCCTGGACATGAAGTTCAAGGATGTGCTGGTGGCCTGCATGGGCGGGGTGCTGCTGGCCGGCGTCATCATCGGCCTGGCCAGCGCGGGGCTGCTGGGCGCTTTCAGCGCGCTGTTTGCGGTGTGACGCCCGGGGCGAAAGAGACGCTCCGGCGCCGCCGCCCTGCTTCCCAAAGGGGCAGGACTTTTACGATCTGATTTGCAAGATAGAAAAAATACGGAAAGGATAGGAATCCCATGGATCAGGAACTGAATCGGAAGATAGACGCCTTCATCGAGGCCAACAAGGAGCAGATGCTGCAGGACATCGCCGCGCTGGTGGCCATCAACAGCGTGGAGTCCCAGCCGGCGGAGGGCGCGCCCTTTGGGGCAGGGCCCCGGGCCGCCCTGGACAAAACGCTGGAGCTGGCGGACCGGATGGGCCTGGAGACCTGCAACTGCGAGGGCTACATCGGCTATGCAGCCCTGCCTGGCGCCGACCCCGACCAGTATCTGGCCACCATCTGCCATGTGGACGTGGTGCCCGCAGGGGAGGGCTGGTCCGCCAGCCCCTTCGAGATGCGCCGGCAGGAGGGCTGGATCCTGGGCCGGGGGGTGCTGGACGACAAGGGCCCCATGGTGGCGACGCTGTACACCCTCAAGTTCCTCAAGGAGCTGGGGCAGCCGCTGCGCTACCCCATCCGGGCGCTGGCCGGCACCAACGAGGAGACCGGCATGGGGGATGTGGAATACTACCTGGCCCACCACAAGGCCCCGGCCTTCTGCTTTACCCCCGACGCCGAGTTCCCGGTCTGCAACGGCGAGAAAGGGCATTTCCACGGCAAGCTGGTCAGCCCCGTCTGCAACGGGATGATCCTGGAGTTTGAGGGCGGCGTGGCCAACAACGCCGTCCCCGACCGGGCCAGCGCCCTGGTCAAGGCCGAAATGGCCGGCCTGAAAAACGCCCCCCACATCACCCTGGAGCCGGAGAACGGCTGCGTCCGGGTGCGGGGCTGGGGCAAGTCCGGCCACGCCGCCAGCCCCGAGGGGACGGTCAATGCCATCGGCCTGGTGGTGGACTACCTGCTGGACAGCGGCCTGTGCACCGAGACCGAGCGCCGGTATCTGGAGGCGGTCCGCAAGCTGCACAGCTCCACCGCCGGCGAGGGCCTGGGCATCGCCACCTCCGACGGCCCCTTCGGTCCCCTGACCATCATCGGCGGCCGGATGTATATGCAGGAGGGCCGGATGGTCCAGACCATGGACAGCCGTTACCCCACCTCCACCAATGGGGACGCTATCGCCGCGGCCATCCGGCAGGCAGTGGGGGAGGGCGCCTCCCTGGAGGACGTGGACGCCGCCGACCCTTTCTATATCGAGGCGGATACCCCGGCCATCCGGGCCTGCATCGACACCTACAACGAGGTGACCGGCAAGCAGGAGAAGCCCTTCACCATGGGCGGCGGCACCTATGCCCGCCACTTCCCCTATGCGGTCAGCTTTGGGCCCGAGAGCCACGACATGGTGCTGCCCAGCTTTGGTGGCCCCATGCACGGCGCCAACGAGTCCGCCCCGGTGGACGCCCTGCTCCAGTCGGTCAAGATCTATATCCTGGCCCTGCTGCGGCTGGAAGAGATCGACTTTTAAGAAAACACAGTGAAACCAAAAAGTCCCGACCGGACGACATGTGCGTACGGTCGGGACACCTACAGGGAAATTGAGCGCTGAGAGTGTGCGAGCCGCCTTGCGGCGAGTGCGCGGTTCAGCGCTCAATTTTGTCCCCAGGGGGATACCAGGGGGAAGGAATTTCTGTCGCGCGACTGCGCGCAGAAATGGGTTCCCCCTGGAGCGTGGCGCTTTTGCGACACGCTGAAAGGCGGGGCCTTCGGGCCTCGCCTTTGCTTTGTGTACAGATCAGAGAGGTTTCAACTGTTCGTTGACGGCCACCACAGCGCAGACCTCGTCCCCGCGGACAAAGGCGGCCGTCCAGCCCTCCGGCTGGGGGCAGCTCCGGAGGGTGGTCTGGTCGCCCAGACGCAGGGGGCTGCGGTACGAAAGACGGAAGGTGCGCACCCCGGCCGCCGTCACCTCGGGCGGGGCGGCGTCCAGCGCCAGGGACAGGTAGGCGGTGTTGTGTAGGTGGCCGTTGTAGTCCATATCGCTGCGGCGCAGCAGCACGGGGCTGACGGCGGTGCAGGCGGCGGGAGGGCGCAGCCGGGGCAGACGGTCGGCAAAGGCGGTGCGCTGCTCGGGCTGGTAGGCGGCCAGCCGCTCGGGGGTGGGCAGGCAGGGCTTGTTGCTGCTGCGGTCCACCAGGGCCAGCTTGGCCTGGCCCCGGGCCAGGACCTCGCCGCCGGCGCTGTGCAGCAGCATCTCACGGGTGGCCTGCCGGGGGTTGTTGCACAGCCAGGTGCTGGCGGTGAAGGGCTCGTCGTAGGCGGGGGCGCGGTCCATCTCCACCCGCCAGTTGGTGATCACCCAGGCCATGCCGTTGCGCAGGCTGTCGTTCATGGGGGAATAGCCCACGGTCTCGGCGTGGCGGACGGCGGTGTTCTCAAAAATGGACAGCAGCGCCGTGGGGGTCAGCAGGCCGCGCTGGTCGAAATCTTCGACCCGTGTGGTGACGGGGATGGTAAAGATCATACAGCTTCTCCTTCTCGTTTCAGTTCATGGGCCCGGCCCGGTCGAACATCCGCTCCACCTGGGCGGCCAGCAGGGCGTGTTCCGGCTTTTGCAGCAGGGGGTCGCCGGCCAGGATGGCGGCGGCCTCGCTCTGGGCGGCGTGGAGGGTGCGGGTGTCGGCGGCCAGGTCCGCGATCTGCAAAGCGGGCAGGCCGTGCTGGCGGCTGCCGAAAAAGTCGCCGGGGCCACGGGTCTCCAGATCGTACTGGGCCACTGCAAAGCCGTCGGTGGTGGAGCAGAGGAACCGCAGCCGCCGGCGGACCGGCTCGGACTCGTTGTCGCTGACCAGGAAGCACCAGCTCTCCGCCCCGCCCCGGCCCACCCGGCCCCGCAGCTGGTGCAGGGCGGACAGGCCGTAGCGCTCGGCGTTCTCGATGACCATCACGGTGGCGTTGGGCACGTCCACCCCCACCTCGATGACGGTGGTGGACACCAGGGCGTCCAGCCGCCCGGCCCGGAAATCTTCCATGACGGCGGCCTTCTCTTTGGGCTTCAGCTTGCCGTGCATCAGCCCCACCCGCCGGTCGGGCAGCAGGGCCTTGGCGGTCTCCTCGTAGTAGGTCTTGACGGGGGTCAGCCCGGCGTCGGGCCCCTCCTCGATGGCGGGGCAGACGATGTACACCTGACGCCCCTGGCCGATCTCCCGGTCCAGGAAGCCGTACAGGTCGCGCCGGCGGGCCCCGGTCATCACCCTGGTCTTGACCGGGCGGCGGCCGGGGGGCAGCTCGTCCAGGATGGAAATATCCAGGTCCCCGTAGATCAGCAGGCCCAGGGTGCGGGGGATGGGGGTAGCGCTCATGACCAGCAGGTGGGGGCTGGCCCCCTTTTCGGCGAGCGCGCCCCGCTGGCGCACCCCGAAGCGGTGCTGCTCGTCGATGACGGCCAGCCCCAGCCGGGCAAACGCCACCCCCTCGGACAGGATGGCGTGGGTGCCCACCACCAGGTCGGCCTCGCCTTCCCGGATGGCGGCCAGAGTGGTCCGCCGGGCGGCCGCCCGCAGCCCGCCGGTGAGCAGGGCCACCCGGATGCCGAAGGGGGACAGCAGGCGGTTGAGGGTCTCGGCGTGCTGCTCGGCCAGCAGCTCGGTGGGGGCCAGCAGGGCCCCCTGGTACCCCGCGCCGATGGCTGCCCAGAGGGCGGCGGCGGCCACCAGGGTCTTGCCGCTGCCCACGTCGCCCTGCAGCAGGCGGTTCATGGAGGTCTCGCCGGCCATATCGGCCAGGATCTCGTCCACCGCCCGGCGCTGGGCCCCGGTGGGGGCAAAGGGCAGGCTGGCCCAGAAGGGCCCCGGATCGGCCCGGCGCATGGGCGCCCCGGTGGCGGCGCTGCCCCGGTTTTTCAGGCGGCCCATCCCCAGCTGCAGCACCAGCAGCTCCTCAAAGATCAGCCGCCGCCGGGCCTCCTGCACCGCCTGGGAGGAGGGGGGCATATGGATGTCCCGCACGGCCTGGGCCTTGCCGGGCAGGCGGTATTTCTGCAGCAGGGCAGGGGGCAGGGGCTCGCCCAGCAGCTCGGCGTGGGGCAGCAGCTGGGCCACGCACCGGCCGATGGCCGCGCTGGTCAGCCCCTCGGTCTGGGGGTAGACGGCGGCCAGGGGGGCGGCTTGGACCTGCCCGGCGGTGCGCACCTGGGGGTTTGTCATCTGGCGGCGGAGCAGCCCGCCGGTGACCTCCCCCTCAAAATAATATTCCTGCCCCAGCTCCAGTTTCTGGATGGTGTAGGGGTTGTTGAACCAGGTCAGCTCCAGGGTGGCGACGCCGTCCCCGGCGGTGGCTTTTTCCACCCGGCGGCCCCCGGCGACGTACCGCCCGCCCTGCTTGGACAGCAGCTCGGCCCGCACCACGCATTCCACTCCGGCGGGCGCCTCGCCCGGCGGGTAGGGATGGGTAAAGTCCAGATACCGGCGTGGATAGTGTTCCAGCAGGTCCGCCAGGGTGCGGATGCCCAGCTTTTCAAACCGCTGGGCCAGCTTGGGTCCCACCCCCTTGAGGTACTGCACCGGAGTGTCGGGGGTCAGGGTGGTTCGGTTTTCGCTCTCCGGCAAGGGCGGGGCCTCCTTTCGCAAAGCCGGCATGGCCAGAATAACTTTATTGTAGCACTGAACACCGTAGGGCGCAACAGAAAACCCCGCCGGAGAGGCGGGGGCAGGTTTCAGCGAATGAGCCAGCCGTAGTTCTGACGGCAGTCTACGACATAATCTGCGTAGACGATGTCGTCCTGGATCTGGTAGATCAGCAGGTAACGCTCGGCAAACAGGCGGCAGCGGTATTTGTTTGGGGGGATATAATCCCCTCGCAGCCAGGGGCACCGCTGGGGAAACTGCTCCAGAGATTTGGCCGCAGCTTCAAACGCGGTCAGCAGCTGCTCGGCGGCGGAAGGGCTGGCGCCGGCCAGAAAGGCCGCGTGGGACGTCAGCATTTGCGCAGCCCGGCGGGACACGATGACCCGGTATTTACTTCCCTCCATGGGAGGCCTCCTGGATCGCGGCCCGCATCATGGCGGTGACTTCGTCGATGGTGCAGCCGGGGACTCCATGGAGCCGGTCCTCTTCGACGGCGAGGAGCTCTTCGCGGAGCTTCAGCATCTGCTCCCGGCGGTTGTAGGTGTCAATATCCATGACGACGAGGTCGCCCTCTCCGTTTTTGGTCAGAAAGATGGGTTCGGAGGTCTTGCGGCACAAATCGGCGATCTCGTTGTAATTCTGCCGGATCGCGGCGGACGGACGAATGTTCATCGGATCTACCTCCTCTTGTACGATGGCGCTATTCTGCTTTTATTATACCTATAAACTGCTATCCGGTCAATACGCAAAAGAAAAACCCCCGTGCACTGCACGAGGGTCCTGGAGGTGGCGACCAGATTTGAACTGGTGAATGAAGGTTTTGCAGACCTTTGCCTTACCACTTGGCCACGCCACCATGTGGAGCGGGGAATCCCGCCCGTTTTTGGAGCGGCCGACGAGGCTCGAACTCGCTACCTCCACCTTGGCAAGGTGGCGCTCTACCAGATGAGCTACGGCCGCATACCGACGCATTTGACCCTGCGTCCGCCCTGCATGGGCGCTCCCCTTGCGGGAAGTAGGTTTTGTTGGCGACCCGGATCGGGCTCGAACCGACGACCCCCAGCGTGACAGGCTGGTGCTCTAACCAACTGAGCTACCGGGCCAAAAAAAGGAGTGATGCTTGTCACTCCCATGGAGCGGCCGACGAGGCTCGAACTCGCTACCTCCACCTTGGCAAGGTGGCGCTCTACCAGATGAGCTACGGCCGCATATGGTGCCTCCGATCGGAATCGAACCAATGACACGGGGATTTTCAGTCCCCTGCTCTACCAACTGAGCTACAGAGGCGCACCGGACGTTGATTATTATACCGCAAAATCCGGATTTGTAAAGAGGAAAATGCAAATTTTTTCAAAGAATTTATAAAACGGCGCTCCTGCGGCAAAACTTTTTGCCGTGCCGGCCCCTGATTTGCTTTTTGGGCGGGATTATGGTTAAATAATCTTTTGAAAAGAGTTATCCTATGATTTTGCCGGAGGGAACAGAGAGGACAACATGGCAAAAAAACAAGAATACGGCAACGAGAGCATTACTTCCCTGAAAGGCGCCGACCGGGTGCGCAAGCGGCCGGCGGTCATTTTTGGCTCGGACGGGGTGGACGGCTGCGCCCACTCCATCTTTGAGATCATCTCCAACTCCATCGACGAGGCCCGGGACGGCTACGGCAAGGTGATCCATGTCACCCGCTGCAAGGACGGCAGCGTCCGGGTGGAGGACTTTGGCCGCGGGATGCCGGTGGACTGGAACAGCGGCGAGGGCCGCTACAACTGGGAGCTGCTGTTCTGCGAGATGTACGCCGGTGGCAAATACGGCGAGGGCGAGGACAACTATGAGTTCAGCCTGGGGCTGAACGGCCTGGGCCTGTGCGCCACCCAGTATGCTTCGGCCTGGATGACCGCCGACATCTACCGGGACGGCTTCCACTACCATCTGGACTTTGCCCGGGGCGAGAACGTGGGCGGCCTGAAAAAGGAGCCCTACAAGGGCCGCCGCACCGGCAGCATCATCCACTGGAAGCCGGACGACGAGGTGTTCACCGACATCGACGTGCCGGCCGGCTACTATAAAGATGTGCTGCGCCGCCAGGCGGTGGTCAACGCGGGGCTGACGCTGACCTTTACCGACGAGAAGGAGCCCGACCCCGCCACCGGCAAGCCCTGGCAGGAGAGCTACTGCTACCAGAACGGCATCGCGGACTACGTCCGGGAGGCCGCCGGCAGCGACCCCCTGACCCCGGTGTTCACCTGCGAGTCGGAGGCCACCGGCCGCGACCGGGAGGACCAGCCCGACTACAAGGTGCGGATGAGCGCGGCCTTCTGCTTTTCCAATCAGGTCCAGCTGCTGGAGTTCTACCACAACTCCTCCTGGCTGGAGCACGGCGGCAGCCCCGAGCACGCCGTCCGCACCGCCTTTGTCTACCAGATCAACAAATACCTGAAGGACAAGGGGATGTACAAGAAAGGGGAGAGCTCGGTCAGCTTCCAGGACATCCAGGACTGCCTGGTGTATGTGTCGTCCAGCTTTTCCACCCGCACCAGCTACGAGAACCAGACCAAAAAGGCCATCACCAACAAGTTCATCTCCCAGGCCATGACCGATTTCCTCAAGCACTACCTGGAAGTCTACTTCCTGGAAAAGCCGGAGGAGGCCCAGAAGATCTGCCAGCAGGTGCTGGTCAACAAGCAGAGCCGGGAGCACGCCGAAAAGACCCGCCAGAGCATCAAAAAGACCCTGTCCACCCAGATCGACCTAGCCAACCGGGTGCAGAAATTCGTGGACTGCCGCACCAAGGACCCCGCCCGCCGGGAACTGTATATCGTGGAGGGCGACTCGGCCATGGGCGCGGTCAAGACCAGCCGGGACAGCGAGTTCCAGGCCATCATGCCCATCCGGGGCAAGATCCTCAACTGCCTCAAGGCCGACTACGCCCGCATCTTCAAGTCGGACGTCATCGTGGACCTGATCAAGGTGATGGGCTGCGGCATCGAGCTGGGGGGCAAGTACAACAAGGAGCTTGCCACCTTCAGCCTGGACAACCTGCGTTTCAACAAGATCGTCATCTGCACCGACGCGGATGTGGACGGCTACCAGATCCGCACCCTGGTGCTGACCATGCTCTACCGCCTGACCCCCACCCTGATCGAAAAGGGGTACGTCTATATCGCCGAGTCGCCCCTGTACGAGATCAACACCAAGGGGGAGACCTGCTTTGCCTACACCGAGGCCGAGAAGGCGGCGTTTTTGAAAAAGATCGGGGACAAAAAATACACCATCCAGCGCTCCAAGGGCCTGGGCGAAAACGACCCGGAAATGATGTGGCTGACCACCATGAACCCCGCCAGCCGCCGCCTGATCAAGGTGATGCCCACCGACGTGGCCGAGACGGCCCGCGTCTTTGACATCCTGCTGGGGGACAACCTGGCCGGGCGCAAGGACCACATCGCCGCCCACGGCGCCGAATATCTGGACGAACTGGACCTGTCGTGAGCCGCCCCGCCGCGACATCCTGTGCGAAGCAACCAATAGATCGAGATAAACACTATGCCAAAAAAACAAACCAGAAAAACATCCAAACCGGTGCGCCCCCAGCTGGGGGAGGGGGTCCAGATCCTGAACGCGGGCAGCGTCCTGGAGGACCCCATCACCCGCACCCTGGAGACCAACTATATGCCCTACGCCATGAGCGTCATCGTCAGCCGGGCCCTGCCCGAGATCGACGGCTTCAAGCCGGCCCACCGCAAGCTGCTGTACACCATGTACGGCATGGGCCTGCTGAAAGGGGCGCGGACCAAGTCCGCCAACATCGTGGGCGCCACCATGCACCTGAACCCCCACGGCGACGCCGCCATCTACGACACCATGGTCCGGATGGGCCGGGGCAACGAGAGCCTGCTGGTGCCCTATGTGGACAGCAAGGGCAACTTTGGCAAGGCATACAGCCGGGATATGTCCTGCGCCGCCGCCCGCTACACCGAGGCCCGGCTGGAGCCTGTCTGCGAGGAGCTGTTCCGGGACATCGACAAGGAGACGGTGGACTTTGTGCCCAACTACGACGGCACCACCACCGAGCCCACCCTGCTGCCGGTCACCTTCCCCACCATCCTGGCCAACAACACGCTGGGCATCGCGGTGGGCATGGCCTGCAACATCTGCTCGTTCAACCTGGCCGAGCTGTGCGCCACCACCGTGGCCCTGCTCAAGGACCCGAACCACGACATCGGCTCCACCATGCCCGCCCCCGACTTTGTGGGCGGGGGGCAGATCCTGTACGACGCGGCCCAGATGCGGGACATCTTCGAGACCGGCCGGGGCAGCGTCAAGGTGCGGGCCCGGTGGCGGTCGGTCCCGGACGAAAACATGATCGAGATCACCCAGATCCCGCCCACCACCACGGTGGAGGCCATCATGGACAAGATCGCCGAGCTGGCCAAGGCCGGCAAGCTGAAAGAGCTGAGCGACATGCGGGACGAGACCGACCTGAACGGCCTCAAGCTGACGCTGGACCTCAAGCGCGGCGTGGACCACGACCGCCTGATGGCCAAGCTGTTCCGGCTGACGCCCCTGGAGGACAGCTTCAGCTGCAACTTCAACATCCTGGTCTCGGGCCAGCCCCGGGTGATGGGGGTGCGGGAGATCCTGCAGGAGTGGACGGCCTTCCGGACCGAATGCGTCCGCCGCCGCACCTACTACGACCTGCACGGCAAGGAAAAGCGGCTGCATCTGCTGGAGGGCCTGGCGGCCATCCTGCTGGACATCGACAAGGCCATCCGGATCATCCGGGAGACCGAGGAAGAGGACGAGGTGGTGCCCAACCTGATGATCGGCTTCGGCATCGACGAGGCCCAGGCCGAGTACGTGGCCGAGATCCGGCTGCGCCACCTGAACCGGGAGTATATCCTCAAGCGCACCGGCGAGATCGAGGAGCTGAAACAGGAGATCGACGACCTGAACGACATCCTGGCCAAGCCCGCCCGCATCCGCCGGATCATCATCCAGGAGCTGACGGCGGCGGCCAAAAAGTACGGCCAGCCCCGCCGCAGCGAGATCCTCTACGACCTGCCCGCCGGGGAGGACGCCGCCGAAGAGGATGCGGTGCCCGATTATCCGGTGACGGTGTTCTTCACCCGGGAGGGCTACCTGAAAAAGATCACCCCCCAGAGCCTGCGCACCGCCGGCGCCCACAAGCTGAAGGAAGGGGACGAGATCCTGGTCCAGGCCGAGGCCCGCAACAACCTGGAGGCCCTCTTCTTCACCGACCGGCACCAGGTCTACAAGACCCGCCTGGCCGAGTTCGAGGACGGCAAGGTGAGCCAGATGGGCGTCTACCTGCCCACCCGCCTGGGCATGGAGGAAGGGGAAACGCCCATCGCCATGGTCCTGACCGCCGATTACAGCGGCTGGATGCTGTTCTTCTTTGCCAGCGGCAAATGCGCCAAGGTGCCCCTGGCCTCCTACGCCACCAAGCAGAACCGCCGCAAGCTGCTGCGGGCCTACAGCGACAAGGAGCCGCTGGCGGCTTTGCTCTTCCTGCCGGAGGAGCAGGAGCTGGCCATCCGCACCAGCGCCGGCCGGCTGCTGCTGGTGGGCTCGGCCCAGATCGCCGAAAAGGCCACCCGGGACAGCCAGGGCGTGGCGGTGGTCACCCTGAAAAAGAACCAGTCCATCACCTCGGTCCGCCCGGCGGCCGGCCTGGACCTGGCCGACCCACACCGCTACCGTGTGCGCACCCTGCCGGCCCTGGGAGCGCTCCTGCGCGGGGACGACATCGCCGAGCAGACCACGTTGCTGTGATAAAAAACGATGCCTTGTATAAAAATGGCGTGTGTGTTATACTGAATAAAAGGAGGCGGCGTTATGCCGGAGCTGTGCAGGTTCTATAACATCGTGATCAAGATGATCTACAGCGACAGCGGGCAGCATCACAAACCGCATTTCCATGTGTACTATGCGGAATATGAGGCTTCGGTGGGGATCGACGGCGAATTGCTGGCCGGCAGCCTGCCGCTCAAGCAGTTCAAGCTGGTGCAGGCCTGGGCTGCCATCCATGAAGAGGAACTGTATGCAGCCTGGAACAATGCCGTCCGCAATATCCCATTCGGAAAGATCGAGCCTCTGCGCTGAAACGGAAGGAGGAAGCGTATGTATCTCAAAGATGGCGTTGTCTACGCAGGGCAGCCGCAGCAGCCGGTCAAGGTCAGCGGGGTGCGCCCGCTGGACGGCTACCGGTTGTGGGTGCGCTTTTCCACCGGCGAGACCAAGATTTTTGATTGCAGCAGCCTGCTCGACACGCCGGCTTTTGCGCCTTTGCGGGATGTGGAAGCATTCCGCGGCGTCTATATCGATTACGGCGTGACGGTGTGGAACGACGGAGCGATCGACATCTCGCCCGAGTATCTGTATGAGAAAGGCGTTCCGGTTCAGGATGCCCACATTGCATAAGAAAGGATTCCCATGCAAACCATCGACCTGATCTGCCTGGGCAAGCTGAACGCCAGGTACTGCGCCGAGGGGGTGGCGGAATACGCCAAGCGGCTGTCCGCCTTCGCCAACTTCCGGATCGTCGAGCTGCCGGAGGAAAAGATCGAGGAGAAAAACGCCTCCCCGGCCCTGGTGGCCCGCGCGCTGGAAAAAGAGGGCAAAGCCATCCTCTCCCACCTCCGCCGGGGGCAGAGCCTGGTGGCCCTGTGCGTGGAGGGCAAGCCCATCTCCAGCGAGGAGCTGGCCGCCCTGCTGGCGGACAAAGCGGCCAGCGGCGCGGGGGACGTGGCCTTTGTGATCGGCTCGTCCCACGGGCTGTCGGAGGAGGTCAAGCGGGCGGCTGCGGCCCGCATCAGCCTGGGGCGGATCACCCTGCCCCACCAGCTGGCCCGCCTGGTGCTGACCGAACAGCTTTACCGCGCCTGCACCATCAACGCGGGGATGAAGTACCACAAGTGAGCAAAAGACCGTCCTGCCGGCCCGTCTGCCGGGGAAAGGGCGGTCTTGTTCTGTTTTGAACCGGATGGAGGAAACGGAAAAGCTCCCGCCGGCCGTGGAAAACGGCGGGCGGGAGCTTTGGGGCGCGGGGGAAGGGAGGAAGATCAGAAGGCGATCTTCTCCTCCAGCCAGCTCTTCAGCTGGTCGATGGGCAGGCGGACCTGCTCCATGGTGTCGCGGTCACGGACGGTGACACAGTGGTCGGCAGCGATGCCCTTGGCCTCGTCGCCCACCGTGTCAAAGTCCACCGTGATGCAGTAGGGGGTGCCGATCTCGTCCTCGCGGCGGTAACGCTTGCCGATGGAGCCGGTCTCGTCGTAGTCCACCATGAAGTACTTGGACAGCTCGTTGCGGATCTCCATGGCCTTGGGGCCCAGCTTCTTGCTCAGGGGCAGCACGGCGCACTTGAAGGGGGCCAGGGCCGGGTGCAGGTGCAGCACGGTGCGCACGTCCTCCTTGCCCTTGGCGTCCACCAGGCGCTCCTCGTCGTAGGCCTCGCACAGGAAGGCCAGGGCCACGCGGTCGCAGCCCAGGGAGGGCTCGATGACATAGGGGATATAGTGCTCGCCGGTCTCGGGGTCGAAGTACTCCAGGCTCTTGCCCGAGGCCTCCTGATGGCGGCTCAGGTCGTAGTTGGTGCGGTCGGCAATGCCCCACAGCTCGCCCCAGTCGGTGAAGGGGAAGGCGTACTCGATGTCGGTGGTGGCGCGGCTGTAGAAGGCCAGCTCGGCGGGCTCGTGGTCCCGCAGGCGCAGGTGCTCTTCCTTGATGCCCAGGCTCAGCAGCCAGTTCTTGCAGTATTCCTTCCAGTAGGCGAACCACTCCAGGTCAGTGTCCGGCTTGCAGAAGAACTCGCACTCCATCTGCTCGAACTCGCGGGTGCGGAAGGTGAAGTTGCCCGGGGTGATCTCGTTGCGGAAGGCTTTGCCCACCTGGCAGACGCCGAAGGGCAGCTTGCGGCGGGTGGTGCGCTGGATGTTGGCAAAGTTGACAAAGATGCCCTGGGCGGTCTCGGGCCGCAGGTAGCACACCGAGGAGCTGTCCTCGGTGACGCCGATGGCGGTCTTGAACATCAGGTTGAACTTGCGGATGGGGGTGAAGTCGTGCTTGCCGCACACCGGGCAGACCACCTGCTCGTGCTCGGCGATGAACTGGTCCATCTCGTCAAAGCTCATGGCGTCCACGTTGACGTCGGGGAACTCGTCCGCGATCAGCTTGTCGGCGCGGTGGCGCGCCTTGCAGGCGCGGCAGTCCAGCAGCGGGTCGGAGAAGCTGGCCACATGGCCGGTGGTGACCCAGGTCTGGGGGTTCATCAAAATAGCGGCGTCCAGGCCCACGTTGTAGGGGCTCTCCTGCACGAACTTTTTCAGCCATGCCTTTTTGACGTTGTTCTTGAACTCGACGCCCAGGGGGCCGTAGTCCCAGCTGTTGGCCAGGCCGCCGTAGATCTCGGAGCCGGGGAAAACGAAGCCCCGGTTCTTGCACAGGGCCACGATCATATCCAGTGTCTTTTCGCTGTGTTCCATAACAAATACATCCTTTCCGTCCGCGGCTGGTTTGCCGTGTCGTGTGTGTCGGCCCGGCATGGCCGGGCACAGTGCCCCTCTACTTTATCATGTCAGGGGAAAAATGGCAAGCCCCCGCCGGCCTGCCGGGCGCGGCGCGGGGAGGCGCCTGTCACAGCACCCACTCGCCGCCCTCAAATAGGGCGACGTCCCGCCCGTCCCGGGTGCGGCCGGTGATGCGGGTGTCGGCGGCGCCGATCATCACGTCCTCGTGGATCAGGGACTGGTTCATCCCGCGGGCCAGCAGCTGCTCCTCGGTCATGGCGTTGCCGCCCCGGGTGGTGCCGGGGTAGCTGGCGCCGAAGGCGATGTGGCAGGCGGCGTTTTCGTCAAACAGGGTGCTGCAGAAGGTGACGCCGCTGCGGTTGATGGGGCTGGAAGCCGGCACCAGGGCCACCTCGCCGATGTGGCGGGCGCCCTCGTCGGTGTCCAGCACCTCGCCCAGCAGGGCCTCGTTCTCCTCGGCGCCGTACTCCACGATCTTGCCGTCCCGGAAGGTGACATGGAAGCCCCGGATGGTCTGCCCGCCGTGGATGTAGGGCTTGGTGCCGTAGGCCACGCCGTTCACTTTGTCCTTGTGGGGGGCGGTGAACACCTCCTCGGTGGGGATGTTGGGCAGGAAGGGGACCCCCTTTTCGCTGACGCTGTCCGCGCTCTCCCACTGGGCGCCGTCGGCCAGGCCCACGGTCAGGTCGGTGCCGTTGGCGCTTTCAAAATGGACCGACTCCAGGTCCAGGGCGTTCATCTTGTCCCGCAGGTCCTTCAGGCGGGCCAGGTGGGCCTGCCAGGCGCCCACGGGGTCGCCGCCGGTGACGCGGCAGGTGTCGAAGATCAGCTGCCACAGCTTTTCCACCGCGGCCTCTTCGGCCAGGTCGGGGAACAGTTTTTTGGCCCAGGCGGGGGAGGGCATGGCCGCGATGGACCACTGCACCCGGTCGTTCATGGTGTAGCTGCGCCAGGGCATCAGGGCCTTGCGGCGGGCGGCGCTGACCCGGCTGACCTTGCCGGCGTCCAGCTCGGCCAGGGCCTCGGGGTCGTCGGCGTGGATGTTCAGCACGCAGACGCCGCCCTCGCTCTCGGCGTAGTCCAGGTAGCTGCGCAGGACGTAGGGCTTGACGTCGCAGAGGGCTTCCTCGCTGCCCTTTTCCATCCGGATGCGGGTGAGGGCGTCGTCGCTCCAGTCCACCCGCACGTCCCGGGCCCCGGCCTCGAAGGCACTGGCCGCGCACAGGCGGGCCAGGGGCGCCGCCGCCAGGGGCGCGGAGAGGATCAGGGTCTGGCCGGGCTGGACGTTGACCCCCACCCGGACGATGAAATCGGCATATTTCTGCAAGAGCTGTTCAAAATTCTGCATGATGGTATCCTTTCTGCATCCAAAGGGAAAAATAAGTCCTTGTCCCACAGTATAACCCATCCGGCAGCGGATGTCTACAGGGGGCGGGGCAGCTTTTCTTCCAAAATACTTGCATATTCCGCCGATGTGTGGTATATTCTGATAGTACGAATACACGATTGAATGGAAAGTGGGCCGCAAGGTCCGCTTTTCTTGTTTGATATGGAGGTTTTTGAGCATGGCGAAACAAGCGGGCGGGAACACCGCGCAGCGCGTCGAAGCGCTGGTGCGCCCCATCGTGGAGGATATGGGCCTGCGGCTGTGGGACGTGGTCTTTGAAAAGGAGGGCCCGGACTGGTACCTGCGGGTCCTGATCGACCGGGACGGCCCCATGGACACCGATACCTGCGCGGATGTGTCCCATGCGCTGGACCCCGTCCTGGACGAGGCCGACCCCATCCCCCAGAGCTATTATCTGGAGGTGGGGTCCCCCGGGCTGGGCCGCCGGCTGACCCGGCCCGAGCACTACGACGCCCTGATGGGCCAGAAGATCCGGGTCCGGCTGTACCGCCCCGACCCCGCCGGCCGGCGGGAGCTGGAGGGCGCCCTGACCGCCCACGAGGGCGACGCCGTCACCCTGGAGACCGCCGGCGGGCCGGCCGTGGTGGCCCTGAGCGCCATCAGCAAGGCCCAGCTGTGCGACGACGAAGATCTGTTCTGATTTGATGGATACCAACAAAACATACCGGGAGGAATACTGGAAAATGGCAGGCAACAACGAATTTTTTGAAGCGCTTACCATGCTGGAACATGAGCGCGGCATCACCGCCGAATATTTGATCGAGAAGATCCGGGCTGCGATCGTCATCGCGGTCAAAAAGAATTACGACGTGGAGGACGACAACGTCTCGGTGGAGATCGACCCCGCCACCGGCGTGTTCAACGTGGCGCTGGTGCAGGACGTGGTGGCCGACGAGGACTGGGAGAACGAGCACACCCAGATCCCCCTGAGCAAGGCGCAGACCCTGCGCCGCACCTACCAGCCGGGGGACCGGGTGGTGACCCCCCTCAAGACCAAGGAGTTCGGCCGCATCGCCGCCCAGACCGCCAAGCACGTCATCCGGCAGGGCATCCGGGAGGCCGAGCGCAGCCAGCAGCTCAGCGAGATCCAGTCCAAGAGCCACGACATCGTCATGGCCACCGTCACCCGGGTGGACCATGAGCGGGGCATCGTGGCGGTGGACATGGGCAAGGGGGGCGAGGCCATCCTGCCCCGCAGCGAGCAGGTGCCCGGCGAGAGCTACACCGAGGGCCAGCAGCTGCAGGTCTACGTCATCGACGTGGTCAGCACCGAGCGCGGCCCCCGCGTCATGATCAGCCGCACCCACCCCGGCCTGGTCAAGCGTCTGTTTGAGCTGGAGGTGCCCGAGATCTTCGACGGCACCGTGGAGGTCAAGGCCATCAGCCGCGAGGCTGGCACCCGCACCAAAATGGCGGTGGCCTCCCGCGACCCCAACGTCAACCCCGTCTCGGCCTGCATCGGCCCCCGGGGCGACCGTGTGGCCGCCGTGGTGGAGCATCTCCACGGCGAAAAGATCGACATCGTCCAGTGGAGCGAGGACCCCGCCGCCTTCATCGCCTCGGCCCTCAGCCCCGCCAAGGTGCTCAAGGTGGAGCTGCTGCCCGGCGAGACCCGCTCCTGCCGGGTGACCGTGCCGGACGGCCAGCTGAGCCTGGCCATCGGCAACAAGGGCCAGAACGCGCGCCTGTGCGCCCGCCTGACCGGCTACAACATCGACATCCGGCCCGAGAGCGGCTACTACGGCGAGGAGGAGGACAAGCCCGAGGCACCCGCCCCCGAGGCCGAAGCCCCCGCCGGGGCTGACGGGGCCGCAGAATAAGCAGGGGAGGGAACCAGATGCCGCAAAAGCCGCTGAAACAGAAAAAGATCCCCATGCGCCAGTGCATCGGCTGCCAGACCAGCCGCCCCAAAAAGGAGCTGGTCCGGGTGGTGCGGGGCCCCGACGGGACCATCAGCATCGACACGGTGGGCAAAAAGCCGGGGCGCGGGGCCTACCTCTGCCCCGACCCGGCCTGCCTGGCCAAGGCGCAGAAGAAAAAGGCGCTGGAGCGCAGCTTTGAGCAGCCTGTCCCCGCCGAAGTCTACCAGGCGCTGGCCGCACAGCTGGCCGGCGTCCAAGCCGCAAAGGAGGGGACCGATGCCCAAGCATAACACGCCCCGCCCCCCGAAGCCGGCCCTGCCCCCGGAGGACGCCCTGTTCCAGGCCATCAGCCTTGCCCGCAAGGCCGGCCGCCTGGTGATGGGCTTCGACGCGGTGGAGGAAGCCGCCGTCAAGGGCAAGGCCTGGCTGGCCCTGACAGCCGCCGACGCCAGCCCCAAAACGGTGCAGCGGCTGCGCAACAACATCGGCGACCTGGTGGACGTGCTGCCCACCCCGCTGTCCATGGACCGGCTGGCCCCCCTGGGCCGCCGCCCGGTGGCAGTCTGCGCCGTGACCGACCGCAATCTGGCCAAGCTCTGCTACGACAGGCTGGACGCCTGCGGCGTCATCAAACACGAGGAGGAAATGACTGAATGATCGTAAAATATAAAGTGACTGATTTTGCCAAGGACACCGGCCTGCCCGTCAGGAAGATCCTCGACACCCTGACGGCCATCGGCGTCAAGGATAAAAAGAACAGCTCCGTTCTGGAAGAAAAGGAGCTGAACGCCCTGCTGGACCGCCTGAGCCGGGACAACAGCGAGGCCGACCTGTCCGCTTTCCTGAACAGCGCCAAGCCCGAGCCCAAGCCCGCCCCCGCCCCCAAGGGCCAGAAGGGCGGCAAGGACAGCGCAGGCGGCAGCAAGAACGGCAATGGCCAGAACGGCCAGCCCAAGGCGAACGCCAAGGGCGGCAGCGCCGCCACCGGCAAGAACGGCGGCAACGGCGGCGCCCGCCAGCCCCAGCCCCAGAACCAGAACCAGGCCCAGGGCCAGAAGGGCGCCGGCCAGAACAACAGCCGCAAAAACCAGAACCAGCCCCACAAAAAGCGGGACGAAAAGACGGTGTCCTTCAGCGAGCTGGCCCGGGAGACCGGCACCAAGGCCGCCGCGGCCGAGGCCGTGCAGGTCAAGCGGGAGAGCAACCAGGTGACGGTGGACACCCGCACGGTGGATGTGAACGTGGACCGCTTCGACGTCCGCTACGACGACCTGGCCTCCACCAAGAACACCGAGAACCGCCGCAAGCCCACCCCCCAGGGCAACAAGCAGAAGTTCAGCCAGCGGACCCAGCGCCAGCGCCAGCAGTTCCAGAAGGGCAAGCGGGAGACCGAGGCCGAGCGGATGCAGCGCATCCAGCTGGAAAAGGCACGCAACGCCCAGCTGAAAGTCTCCATCCCCGACGAGATCACCATCGCCGAGCTGGCCGCCCGTCTCAAGCAGCAGGTCAGCAAGGTCATTGCCAAGTGCATGCAGATGGGCGAGATGCACGCCATCAACGACGTCATCGACTTTGACACCGCCTCCCTCATCGCCGAGGAGTTCCGCGCCAAGGTGGAGCACGAGGTCCACATCACCATCGAGGAGCGTCTGTTCGTGCAGGAAGAGGACAACGAGGCCGATCTGGTGGCCCGCCCGCCGGTGGTCTGCGTCATGGGCCACGTCGACCACGGCAAGACCAGCATCCTGGACGCCATCCGCAAGACCAACGTCACCGCAGGCGAGGCCGGCGGCATCACCCAGGCCATCGGCGCCTACCAGGTCCGGGTGGGGGACGACCTGATCACCTTCCTGGACACCCCGGGCCACGAGGCCTTTACCTCCATGCGCGCCCGCGGCGCCAACATGACCGACATCGCCGTCCTGGTGGTGGCGGCCGACGACGGCATCATGCCCCAGACCATCGAGTCCATCAACCACGCCAAGGCCGCCGAGGTCAAGGTGATCGTGGCCATCAACAAGATGGATAAACCCACCGCCAACCCCGAGCGGGTGATGGAGGACCTGACCAAGTACGGCCTGATCGCCGAGGAGTGGGGCGGCGACACCGCCTGCATCCCCGTCTCGGCCCTGACCGGCCAGGGCATCAGCGACCTGCTGGAGCGGATCGTCCTGGAGGCCGAGGTCATGGAGCTGAAGGCCAACCCCAACCGCCGCGGCAAGGGCGCCGTGGTCGAGGCCCGTCTGGACAAGGGCCAGGGCCCCGTGGCCACCCTGCTGGTCCAGAACGGCACCCTGCGCGCCGGCGACGTCCTGATCGCCGGCACCGCCGTGGGCCGCGTGCGCACCATGCGGGACGACAAGGGCCGCGCCATCGAGGCGGCCGGCCCCTCCACCCCTGTGGAGATCACCGGCCTGACCGCCGTGCCCGAGGCCGGCGACCTGTTCGAGGCCGTCGAGGACGAGCGCCTGGCCCGTGAGCTGGCCGAAAAGCGCGCCGCCGCCGCCCGCGAAAAGCAGTTCTCCGCCTTCCAGAAGGTCACCTTGGATAACCTGTTCACCCAGATGGCCCAGAACGACATGAAGGAGCTGGCCATCGTGGTCAAGGCCGACGTCCAGGGCTCGGCCGAGGCCGTCAAGCAGTCGCTGGAAAAACTGTCCAACGACGAGGTCCGGGTCCGGGTCATCCACGCCGGCGTGGGCGCCATCAGCAAGTCGGACGTGGACCTGGCCGACGCCTCCAACGCCATCATCATCGGCTTCAACGTCCGCCCCGACAACATCGCCAAGGAGGAGGCCGCCGCCACCAAGGTGGAGATGCGGATGTACCGCGTCATCTACGACGCCATCAACGACGTTTCGGACGCCATGAAGGGCATGCTGGCGCCCAAGTTCCGGGAGGTGTCCCTGGGCGAGCTGCAGGTGCGCCAGGTGTACAAGATCAGCAGCGTGGGCACCGTCGCCGGCTGCCGCGTCACCGGCGGCAAGATCACCCGGGACAGCAAGATCCGGGTGGTCCGCGACGGCATCGTCATCGCCGAGGACGAGATCGCATCCCTCCGCCGCTTCAAGGACGACGTCAAGGAAGTGGCCGAAGGCTACGAGTGCGGCGTCACCCTGGCCAAGTTCTCGGATGTGAAGGAAGGGGACGTTTACGAAGCCTTCCGGATGGAAGAATACAAAGAGTAAGCGCGCAAGGCCCTGCCGCCGTGCGGCCGGACTGAAACGCGCTTGAGGAGTTGACACGATATGTCTGAAAAAAACATGGGCCGTCTGGCCCAGGATATGAAGCGGGAGATCATCGCCATCATCGCCCGCCTCAAGGACCCGCGGCTTGCCGGCGGCCTGCTGACCGTCACAAGGCTGGACGTGACGCCCGACCTGGATGTGGCAAAGGTCTATGTCAGCGTGCTGGGCAACCCCGACGGGCCCGCGCCGGTGGTGGAGGCGCTGAACCGCGCCGCCGGCCATGTCCGCACCGAGCTCAGCCGCAAGATGCACATCCGCAAGGCCCCCCGCCTGATCTTCGTGGAGGACGACGGGGCGGCGTATGCGGCCCATATCAATGAGCTGCTGAAAGAGCTGAACGTAGACAGCGGCGAACCGGCCGCCGAAACTGACGGGGAGTGACCCCCGCCCGGAAAGGATGACAACGCCATGACCGAACCGCTGAACGTGGAGCAGGCCGCCGCCCGGCTGCGGGCCGCCGGCAGCATCCTGATCCTCTGCCACAAAAACCCCGACGGCGATACCGTCGGCTGCGGCAGCGCCCTGTACCACGCCCTGACCGCGCTGGGCAAGACGGCGGCCGTCCTCTGCGCCGACCCGATCCCCCGCCGCCTGGCTTATACCGGGCCGCGGCTGTTCCGGGGCGAGTTTGAACCGGAACTGGTGGTGGCGGTGGATGTGGCCGGGCTGCAGCTTTTTGGGGACAAAGGGCTGATGCCGGCCTACAGCCGCCGGGTGGACCTGTGCATCGACCACCACGCCGGCAACAGCGGCTACGCCCAGTTCACCCTGCTGGATGCGGGCGCGGCCGCCGCGGCCGAGCTGGTGTGCCAGGTGATCGAGGCCATGGGGGCGGAGCTGACCCCCCAGGTCGCGGACTGCCTGTACACCGGGCTGGCCACCGACACCGGCTGTTTCCGCTTTTCCAACACCACCGCCGCCACCCACCGCACCGCCGCCCGCCTGATCGAGGCGGGGGCGCGGATCGAGGAGCTGAACACCATCCTCTTTGCCACCAGGAGCCGGGGCCAGATGGAGGCCGAGCGGATCGCCCGCAGCCACCTGGAATACCATCTGGACGGGCGCTGCGCCCTGATCTGGCTGGACCGGGACGAGACCGAGGCCAGCGGGGCCGACCCTGCCGACCTGGAAGAGCTGACCAGCCTGCCCATCGGCATCGAAGGGGTCGAGGTGGGGCTGACTTTGCGCCAGCAGCCCGGCGGCAGCTGGCGGGTCAGCATCCGCACCGCCCACGGGGTGGACGCCTGCGCCATTGCCCGGCGGATGGGCGGCGGCGGCCATCTGCGGGCCGCCGGCTGCGAGCTGCTGGGCACGCTGGACAACGTCAAACAGGCGGTCCTGGCCGAGGCCGGGGCCGTGCTGGACGCCGCGGGGGAGGAGAGCTGATGCAGGGCATCCTGATCGTAGACAAGCCCGCCGGCTGGACCAGCTTTGACGTGGTGGCCAAGATGCGCGGGGTGCTGGGCACCCGCAAGCTGGGGCACAGCGGCACCCTGGACCCCATGGCCACCGGCGTGCTGCCGGTGTTCTGCGGGGGGGCCAGCAAGGCGGTGGACCTGCAGCTGGACCACGACAAGACCTACCGGGCGGTCCTCCGGCTGGGCAGCCGCACCGACACCGGCGACGTCACCGGCGCTGTGCTGGAGACCCGCCCCGTCACCGCCGGGGAGGCCGAACTGCTGGCTGCGCTGCCCCGCTTTGTGGGGCCGCAGATGCAGGTGCCGCCCATGTACTCGGCGGTCAAGGTGGACGGCCAGCCCCTCTACAAGGCGGCCCGGCAGGGCCTGACCGTGGAGCGGAAGGCCCGGCCCATCCAGATCTACGGCATCCGCTACGAGGGCAGCCCGGCCCCCGGGGACTATGCCCTGACGGTGGAGTGCTCCAAGGGGACGTATATCCGCACCCTGCTGGAGGACCTGGCCGCCGCCATGGGCCAGCTGGGGACCATGAGCGCCCTGCGGCGGACCCGGGCCGGCCTGTTCACCGAAGCCGACGCCCACACCATGGAGGAGATCCTGGCCGCGAAACAGGCCGGCCCCGACGCCCTGCAGGCGCTGCTGCTGCCGGTGGAGCGGGTGTTCGACCCGCTGCCTTTGCTGACGGTGGAGGAGCGGACGGCCGCCCATCTCTACAACGGCTGCCCCACCAGCCATTACCCCGCCCCCGACGGGCGCTACCGCGTGCGGGACGGGGAGGGGCGCTTCCTGGGCCTGGCCAAGATCACCGGCGGGGTGCTTCGGGTGGAAAAACTGTTCGTTGAACGGACCTGAGAAACGGAAAGACTATGCAGATTTATCCTAGTATGTCGCCCCTGCAGCTTGGGGGCAAACAGGGCAGCGCGGTGGCCCTGGGCTATTTTGACGGCATCCACATCGGGCACCGGACCGTGATCTGCGGCGCGGTGGACTGGGCCCAGGCCCACGGCGCGGCTGCGGCGCTGTTCACCTTCAAGCTGCCCGGCGGCAGCAAGATCAAGGGCCGCCGCCTGTACTCGGTGGAGGAAAAGCGCCGCATCGTGGCAGGGCTGGGGGTGGAGCACTATCTGGTGCCCACCTTCGCGGACATCATGTCCATGACGCCGGAGCAGTTCGTCCGCGGCCTGGTGGCCGACTGCCGCGCCCGTGCCTTTTTCTGCGGCGAAAACTTCACCTTTGGGGCCCGGGCCGCCGGGGACCCCGCCCTGCTGCAAAAGCTCTGCCAGCCCCTGGGGGTGGAGGTGCACATCCTGCCCATGGCCCAGTTCGAGGGCCGGCCGGTCTCCTCCACCCGCATCCGGGCGGCGCTGGAGGGCGGGGACATCCCCGCCGCCAACGCCATGCTGGGCGCGCCCTACGCCATCCGTTTCCCGGTGCGGCATGGGGCCGGCCTGGGCCGCACCCTGGGGGTGCCCACCATCAACCAGATCTACCCCGAGGGCTACCAGCTGCCCCGGTACGGCATCTACATCACCCGCACCTGGATCAAGGGCAGGGCCTATCCCTCGGCCACCGGCCTGGGCACCCGGCCCACCGTCAACGACGATTCCACCAAGGTGACCTGCGAGACCTTCATCCCCGGCTTTTACGGCGATTTGTACGGCACCGACCCGGTGGTGGAGTTCCACACCTACCTGAGCCCCAGCAAGAAGTTCGACACCCTGGACGAGCTGCGCGACTGCATCCGGCACGCCGCGCGCCGGGCCGAAGAATATTTCGGCAAATAACAGAGCGTGTCGCAAAAGCGCCACGCTTTAGGGGGAACCCATTTCTGCCCGCATACGCGGGACAGAAATTCCTTCCCCCTGGTGGTTGCGGTTCCCTGCTTTTGCTGCGCCCGTCGCAGCGGGCTTGCAAAAGGCAGACCGCTGCCCCTGCTCCGCTTCGGCTGTTTCGTCCGCAGGACGCGCCTCAGCTTCGCAGTCCCTGGGGACAAAATTTG
>DXBJ01000072.1 GCA_019116585.1 Candidatus Faecalibacterium gallistercoris | reverse complement strand
GCCGCGTTGCATTCGCTTGCATTCCACAAAAGCAGCCGCGCCGAGCGCGTCCTGCGGACGAAGCAGCGAAGGCACGGCTGGCGCAGCGCTCCGGTTTTCGCAAGCGGGCACCGTCCCGCGCCGCGAAAATCGGCTAAGCGCAAGAGTTTCGGCGCTCATGCGCCTTGCATCTGGCGCTTTTTGGCGAATATCCCAGCATTTCTGAATTCTCAGATACACCCTAAGCGGCGCTGCCGCTGGTTACCTAAAAGGCCCCCGACTATCTTGCCCGGCAAATGGTCGGGGGCACTTTTGATTGATCCCCCCATCGCCTGGAAAGGAGAACCCTCATGTACCTTTGCAAACAAATCCAGTCCATGGAGCGCCTGGACGGGGCGTTCCTGTTCCACACCAACTGCGCGGACATCAAGGTCTGCTTTGTCACCGACGAGATCGTCCGGGTCCGGGTCGCCTTTGACCGCGAGCTGGCCGAGGAATCCTACATTTTGTCCACCACTGCCTGGGAGGACCGCCTGGACGGCCTGTTTGCCGCCGAGCGCACCCGGGTGCAGCCGGTGACCCCCGACGTCACCGTCACCGACGCGGCCATCACCTTTGAGACGGCGGCCGTCCGCCTGGTGGCCGAGCGCGACCCCCTCTGCTTCAAGCTCTACGACAAGGAGGGGACCCTCCTGCACAGCGACCTGGCCGGCGCCCCCTATATCCTGGACTCCAACCGCCGGGTGACCCACTACAGCGCCATGGCCGAGGAGGACTGCTTCTACGGCTTTGGCGAAAAGACCGGCCTGCTGAACAAGAACAAGCGTTTTCTGCGGGAGCGCGCCACCGACGCCATGGGCTACGACGCCGAGAAGATGGACACCCTCTACAAGCACATCCCCTTCTACATCCAGCTGTCCCGCGCCACCCGGAAGGCGGTGGGCGTCTTTTACAACAACTTCTACGAGTCGGTGTTCAACATGGGCTGCGAGAAGAGCAACTACTGGTCCCGCTACAGCTACTGGCAGGCCGACGGCGGCGACATCGACCTGTTCCTGATCGCGGGCGGCAGCATCCGCCGCGTGGTGGACAACTACACCCTGCTGACCGGCCGCCCCGCCCTGCTGCCCAAGCGGGCCCTGGGCTATCAGGGGTCCTCCATGTACTACCCCGAGCTGGAAAAAGACAGCGACGACGCCGTCCTCAACTTCATCGACACCATCAAGGAAGAGGGCTTCCCCATCGACGGCTTCCACCTGTCCTCCGGGTACACCAGCTACAACAACAAGCGCTGCGTCTTTACCTGGAACACCGACCGCTTCAAGGACCCCCGGGCCTACTTTGCCGCCATGAACGAGAAGGGCGCCCAGAACGTCCCCAACGTCAAGCCCGGCATCCTGCTGTGCCACCCCCGCTTTGACGAGTTCAACGCCCGCAACGTCTTTGTCAGGGACGCCGAGCAGGACACCTACGCCGTGGGCAAATGGTGGGGCGGCGACGGCGCCTTCTGGGACTACACCAGCCCCGACGGCCGCAGCGCCTGGAAAAAGTTCCTCACCGAAGCCATCATCGACGTGGGCACCGACTCCATCTGGGACGACAACTGTGAGTACGACAGCCTGCTGGACAAGGACGCCCGCTGCTGCTTTGACGGCAAGGGCGGCACCATCGGCCAGCTCAAGCCCCTGATGAGCACCCTGATGTGCAAGGTGGGCGCCGAGGCCGTGGTGGAGCACAATCCCAAAGCCCGCCCCTACATCGTCTGCCGCAGCGGCTCGGCCGGCATCCAGAAGTACGCCCAGACCTGGTGCGGCGACAACTTTACCAGCTGGAAGACCCTGCGCTACAACATCCCCATCATCACCGGCATGGGCCTGTCCGGCCAGCCCAACGAGGGCGCGGACATCGGCGGCTTCCACGGCCCCGCCCCCGAGGAGGAGCTGTTCGTCCGCTGGGTGCAGAACGGCATCTTCCAGGCGCGGTTCTCCATCCACTCGGCCAGCAACGACAACACCGTCACCGAGCCCTGGATGTACCGCGGTTCGGCCGGGCTGATCCGGGACGCCATCCTGCTGCGCTACCGCTTCACCCCCTATCTCTACTCCGCCGAGTACGAGGCCAGCCAGACCGGCGCGCCCATCATGCGCCCCCTGGTCTACGAGTTCCAGGACGACCCCGCCGTCTACGACGAGAGCTTCGAGTTCATGTTCGGCCGCGATATCCTGGTGGCCAACGTCCTGGAGCCGGGCGCCAAGACCTGGAAGGTCTACCTGCCCGCCGGCTCCAAGTGGTATGACTGGGGCAACAACTACGCCTGCTACGAGGGCGGCCAGACCATCGAGATCCCGGTGGAGATCAGCACCATCCCCCTGTTCCTGCGGGAAGGCGCCATCGTGCCCAAGGCGGCCAACCAGCTGATGAGCATGGCCAACGACCATATGACCAGCCTGCACCTGACGCTGGTGCCCGGCGCCGACAGCACCTACACCCTCTACGACGACGACGGCGTCACCAACGACTTCAAGGACGGCGTCTGCCGCAAGACCCGGATCACCATGACCGGCAGCAGCGTGGTCAAGGTGGCCTTTGCCGCCGAGGGCAGCTACACCGACTTTGTGGAGGATGTCACCGTCGAGATGGTCCGCAAGGACCGCAGCCCCTTCTGGGTGGCGCTGGACGGCCGCAAGCTGGAGCACTACCTCAACCGCCGCAAGTTCGACGCCGCCGCCGAGGGCTGGTACTACAGCCAGACCAAGCGCGCGGTCCTGGTCAAGTACGCGAACCCCCGCAAGGACGCCACCCTCACCGTCTCCTTCGAGGATTTTGACCTGATCGGGATGTAAACCTGATGCAGCCGCTGTAAGAAAGGAATCCAAAATGCTGCTGAAACATTTCCAGTCCCTGGAAAAGACCGGCAACGGCTATATCGTCCACGGGGACGCTGCCGACGTCATGCTGGTCTTTATGACCGACGACATCATCCGGGTGCGGGTCTCCTTCGACCGCCAGTTCAAGGAGGAGTCCTACACCCTGGTCACCACCGCCTGGCCCGACCGGATGGATGAACTGCTCAAGGCCGAGCGCACCCGCATCACCGCCCTGGACGTCCCCTGCGAGGAGGACGAAAAGACCCTGACCTTCCGCACCAAAACCCTGAAGCTGGTCATGCGCAAGTGCCCCCTGTCCTTCCTGCTGTACAACGCAGAGGGCGAGCTGATCTACGCCGACCTGCGGGAGCGCGCCTTCGAGCGGGACCACCTGGGCCGCCTGAGCCATTATTCCCGCATCGACTACGGCCACGACCACTTCTACGGCTTTGGCGAAAAGACCGGCCACCTGGACAAGAAGGGCCGCCGGATGCGGATGGCCCCCAAGGATGCCATCGGCCACGACCCTGAGACCGGCGACCCCATGTACAAGCACATCCCCTTTTACATCCGCCTGTCCGACCAGCAGCGCCATGCCCTGGGCCTGTTCTACCACAACTCCTACGACAGCGTCTTTGACATGGGCCAGGAGATCTCGGGCTACTGGGACCGCTACAGCTACTACCAGACCGACGGCGGCGACATCGACCTGTTCCTGCTCAACGGCCCCTCGGTGAAGGCGGTGCTGGACCGCTACACCCTGCTGACCGGCCGCCCCGCCCTGCCCACCAAGCAGTCCCTGGGCTACTGTGCCTCCACCATGTACTATGCGGAGCTGGAAAAGGACTGCGACCAGGAGATCTACAAGGTGATCGAAAAGCACCGGAAAGAGGGCGTCCTGATCGACAATTTCTGGCTGGCCTCGGGCTACACCAGCGGCGAGGAGGACAACCTCCGCTATGTGTTCAACTGGAACCGCCGCCGCTTCCCCGATCCCAAGGGGTTCTTTGACAAGATGAACGAGATGGGGATCAACGTCATCCCCAACCTCAAGCCCGGCATCCTGAAAAACCACCCCTATATGCCCCTGTTCGAGCAGAACAGCGTCTTTATCAAAAACCCCGACGGCCAGGGCGACTACTACGGCCGCTGGTGGGGAGGCGAGGGCCGGTTCTTCGATTTCACCAGCCCCGCCGCCCGGGCCACCTGGAAGCAGCTGCTGGAGGACAACCTCCTCAAGCTGGGGGTCAAGACGGTCTGGAACGACAACTGCGAGATGGACGGCGTGGAGGACCGGGAGGCCCAGTGCGACTTTGAGGGCGCCAAAGGCACCATGGCCGAGCTGAAGATCCTGCACTCCAACCTGATGGCCTACCTGGGCAAGGAGGCCCTGGCTGAGATCTACCCCGGCGAGCGCCCCTACATCATCAACCGGGCCGGCTTTGCGGGCATCCAGCGCTACGCCCAGGTCTGGGGCGGCGACAACCTGACCGACTGGCGCACCGTCAAGTTCAACATCGCCACCATCGTGGGGATGGGCCTGTCGGGCTGCCCCAACATGGGCTGCGACATCGGCGGCTTTGCGGGCCACGCCCCCGAAGCGGAGCTGCTGCTGCGCTGGATCCAGAGCGGCATCTTCCAGCCCCGGTTCACCCTCAACTCGGCCAACGACGACAACACCGTCACCCAGCCCTGGATGTACGAGGAGAACAACCAGTACATCCGGGAGGCCTACGCCCTCCGCTACCGGATGCTGCCCTACCTGTACTCCCTGATGTACGAGGCCCACCAGACCGGCGTGCCGGCCATGCGGCCCCTGTTCCTGGAGTTCCCCGACGACCCCGCCTGCTACAGCGACCAGAACCTGACCTTTATGTACGGTTCCAGCGTCCTGGTGGCCAACGTGGTGGAAAAGGGCGCCGTCACCCGCACCCTCTACCTGCCCGCCGGCTGCACCTGGTACGACATGAACGACAACCTGCACCCCTACGCCGGCGGCCAGACCATCGAAGTGCCGGTGGGCCTGGGGTCCATCCCCATGTTCCTGCGGGGGTCGGCGGTGTTTGCCACCAGCGAGGACGTCAAGCACATCCTGCGGGACACCCTGCGGCATCTTGACCTGCTCATCGCCGCCGAGACCGACACCAGCTTCGTCTTTTACGACGACGACGGCCACACCCAGGACTACGAAAAAGGCGTCTTTGCCCGCACCGACATCTCGGTCCGGGCAGGGGAGCAGACGGTGGTCTCCTTCCGCAAGACCGGCTCCTATCCCGGCACGGTGGACAGCCTGACCATCCGCCTGGTCAGCAAGGCAAAGGGCGCCTACTGGGTCACCGTGGACGGCCAGCCGGTGCCCCGCACCATCGTGCGGGAGGTGTTCGACGCATCGCCCTGCGCCTGGTACTACAACATGTCCGACCGCACCATCTGGGTCAAGTACCCGAAACCTGCCAAGGACGACTACGACGTGGTGATCTCCACCGAAAAGTTCGACCTGGTGGGCATGGTCAAGGAGGACTGAGCCCGCCCCGCCCGGCGCGGAAAGCTGCATCAAAAGAGCGCTGAAAACGCGCCCGTCTGCAAAAAACAGGCGGGCGCGTTTTGCTGCATGGGCGCGCAAATCTTGCGCAGGAGGCAGGGAGGCAACAGAGCCGAAACAATACGAAACTTTGCCTTGCGCCGCCGTGTCAATCTGCTATAATAGGGGCAGTGAAGGACACGAGAACCGCAAAACAGAAAGGATGATGGACTATGGAATGGAGGCAGTTTGCCAGCCGCCCCCTGTGTGCAAAGCAAGCGGTGGTGCAGGGTGAAAAATACCGCATCACCGTCCTGACGGCCCGGCTGTTCCGGCTGGAATACAGCGAGGACGGCGTGTTTGAGGACCGGCCCACCCAGTGCGTTTTGAACCGGGATTTCCCGGTGCCGCAGTTCCGGGTGTTCGAGACGGACGGCTCCCTCAAGATCGTCACCGAAGGGGTGGAGCTGCTGTACGACAAGCAGAAGTTTTCCCCCAGCGGGCTGTCCCTGACGGTCAAGTCGAAGGGCAACGCCCACAACGGCGTGTGGCACTATGGGGAGGAGCCCTGCGACCTGCGGGGCACCGCCCGCACCCTGGACAACGCCGACGGCGCGGTGGAGCTGGAGCACGGCCTGCTGTCCGACCGGGGCGGCTACAGCCTGCTGGACGACAGCCGCTCCCTGCTGATCCGCCCCGACGGCTGGGTGGAGCCCCGGCAGGGCGAGCGCATCGACCTCTACTTCTTCGGCTACGGCCGCGACTACCAGGCCTGCCTGCGGGATTTTTATCACCTGACCGGCCCGGCGCCGATGCTGCCCCGCTACGCTCTGGGCAACTGGTGGAGCCGCTTCCACCGCTACGACGAGGCGGAGTATAAGGCCCTGATGGAGCGGTTTGAAGCCGAGCAGGTGCCCTTCTCGGTGGCGGTCATCGACATGGACTGGCACCTGGTGGACGTGGACCCGAAGTACGGCAGCGGCTGGACCGGCTATACCTGGAACAAAGAGCTCTTCCCCGACCCGGCGGAGTTTATGGCCTGGCTGCACCGGCATGGCCTGCGGGTGACCCTGAACGTCCACCCCGCCGACGGCGTCCGCCCCTTTGAGGAGGCCTACCGCCCCATGGCCGAGGCCCTGGGCAAGGACTGGCAAAAGGAAGAGCCGGTGGAGTTCGACGTCACCGACCCCCGCTTCATGGACGCCTATTTCAAGTACCTCCACCACCCCAACGAGCAGGCCGGCGTGGACTTCTGGTGGCTGGACTGGCAGCAGGGCACCCGGACCCGCATCCCCGGCCTGGACCCCCTGTGGATGCTGAACCACTACCACTTTTTGGACAGCATGCGGGAGGGCAGGCGGGGCCTGACCTTCTCCCGCTACGCCGGCCCGGGCAGCCACCGTTACCCGGTGGGCTTTTCGGGGGACACCATCATCAGCTGGGAGTCCCTGGCCTTCCAGCCCTACTTCACCGCCAACGCCAGCAACATAGGCTACGGCTGGTGGAGCCACGACATCGGCGGCCATATGCAGGGCTACCGGGATGACGAGCTGTCCACCCGCTGGGTGCAGTTCGGGGTGTTCTCGCCCATCCTGCGGCTCCACAGCTCCTGCAGCGACTTTACCAGCAAGGAACCCTGGAACTATAACCCCATTGCCGAGGCTGTGATGAAGCGCTATCTCCGGCTGCGGCACGAGCTGGTGCCCTACCTGTACACCATGAACTATTACGCCAGCCGCAAGGGCCAGCCCCTGATCCGCCCCCTGTATTACCTGGAGCCGGAGCGGGCCGAGGCCTACGAGGCGCCCAATGAATACTATTTCGGCACCGAGCTGATCGCCTGCCCCATCACCGCCCCCATGGACAAAAAGGCGGGGGCGGCCGCCTTCACGGCCTGGCTGCCGGAAGGCAAGTGGTTCGATCTGTTCAACGGCCGGGTCTACGACGGCGGCCGCAAGCTGACCCTGTACCGCGGCATCGAGGACATCCCGGTGCTGGCCCGGGCGGGGGCCATCCTGCCCATGGCCCGGCTGGAACCCTACACCAACAGCACCGGCAACCCCGCGGCCCTGCGGGTCAAGGTCTTTGCCGGGGCGGAGGGCGCCTTCGATCTCTACGAGGACGACGGCATCGGCGCCGCCGGGGAGGGCGCTCCCTGCGCGGTGACCCGTATGACCTGGTCGGAGGGCTGCTTTGCGATCCAGCCGGCGGAGGGCGACCGGAGCCTCCTGCCCGCCCGCCGCAGCTGCACCCTGGAGTTCTGGGGCATCGGCCCGGAGGAAGCCCGGATGCTGGTGAACGGCCAGCCGGTGAAGGCCCCCGCCGCCTACGACCAGGAGCGCCATGTCCTGACCCTCCAGGCCCCGGACATCACCCCGGCGGACCGGCTGGAAGTCCGGTTTGCCGGCGCGCCGGCGGTACGCCCCAACGACCGGGTGGGCCAGATCTTCCGGCTGCTGTACAAAGCGGAGATGGAGTACGCAAAGAAGGAGCGGATCTACGCCTGCGCCCGCGAGGGCCGCAGCCCCCTGGAACTGCTGGGCCTGCTCCAGACCATGGACCTCGATCCCGCCGTCTACGGGATGCTCTCCGAGGTGCTGCTGGCCGAGCTCCGGACTGTCCGTTGATTTTAACGCAGCTTCATAGTATAATAAAAAAAGGCGGAGCGGAAAGGATGTGATGGAGATGGACACAGAGTCGTTTGATGAGCGGTATCGGAAATTCCTGCCCAAGATCAGACAGTTCCGGCTGATGGACGATACGTTCATGAGCCAGGTGTTCCAGAACAAGGCTTGCACGGAATTTCTGATCCGTACCATCTTGGACGACGACAGCCTTGTGGTGATCCAGGTGGACACCCAGTATTCCCTGAAGAATCTGCGTGGCAAGTCGGTCCGGCTGGACATCACCGCCCACGACGACGCCGGACGCATCTACAACATCGAAGTGCAGCGCAGCGACACCGGAGCGCTGCCGCAGAGGGCGCGCTACAACAGCGCCATGCTGGATGCCAACGCCGCCCAGCCGGGCGACCGCTATGAGCAGCTGCCTGAAACCTACGTCATCTTCATCACGGAGAACGACTATTTTCACAGCGGATGCCCGCTTTATCATGTAGAGCGGATGATCCGGGAACTGGCCCGGCCTTTTGAGGACCGTGCCCATATCCTCTATGTCAACGGGACCTATCGGGGCAGGGACCGGATCGGTGCTTTGATGCACGATTTCTCGTGTATGGACCCAAAGGATATGTACAGTCAGATCCTGGCTGACGAAGTCGCGCAGTACAAGAGTACAGAAAAAGGAGTGAGCCGTATGTGCCGCATCATGGAAGAACTGATCGACGAGGGCCGTGAGGAAGGCCGTACAGAGACACTGCTTGACAATGTGAGACAGATGATGAAAAACGGCAACCTCTCTCTGACGCAGGCAATGGACCTGCTTGGCCTGGATGAGGATGACCGGAAGTTCGTCGCCGGACATCTGGATAAGTAAAATAAACAAACCAGCCGGAAGGCCGCGGGTCAAACCGCAGCGCCTTCCGGCTGGTTTTTGTTTTACTGGTTGCAGCGGGGGAGGGGATCACCGGGCGTCCGATTCCGCCGGGGCGGAAGCCGCGGCCTCGGCGGGGGCGGCGGGGCGCAGGTGCCAGATGTCGGCGTCGTACTGGGCGATGGTGCGATCGGAGGAGAAGTAGCCGGATTTGGCGATGTTCACCAGCATCTTCCGGGCCCAGGCATTGCGGTCCTCGTAGGCGGCCAGGGCGCGCTCCTTCTCGGCGATATAGCTCTCCACGTCCAGCAGGGCCATGAACCAGTCCTTGTACTTCATGTCGTTCCACAGGGCCCAGAGCATGGCCGGGTCGCCGATGGACAGCATCTGCGGGGTGAGCAGGAAGTCCACCAGGTACTCGATGCCGGGGCGGTGGTAATAGTCCAGGGGGTGGTAGCCGCCGCGGGCGTAGAGGTCGATGACTTCGCTGCTGGAAGCGCCGAAGGTGAAGATGTTGTCCTGGCCCACCAGCCCGGCGATCTCCACGTTGGCGCCGTCCATGGTGCCCAGGGTCACGGCGCCGTTGGCCATGAACTTCATGTTGCTGGTGCCGCTGGCCTCCTTGGAAGCCAGGGAGATCTGCTCCGAAATGTCGCAGGCGGGGATCAGCGCCTCGGCCCAGCTGACGTTGTAGTTCTCGACCATCACCACGTGCAGCCAGGGGCGGACGTCGGGGTCGGACTCGGTCAGGGCCTGCAGGCAGAGGATCAGGTGGATGATGTTCTTGGCCATGGTGTAGGCCGGGGCGGCCTTGGCGCCGAACAGCACCGTGATGGGCCGGGCCGGCTTGTTGCCGCCCTTGATCTGGCAGTATTTGTAGATGACCCACAGGGCGTTCATCTGCTGGCGCTTGTACTCGTGCAGGCGCTTGACCTGGATGTCAAAGATGGAGTTTTCGTCCACCTCCACCCCCTGGCGCTGGCGCAGCAGGGCCTGCAGCTTGCGCTTGTTGTGCTGCTTGACCTCCAGCAGGCTGGCGAGGCTCTCCGGGTCGTCGGCAAAGGGCAGCAGCTGCTCCAGCCGGGCGGCGTCCCGGGTCCAGCCGTCCCCGATCCGCTGGGTGATCCAGTGGGACAGGGCGGGGTCGCAGGCTTCCAGCCAGCGGCGGAAGGTGACGCCGTTGGTCTTGTTGTTGAACTTTTCCGGGTACAGGTCGTAGAAGGGCTTCAGCTCGCTGGTCTTGAGGATGTCGGTGTGCAGGGCGGCCACGCCGTTCACCGAGTGGCCGTAGTGGATGTCCATGTGGGCCATGTGCACCCGGCCCCCCTCGTCCAGGATGGCCACCCGGCCGTCGCCGCTGCGCTGGCGGGCCCGGCGGTCCAGCTCCTGGATGATGGGCACGATCTGGGGGGCCACCGTCTGGATATAGTCCAGGGGCCACTTTTCCAGGGCCTCGGCCAGGATGGTGTGGTTGGTGTAGGCGCAGGTCTTTTCCACCTGTTCCACTGCGGCGTCGAAGGTCAGGCCCTTCTCGGTCAGCAGGCGGATCAGCTCGGGGATGACCATGGAGGGGTGGGTGTCGTTGATCTGGATGGCCACATGCTCGCTGAGGGCGTCAGGCCCGAAGCCGCGGGCGGCCAGCTCGTCCAGGATCAGCTGGGCGCCCGCCGACACCATGAAGTACTGCTGGTAGACCCGCAGCAGCTGGCCGTCCCGGTCGCTGTCGTCGGGGTAGAGGAAGGAGGTCAGGCAGTGGGGGATGTCCCGCTTGTCAAAGTCGATGCCGTGGGCGGGGGGCTGGGCCGGGTCGGCCACGTCAAAGAGGTGCAGCCGGTTGGCCACCTCGCTGTGGGCCCCGGGGACGGCGATGTCATAGAGCACCGCATCCAGCGCAAAACCGCCGAAGGGGACGGTATAGGTCTTGCCGGTGGGCAGCAGCCAGCTTTCGGGCTCGATCCAGGGGTCGGGCTGCTCCTGCTGGCGGCGGTCCACAAATTTCTGGTGGAACAGGCCGTAATGGTAGTTCAGGCCCACGCCGTCGCCGGGCAGGTCCAGCGCAGCGATGGAATCCAGGAAACAGGCGGCCAGGCGGCCCAGGCCGCCGTTGCCCAGCGAGGGCTCCGGCTCGTACTCCTCCAGGGCGGCCAGAGAGCGGCCCATCTCATCCAGCAGCGCCCGCACCGGACCAAACAGGCCCAGGGCCAGCAGGTTGTTGCTCAGCAGCTTGCCCATCAGGAACTCGGCCGAGAAATAGTAGAGCTTGCGCTCCCCCGCGGGGGCGGGCCGGCCGGCGGCCAGCTGCTGGGTCAGGGCCAGCAGGGCGTGGTAGAGCTGGGCGTCGGTGCAGGCATCGGGCTGGCAGGCAAAGCGCTCGGTGGTGAGCGCCGCCAGCTTCTGCTTGATTTCGTTGGTTTCCATAGGGAGTTACCTCCTTTTCTCTTGTGACAGGGGGCGTGCCGGGCAGCGGCGCGCCCGAAGGTTTTTACAGATCGCGCAGGCAGATCAGCGCCTCCCAGGGGCGCAGGGCCCCGGCCAGGGGGGCGCCCTGGGTGGCCAGCAGGGGCGCGCGGCCCTCAAAGGCTTCGGGCAGGGCGAAGGGGGCGCTGCGGCCGCTCAGGTTGACGGCCACCAGCATCTCCTGGCCTGCGCCCCGGCGCAGATAGGCAAAGACCTGCTCGTCCTCGGGGCACAGCAGGGTGAAGTCCCCCTCCACGAACACCCGGTGGGTTTTGCGCAGCGCGATCAGCTTCTGGTAGGTGTAAAAGACCGAGTCCGGGTCGGCCAGGGCCGCCGCGGCGTTGATCTCGGTGTAGTTGGGGTTGACCATCATCCAGGGGTCGCCGTCGGTAAAGCCCGCGTGGGGGCCGGCGGTCCACTGCATGGGGGTGCGGGCGTTGTCCCGCATCATCCGGTGGATGGCGGCGAGGGCGTCGGATTCGGGCATCCCCCCTTCCACCATCTCGTTGTAGGCGTTGATGCTCTCCAGGTCCCGCAGCTCCTCCACCGGGTAGGGGGCGTTGGTCATGCCCAGCTCCTCGCCCTGGTAGATGTAAGGGGTGCCCTGCAGGCCGTGCAGCGCCACCGCCAGCGCCTTGGCCGAGTCGGCCCGGCAGGCGCCGTCGTCGCCCCAGCGGCTGACGATCCGGGGCAGGTCGTGGTTGTCCCAGAACAGGCTGTTCCAGCCGCAGCCGTGCAGCCCCTGCTGCCAGCGGGCGATGCTGGCCTTCAGCTCGGGCAGGGCCATGGCTTTGGGCACCCACTTGTCGGCCTCGTGGTCCAGGCACATCTGCTCGAACTGGAACACCATGCTGAACACGCTGCCGTCGGGGGCGCTGTACTGCCGGGCGCGGGGGATGTCCGCGCCCCAGGCCTCGCCCACGGTCACCAGGTTTTTGCCGCCCCAGGTCTCCCGGTTCAGCTCCCGCAGCAGCTCCATCAGGCGGGGGCCGTTGGCGGTGATCTTCCGGTCAGGCTCCTTGGCGATCTGGTCGATGACGTCCAGGCGGAAGCCCTCGACCCCCTGGTCCATCCAGAAGCGGATCATGGCGTACAGCTCCTGGCGGACGGCGGGGTTGGCCCAGTTCAGGTCGGGCTGCTGGGGCGCAAACTGATGGAAGTAGTATTGCCCAAGGGCGGGGACGTAAGTCCAGGCCGGCCCGCCGAAGGCCGCCCGCATATCGTTGGGCAGCGCGCCGGGGGCGCCGTCCCGCCAGATGTAGTAGTCGTGGTAGGGGTTGTCCCTGCCCTGGCAGGCCTGCTGGAACCAGCGGTGCTGGTCGCTGGTGTGGTTGAGGACCAGGTCCATCAGGATGCCGATGCCCCGGGCCCTGGCCTCCCGGATCAGGGTGCGCATGTCCTCCATCGAGCCGAACATGGGGTCGATGGACCGGTAGTCGGACACATCGTAGCCGTTGTCCACCTGGGGGGAGGCCAGCACCGGGCACAGCCAGAGGGCGTCCACCCCCAGCTTATGCAGGTAGTCCAGCCGGGATGTGATGCCGGGCAGGTCGCCGATGCCGTCGCCGTTGGAGTCCTGGAAGCTCTTGGGGTAGATCTGGTAGATGACGGCCTCTTTCCACCAGTCCTGTTTGTTGAAGTCGATCATAAGAATACACCTCGTTCCGCACACCGTCGGGTGCGCTTGAAAGGGGGCTGCCCCGGCCGGCAATGGTGCGCCGGGGTCCCCGGGTTTGGGCCTGCCTGGGAGCAGGAGGCCGGGATATCAGACGCGGCGGATCAGGATGCCGCCGGGGGCCAGGGTCTCGCCGTCCCACGCCAGGGCAAAGAGGTCGGCGCCGCCGGGGCCTACGGCCTCGGGCTGGCGGCCGGCGTTGAGGCAGACCTCCAGCTGGCCCGGCCCGGGCTCGCCCCGGCGGTAGCGGACCAGCCGCCCCTCCCCGGGCAGGAACCGGATCTCGCTGCTCTGGAAGGCGGGCTCCTGCCGGCGGAGAGCGATCAGCTGGCAGAGGACGGGGTGGGGGCCTTCGGCCTCCAGCCGGGCCCAGGGCATACAGCGGCGGCAGTCCGGGTCGGGGCCGCCCTCCAGCATCAGCTCGGTGCCGTAGTAGACGCAGGGGCTGCCCGGCAGGGTGAAAAGGGCGGCCAGCTGCTGCCAGTACTCCGCCTCGCCGGACACGCGGTTCCGCAGCCGGATGGTGTCGTGGGAGTCCAGCAGGGTGAACTGGACCGTGTTGACCTGGGGGGCATAGACCGACATGCACCGGCCCACGTCCCAGCCAAAGGCGGCCGCGGGCTGGGCCTTGTCCTCGAAAAAGCGGCGGATGGCGCTTTGCAGGGGGTAGTGCATGACGGCGTCGTACTCGTCCCCTTCCAGCCAGGCGGGGGCGTCGTGCCAGATCTCGCCCAGCAGGTAGAGGCTGGGCTTCCGGGCCTTGAGGCGGGCCCGCAGCCGCCGCAGGAAGCTGTGGGCGATCTCGTTGCCCACGTCGAAGCGGATGGCGTCGATGTCGTACCGCTGCACCCAGCTTTCGCACAGGGCGGTGAGGTATTCCTGCACGTCGGGGTTGTTGGTGTTGAGCTTGGGCATCCCGCCGTGGAAGGCGAAGGAGAAGTACCGGCCGTCCCGGGTCTCACCCTCCTGGAACGGCCACTGGCGGATGAAGAACCAGTTCCAGTAGGGGGAGCTGGGTCCGTGGTCCACCACATCCCGCCAGGGGGCGAAGCCGGGCCCGCAGTGGTTGAACACCGCGTCCAGCATGACCCGGATGCCCAGGCTGTGGGCGGTGCGGACCAGCTGTTCCAGGTCGGCCTCGGAGCCGAAATCAGGGTCCACCCGGGCGTAGTCGGTGGTGTCGTACTTGTGGATGCTGCCCGAGGCAAAGAGGGGGTTGAGATACAGGCCGTTCACCCCCAGCCTGGCCAGGTAGGGCAGTTTGGCGGTGATGCCGGCCAGGTCGCCGCCAAAGCGGTCGGCGTTGGTGACGGGGCCGTCCCGCCAGGGCAGGCCGCCCGGCCGCCCGCTGCCCCCGCGGCAGAACCGGTCGGGGAAGATCTGGTACCAGACGGTCTGCCGCACCCAGTCGGGCGGGGCGATGACGTCGGAGGGGTTCATCCAGGGCATGGTGAAGCACTGGACGCGGTTGTCAAGCTGTAATTTGCTGCGCAGGCCGTCCTCGTAGTAATACCAGGCCTCTCCGCCCTGGCCTACCTCAAAGCAGTAGCGCAGCCGGCGGTAAGGGGGCCGGAGGACGGCCCGCCACAGCTGGCAGTGTTCCAGCTGGGCGGCGGGGCGCATCTCCATCCGGCGGCCCTGCCAGGATTCTTCGCCGCCGGCAATGCCGGCCTCGTAGGGGTCGGCGTAGATCAGGGTCACCCGGTCCACCTCCTGGCCGGTGCGCAGGGTGATCTGCAGGGTCTCGGGGTCCAGGGCGCAGCACAGGGGGGTGCGGGCTTCGTGATAGATCGCAGCTGCATTCATGGAAAAAGCCTCCTTGTGGTTCCTTTTTTCTGGAACAAAGATACGATGGAAGCGCCCCGGAATCAATAGGAAAAACGCCTTTTCCTATCAAAAAAACGACTAAAATGCACGATGCCGCCCCCGGAGGGCCTTGGGGGCGGCGGTGCGTCCGTTCTTCGGGGGGCGGCTCAGCCGGCCCAGCCGCCCTCGAAGCCGGCGGCCTCGGGCCGCTCCAGCGCTTCGCAGACCCGCAGCAGCTCGCCCACGCTCCAGGCCTGGGCAAAGCACCCGCGGGAGGCCCCCGGCGTGCCGCCGTCGTAGATCTCGGGCAGGTGGCCCAGGCAGCCTTCCCGCAGGGCGGGGGTCAGGGCTTCCAGATCCTGGCGGACCCGGGCGCAGCTGGCCTCGTCAAAGCCGCCCAGCCGCAGCTCGGCCAGGTAATAGCCCCCCAGAGGGAAGGGCCAGACCGTACCCTGATGGTAGGCCATGTCCCGCACCTTCTGGGGCCCGCCGTAGACGGGGTGGAAGTCGGGGTCGGCGGGGTCGAGGGTGCGCAGGCCGCAGGGGGTCCACAGGGCGCTGCGGACGCTGCGGACCACCCCGGCGGCCTGCTCCTGGGTCAGGGGAGTGAAGGGCATCGAGACGGCCCAGATCTGGTTGCAGCGCAGCTGGGTGTCGGCGGCGGAGGGCTCGGGGCTGATGACATCCTTCAGCCGCCCGGCCTCCGGCATCCAGAAGGCCCGGCGGAAGCTCTCGCCCGCCCGGTCGGCCAGGGCGTCGTAGGGCGCGCCGTCCGCCCCGGCCAGAGGGGCGAGGCGGGCCATGATCCGCAGGGCGTTGTACCAGTAGGCGTTGATCTCCACCGGCTTGCCGTGGCGGGGGGTGGGCAGGATGGTCCCGATCCGCACGTCCATCCAGGTCACCTGGTCCAGGCCCTCGCCGGCGCACAGAAGGCCGTCGGCGTCCCTATGAATGCCGTGGCGTGTGCCGGCCCGGTAGCAGTCGATGATGCGGACGGCGCAGGGCCAGACCTCCCGGACAAAGGCGTCGTCCCCGGTGCGGGCATGGTAGAGCCACAGGCAGTTCAGGAAGAGCAGGGCGGCGTCCGCCGTGTTGTACTGGGGCGGGGCGTCCTGGTCGGGGAAGAGGTTGGGCAGCAGGCCGTCCTTTTCGTTGGCGGCAAAGGTGCGCAGGATGCTTTGGGCGTCCTCGTAGCGGCGGGTGGAGAGGGTGCAGCCGGGCAGGGCGATCATGGTGTCGCGGCCCCAGTCGGTGAAGAAGGGGTAGCCGGCCACGATGGTCTTGCCGCCGGTGGAGGCCCGGTCCACGATGTAGGCGTCGGCCGCTGCCGAAAGAGCCCGGCCCAGTTCGCTGTGGAGGCCGGCAGCCCCGGCCTGGGCCCGGCGGCGCTCGGCCTGCCCGGCCAGGACGGCGGCGGCCTGGGGCAGGCCGGGCCGGGTGCCGAACACGACGGCGAAGGTCTGGGTCTGGCCGGGGGCCGTCTCAAAGAGGAACTGCCCGGCCGCGGCGCACAGGCCGGTGGCGGGCCGGCCGTCGGGGGCGTCGTGGCGGAAGCGGATGCTCTCGTACCTCGTCCGGGGCAGCGCCTCGGCCCGGCCCCCCTCCAGGGCAAAGTACAGGTCCAGCCCGCCGCTGGAGACCCGGCCCTCCTGCCAGGCAAAGGCGCGCTGCCGGGTCATCCGGCGGCCCTTGGGGACGAACCGCAGCCAGGGGGTGACGGTGAGGAGGGCGGGCTGGGCCGCGCCGTTTTCCACCGTGTAGCTGACGGCCACCGTGTTGGCGCCGTACTCCATGGCCACCCGGCGGGTGACCCGGATGCCCCCGGCCTCGTAGACCCAGCGGGGGCCCGCCCCGTCGAACAGGACCAGGTGGCGCCAGCCGTCCTCGTCGGGGCCATCGGCCTTGTCCTGGGTGGAAAGGCAGATGCTGGCGCTGCCGGCGGCGAGGGTCTCGGTCAGGCGGTGGACCAGGTCAAAGCGGGCGGTGGGGGCCCGCAGGCAGGCCATCAGGAGGGCGTGGTCCCCCCGGGTGGCGGAAAAGGCGGTGGAAAGGGCGCAGTAGGCCCCGGTGCCGGCCGCCAGCAGGAAGGTCTCCTGCTGGGCGTCCGCGCCGGCAAAATCCTGCCGGCCAAAGATATAGTCCATTCTCATCTCTCCTAACAAAATGGTTTCAGAGCCGGGCCCGGCCCAGGATCAGGGCGCCGCCGGCGGGCAGCATGACCTGCCCCGACAGCAGGGCGGAGGAGGGGTCCTGCCAGCGGAAGCTGCTGTCCGGGTCCACCAGCACCTGCCACTGCCCGTCGGGCAGGGCGGCGGGGCGGGGCTGGCCGGCGGCGCTGAAGAACAGCATCAGCGCGTCCCAGCGGCTGGATGGCCCCTTGTTGTCCAGGTGGAAGGCGGCGGCCAGCCGCCCCGGCCGCCAGGAAGAAAGCAGGCGCCCCGGGGCCCCGGGCCCCTTGTCGCACAGGGCGGGCAGCAGCCCCCGCAGGGCGATCAGGCCGCGGTAGTAGTCGGCCAGCGCCTGCCAGGGGGCGGTCCAGGCGCGGGTCCAGTCCAGCTGGTTGAGGGCGGCGGGGGCGTCAAAGCTGTTTTGCAGCCCCTGCTTGGTGCGGCCGAACTCTTCCCCCGCCAGCATGAACCAGTGCCCCTGGCAGGCGAAGCAGAAAGCCACCGCCAGCCGGTTGGCCTGCAGGACGACGGGGGTGGGCTGGTCGAAGCAGCGGGCGGGGTCCATGGTGATGACCAGCTTGTCCCACAGGGTCCAGTCGTCGTGGCTGGACAGGTAGTTGATGGTCTGGGAGGCGGACCGGGCGGCGAACCGCCCTCCCTGGGCCCCTGCCCAGCCGGTGACGGCCATGCTCAGGCTGGACAGCCGGGCCGACCCGCCGTTGACAAAGCCGGGGCGCTCGGCGTGGAGGATGTGGCCCTTGACCAGGTCCCGGGTGGCGTCGCAGAAGGCGCCGATGTTCTCGTCCAGGGTGGGCAGGGCCCGCTTGCCGGCGGGCTTGGCCCCCCGGTGCATGGGGCTGCTGTGGGCGCTCCAGGGCTCGCCGAAGAGGATCTTTTCCCCTTTGCCGTATTCGCGGTCCAGGGCGGCGCGGATGCGCTCCATCAGCTGGGTGTCCAGCAGGGCCATCAGGTCGAAGCGGAAGCCGTCCATGTGGTATTCCCGGGCCCAGTACAGCACCGACTCGAGGATATACCGGGCGCACATGCTCCGCTCCGAGGCCAGGTCGTTGCCGCAGCCCGAGCCGTCGGCGGGGCTGCCGTCGGGGTTCTGGCGGTAGAAGTACCAGGGCTCGGTCCGCCACAGCCAGGAGTCCAGCTTGTAGGTGTGGTTGTACACCACGTCCATGATGACCCGGAAGCCGTTTTGGTGCAGGGCCTGGATGGCCTCCTTCAGCTCCCGGATGCGCACCGCGCCGTCGTTGGGGTCGGTGGCATAGCTGCCCTCGGGGACGTTGTAGTTGACCGGGTCGTACCCCCAGTTGAAGGCGTCCGAGCCGTCCTCGGGGACCGAGCCGTAGTCGAACACCGGCATCAGCTGGACGTAGTTGACCCCCAGCCTCTTGAGGTAGTCGATGCAAGTGGGATGCACCCCGTCCCCGTCCAGGGTGGTGCCGGTCAGGGTCAGGGCCTTGTACTTGCCCCGCAGCGCTTCGGGCACACCGCTGTGGACGTCGTGGGAGAAATCCTTGACGTGGACCTCCCAGATGATGTCCTCAGGGCCCCGGGCCGGGGGCGTGTCGCCGGCCCAGCCCTCGGGATCGGTGCGGTGCAGGTCGATCACCATGCTGCGGGCCCCGTCCCGGCCGCAGGCCCGGGCCCAGGGGTCGGCGGTGCGGCGGGTGATCCCGTCGCTGTCGGTGACCGAGAAATCGTAATAGCGGCCGTCCAGGTCCCCCTCTGCCACGGCTTCCCAGACGCCCCGCTGGCCGCGGGAAAGCTCGAGGGTCAGCAGGGGGCTGCCTGCGGCGCCGTCCTCGTAAAGGTGCAGGGCGACCTGCCGGGCCGTGGGGGCCCACAGGGCAAAGCGGGTGGACGCGGGGGACCACAGGGCCCCCAGAGGGGCGTCGGTGTGGTATTGCGCCTCGAAGGCTTTGGAATCGTACATTTTGCGGCGGGCCGTGGCGGCTGCCGCCGTCTGAGTCGCAGTGTGCATGGAGGGTACCGTCCTTACTTATGTTATCGTGGAAGAAAAAGGCAGCCGCCAGATGTGACGGTCTGGCGGCTGCAGCGCATAGGGGGAATGAATGAAGAAGAATCAGAGAATACCGATCAGCCCTTGACCGCGCCGGCCATGCCGTTGACGTAGTATTTCTGCAGTTTGAGGAAGAGGATGGCGATGGGGATGGAGATCAGCACGGCGCCGGCTGCAAAGCTGGTGTACCAGCTGTCGATGTACTCCTTTTCCAGCATTTTCCACAAGCCGATGGCCACGGTGTACTGGTCGGAGTTGGCGCGGCAGATGACCTTTGCAAAGACGAAGTCCACCCAGGGCGCCATGAAGCTGGTCAGGATGGTGTAGATGACGATGGGCTTGGACAGGGGCAGGGTGATCTTGGTGAAGATCTGCCACCGGGTGCAGCCGTCCAGCAGGGCGGCCTCATCCAGCGCCATGGGGATGGTGTCGAAGAAGCCCTTGGTGATCTGGAAGCCCAGGGCCGCGCCGCCGGAATAACACAGGATCAGGGCGAGGCGGACGCTGTTGCCCTCGGTCAGGCCCACGGCCTTCAGGATGAAGTAGACGGCCACCATCGACATGAAGCCGGGGAACAGGCCCAGGATCATGGCCATGTTCATGTAGGGCCGGCGCAGCTTAAAGCGCAGCCGGGACAGGCAGTAGGATGCCGACAGCAGGAAGAACGAGGACAGGATGCAGGAGCAGATGGCGACGAACAGGGTGTTCAGGAACATCTGCGGGAAGTTGAGCAGACTGGTGTCGGTGAACAGCTTGATGTAGTTGTCCAGGGTATAGGTCTTGGGGAAGAAGGTGGAAATGTAGCTGCCCTTCTCGCCGCGGAAGCTGGTCATGACGATCCATGCCACCGGGAACAGCCAGATGAAAGCCAGGACGGACAGGACGATGTAGACGATGACGTTGTTGCGGGTGCGGATGCGCTTGGCGCTCAGCTGTTTTGCCGCTTTGGAACTGTTGCTCATGCTCAGAACCCTCCTTCTTCACGGTAGGACTTGCTGCGGCGGTAGGTCAGCAGCGAGCCAACGGCCAGGATGACGAATGTCAGGATGCCGACGACGGCGCCCACATTGTAGTACTGGCGGTCGATGGTCAGCTTGTACAGCCAGGTGACCAGCAGGTCGGTGCTGCCGGCGGTGGAGGCCAGGTCGGTGACGGGGTCGCCGCCCGACAGCAGGTAGATGACGTTGAAGTTGTTGACGTTGCCGGTGAAGGTGGAGATCAGGTACGGGGTGGTGACGTAGAACATGTAGGGCAGAGTGATGCGGAAGAAGGTCTGCACCGCATTGGCGCCGTCCACGGTGGCGGCCTCGTACAGATCGGTGGGGATGTTCTGCAGCACGCCGGTCAGCTGCAGCAGGGTGTAGGGCACGCCCACCCAGATGTTGATCAGGATGACGGTGACCCGGGCCCAGGTCGGGTCGGTGAAGAAGGGCAGGCTCTCGCCGGCGGCGATGAAGCCCATCTGGCGCAGCAGCACGTTGACGGCGCCCTCAGGCTGCAGCATGGTGCGCATGATCAGCAGGGAGACGAACATGGGCACGGCGCAGGGCAGCACGAAGCAGAAACGCCAGAAGCCCTTGGCCTTGGTGTCCTTGCGGTTGATGATGATGGCAAGGATCATGCCGGCAAAGTAGTTGGTGAAGGTAGCGAAGAAGGCCCAGACCAGGGTCCAGCCCAGGACGCGCCAGAAGGTGGAGCCCAGCACCGAGTTGGAGTCGAACAGGGTGAAGAAGTTGTCCAGCCCCACCCAGTCGAACAGGACCAGATGGTTGTCGATCTTGCTGTAGTTGGTGAAGGCCATGCAGATCATGAAGATCAGCGGCAGGATGGTCAGGATCGAGATGAAGAACATCGGCGGGGTCATCAGCAGGCGGTAGAGGTTGGAGTCGAACAGCTCCTTGATGTCCTCGCTCAGGGTGTTGATGTGGCGGCCGGCGGCCTCGTTCAGCTGGGCGGCATAGCCGCTCTTGAGGGTGCCGCGCAGGATCCAGAACATGACGCCGGTCAAAAGGATGGTAGCCAGACCGTACAGAAGCAGCAGGATGGACTGGTCGCCGTGGGTGTACTCAAAGATCTGCAGCTCTTCATTCCAAAATTCCTGCTGCTCCACACTGCCCAGACTGGGCAGCATGGCCAGGTTGTGGAAGCCGTTGGTGATCATGAACACGATGTAGGCCACCTCGGCCGCCAGGAACAGCAGGCCCTTGGCCACCTGCTTGTGGGCCATATTGCCCAGGCCCATGACGACGCAGGACAGCTTGACCATGGTGTCGCCGTTTTTCAGGGCCTCCATGCAGGTGACGGGATTGTCGGCCCGCAGGGTGCTGCGCATTTTCAAAGCGCTTGTAGCATTCATCCTTAAATCCTCCCTTTCTTACGAGATACCGTCGCTGTTCATGGCATCGTTCATCGCCTTGGTCTGTTCAGCGGCATTATCGTGAGTGACGGTCCCACTACGGATGCCCTTGCCCAGGTTCTCGACCGGGGTCCAGCAGTTGCTCATGGACGCGACGAAGGGCTGAAGGATCGAGGTGCGGTCGAAGGTCTCGTTCTGGGCTGCCACCAGCTCGTCGCTGGCGATGGCGGGGTCGGCCAGCAGCTCGGTGTTGCAGGGGATGACGGTGCGCAGGTCGTAGTGCAGCTGCTGGGCTTCCGCACCGCCCAGATAAATAGCCAGCTGGATGGCCTGGACCATGTACTTGCTGTGCACGTTGACGCCGATGGCCTTGCTGCCGGCGTAGGCGTACATCTGTTTTTCTTCCCCGTTCAGGGTGAAGGTGGGCAGAGCCGCAACGCCCATGTTGTCGCCCAGGGTCTCTTTGAGGGCGGCAGCGTCCCACGAACCGGTGAACATCGCTTTGATGCTGCCGTCACGCATACCGGCCAGGCCCGAGCCGTCGGCATCTACGACGAAGTTGGGGTTGTTGTACAGGTCGATCAGGTAGTTGGTGACTTCCACTGCATTGTCACCGCCAAAGTCGGCGCCCAGCTCTTCCTGGGTGCCGTCGCCGAACAGGGTGCAGCCGTTGCCGAAGTAGAAGGCCGGCAGGTACCAGGAGTTGGTGAAGGGGAAGCTGACCACGTCCTTGGCCAGCATGGCGTCCAGGCTCTTGATGTCCTCTTCGGTAAAGACGCTCTTGTCGTAGTACATGAACCAGGTGTTGGTGGTGAAGGGGACGCCGTAGATGTAATCGTTTACGGTCAGGGAGTCAAGCAGGGCCTGGCTGTTGGTGGCCTTGATCTCATCGGCGTAGATGCCGCCGAACTTGGCGATGGCGCCGGCGTCGATCAGGTTGGTCAAAACGTCGTTGGTGAACATGAACACGTCGGCGCTGGCCTCGGTATCCTGCGAGATGGTGGTGCCGGCGGCGGTCTCGTCCACGACACCATAGACATAGGTGATGTCCCACTCGGGGTGCAGCTCGGCAAAGCGATTGCAGCAGGTCTGTAACCACTCACCGCTGTCCTTGGCCTGGTCCAGGGACGGGCTCCAGACCATCAGGCGGACGTTCTCGCTGGCGCCCTCGGAACAGCCGCTCATCGTGCCGCCCACAGCAGCGGCCCCGGCTGTCGCCGCAGCCAGACGCAGGAAGTCCCTTCTGGACACAAGGCGGGGTGCGGATCCTTTCTTGCGCATGTGCAATTCCTCCTTTTTGCTTCTCAAAACAGGGTGCGAAGGGCATTACAAAGTTTCGTAATGTTTCGCGTTGACTTTACTATAAACCCAATCGCGCAAAGAATCAAGAGTTTTTTGCGAGATTGAGAACGATTTGTGAACAATATACAACAAATGTGTATGACTTTCAGGCGTTTTGATGGTGGATCCCGCAAGAGACACCAAACAGCGAAACTTTTGCGTAAGTTTCGTGATTTGCTTTTTGCATCCAAGACAGGTATAATAAATGCTGAACATGCCGGGCGGCCATGCCCGCAAGGTTTAGAGGAAAGGGGGTGCATATCCTAATGCCAACCATGGACGATATTGCCAAAAAAGTGGGCGTCTCCAAAGGGACGGTCTCCAAGGCGCTGAACGGCGCGCCCGACATCAGCGACGCGCTGCGCAAGACCATCCTGGACACGGCGGTGGCCCTGGGCTATACCCGGGCCCGGCGGGGAGCGGTGCGCACCCTCTGCGTCTTTATCCAGAACATGGAATGTGCCAAGCCCGAGGACTTTGGCACCGACATCATCACCGGCTTCCGCCAGATGGCGGAGCCCTCCGGTTACGGGGTCAAGGTGGTGCAGCTGACGCTGGAGCTCCAGAAGGCGATGCCCTACGACGCCTATATGCTGCGGGAGGGGTATCTGGGGGCGCTGTTCCTGGGCCTGACGCTGCTGGACCCCTGGATGAAAGAATTCCCCCGCAGCCACACCCCGGCGGTCCTTTACGACAACCTGATCATGGGCAACCCCACCGTCGCCACCCTGGGCATCGACAACAACGAGGCCATCGGCCAGGCGGTGGACGCCCTCTACGGGATGGGCCACCGGAAGATCGGCTACCTGAGCGGGGCGCTGGGCAGCCACATCTACCAGGTGCGGTACAAGAGCTTTTTCAACGAGGTCCGGCGGCGCAAGCTGCCCAGCTCCAGCTCGCTGGCGGGGTATTCCTATTATTTCTCCGAGACGCTGGACACCCATCTGCCCCGGCTGCTGGCCCAGGGGGTCACGGCCATCCTGTGCAGCAGCGACCTGCTGGCCCACACCGTCCTGATCCGCTGCCTGGAGATGGGCATCCATGTGCCGGACCAGCTGAGCATCGTCGGCTTCGACGACCTGCCCTTCTGCGCGCACACGGCCCCGCCCCTGACCACCATCCGGCAGGACCGGCTCCAGCTGGGCAAAAGCAGCTACTACGCCCTGGACAGCCTGCTGAACGGGGTGCCCATCAGCAGCCTGCTGCTGCACGGGCAGCTGATCCTGCGGGGCTCCACCGGCCCCGCCCCCAAACGCCCCTACGGGGAAAAAAGAACGTAACAAAGAACACCCGCCGCTCAAACGACCGGCGGGTGCCCTTGTATATGCGAGGCGACTATGGTATAATCCTACTATAGAAAACCTGAAAGGAGAAAACCTGAAAGGGGTGGAAACGATGCCGCACATCATACCCATTCGTGATCTGAAAGACACAGCTGCCATTTCAAAGCTCTGCAATGAATGCCAGGAACCGGTCTATATTACCCAAAATGGGTATGGAGATATGGTCATCATGAGCATGAAGACTTATGAGGAAAAGCTGGAACTTTTGGATGTCTACGATAAACTGGACCAGGCGGAAGAGCAGCTCCGGAACGGTGTGACAGCAGACGCCCGCTCGGAACTGAAAAGGCTGAGGGCAAAGTATGGGATATAAGCTCATAGAGCCCCGCCTGGCGTCGCAGGACCTGGACAATATCTTGGAATACATGACTGTCCGCCTGCAAAATCCGGCGGCTGCAAGTGCTTTTGCAGACGCCGTGGAGCAGTGTTATGACCTCTTGGAGCACACGCCGCTGATGTATGAAGCCTGCCGGGATCTGCGGCTGCGCGCAAAAGGGTATCGGAAGGCTGTGATCCGCAACGATGTCCTGATCTACAAAGTCGATGAAAAGAACCAGACCGTCCTGCTTCTGCGGTTCTTCTATGGCAAACAGGACTATGCCGCAAAACTGTAAGCGATATTGCCAAAAACACCCGCCGGTGCGTACACAGGCGGGTGTTCTTTTATGCGTTTGGCATCAGTAATGCAGCTGGTCTGCGGTAAGGGCCTCCAGCACGGGCAGCATGGCGGCGGCCTCGGCCCGGGCGGCGGGCAGGTCCATGTCGCGGTAGTTGCCGCATTCGGCCGCGCTGGCGCCGGGGATGTCCCCCTGGTAGCCGGCCATGAAGCGGAAAGACTCCACCGCCAGCTCCAGCGCCTGGGCGGGGGTCAGCCCCCGGGTCAGGAGATAGAAGCCGGTGCGGCAGCCCATCGGGCCCACATAGATGACCCCGCTGCTCCATGCGCTGTTGCGGGCATAGGTGGCAAACAGGTGTTCCAGGGTGTGGGCCGTCCCGGTGGACAGGTAATCCCCCTGGTTGGGGCGCTTCATCCGGATGTCCCAGGTCAGGACGTCCCCGTCCTGGCGGCTGAGGTACATCCCGCGCTGCAGGGTGGTGTGATCCACGCAGAAACTGGCAATGCGTTCCATAGCGGGCCGCTCCTTATGCCTGGAGGGACTGGACGCTGCCGTGGGCGCAGTCCACCGCGATGTCCAGGCCGTCGCGGATGTGGCTGGTGGCGCCCTGTGCGCCTACGATGGCGGGCTTGAGCAGGGCCTTGGCCACGATGGCGGCATGGCTGTTCAGGCCGGGCTCCTCGACGACCAGGGCGGAGGCCTCGCGGATATAGGGCATCATGGCGTTGTTGGTGGAGGGCACGACCAGGATCATGCCCGGCTTGAAGCGGGCCTTGATCTCGTCGATGCTGCGGCAGACGCAGGCCTTGCCGGTGGCGCTGGTGTTGTCGGTGTCCTCGCGGCCGACGCCCACGCCGGAGGCCAGGCAGTTGCCCACCATGTGGATCTTGACCATGTTGGTGGTGCCGCTGACGCCCACCGGCACGCCGGCGGTGACGACGGCAAGCTCGCCGTTGTGGATGTAGCCGTATTTTTCAGCCAGGGTGGTGGACACTTCGATCAGCTCGTCGGTGCTGTGGGCCAGAGGCATCAGCAGCGGGATGATGCCCCAGGACAGGGACAGCTGGCGCTGGACCTGCGGCCGCATGACAAAGGCGATGATGGGCTGCTCGGGGCGGTATTTGCTCAGCAGGCGGGCGGTGTTGCCCGACTCGGACACGGTGACGATGGCCGAGGCGTTGACGTCCTGGGCGGTCAGGCAGGCCGCATGGGCGGTGGCGTCGCTGACCGAGGTGGTGCCGTTGATCTTCATCCGGCTCAGGCGGTGGCTCTGGTAGTGGGCGTCGGCCTCGGTGCGCTCGGCGATCAGGGACATGGTCTTGAGGGCCTCCACGGGGTAGGCGCCGGCGGCCGTCTCGCCCGAGAGCATGATGGCCGAGGTGCCGTCGTAGATGGCGTTGGCCACGTCCGAGATCTCGGCACGGGTGGGCCGGGGGTTGTTGATCATGCTGTCCAGCATCTGGGTGGCGGTGACGATGGGCTTGCCGAAGGAGTAGGAGCGGTCGATGATGGACTTCTGGATGCTGGGCAGCTCGGAGAAGTCGATCTCGACGCCCAGGTCGCCGCGGGCGACCATGACCGCGTCGGCCGCCGAGAGGATGCTGTCGATGTTCTCAACGCCCTCGGGGTTCTCGATCTTGGCGACGATGCGGATCTTGGAGTCGTACATGTTCAGCAGGTTGCGGATCTCGTACACGTCCTGGGCAGTGCGCACGAAGGAGGCCGCAATGAAGTCGAAGCCCTGCTCGATGCCGAAGATGATGTCGTCCCGGTCGCGCTGGCTCATGTAGGGCATGGACAGGTGGACGCCGGGGACGTTGACGCCCTTTTTGTTCTTGATCTTGCCGCTGTTCAGCACGGTGCAGACGATGTCGGTGTCGGTGACTTCCCGGATGGACAGCTTGATCAGGCCGTCGTCCAGCATGATGCTGCCGCCGGCCTTGACGTCGTGGGGCAGGTCCTTATAGGTGATGGAGACGATGTCCCGGGTGCCCTCCACGTCGCGGGTGGTGAGGGTGAAGGTCTGGCCGGCCTCCAGGGTCTCGGACCCGTTTTTGAACTCCTTGAGGCGGATCTCGGGGCCCTTGGTGTCCAGCAGGGCGGCCACGGGCTTGTCCAGCTCCTCGCGGATGGCTTTCAGGGCGTCGAGACGGCCCTTGTGCTCCTCATGGGAGCCGTGGGAAAAGTTGAAGCGGGCGACGTTCATCCCGTTTTCGACCAGCGCCCGCAGCACGCCTTCCTTGTCAGTGGCGGGGCCGAGGGTGCAGATGATCTTTGTTTTGCGCATATGCGTTACCTCCTGGCACACCTTGTGCCTTTTTGTCTGATGTTGCAGCCCAGATGTTGCAGCCCATATGTTTCTATTATAACGGGATGGATACAAATGGGCAAGCGGTTTTTTTGTAAAATATTGGGGTCAGGCTTTCAGTTCCTCCCAGGCGCTCTGGCCGTCGAGGGACGAGGCGTCCACCCCGAGGTAAGCGCAGACCGTCTGGGCGATGGTGGCAAAGCTCAGGCGGGTGCCCAGCGAGCCGGGGCGGATGTGCTTGCCGCAGACCAGCCAGGGCACATATTCCCGGGTGTGGTCGGTGGTCTTGAGGTAGGAGGGGTCGCAGCCGTGGTCGGCGGTGATCATCAGGACGTCGTCCTCCCGCATGCCGGGCAGGAAGCCGGTCAGGAACCGGTCGAACTCGGTGGCGGCGGCGGCATAGCCGGCCACATCGCGGCGGTGGCCGTACAGCATGTCGAAATCCACCAGGTTGACAAAGGCCAGGCCCTCGAAGTCCCGGGTCTGGAGCGCCTGGGTGAAGGCGATGCCGTTGGTGTTGCCGGTGGTCTTGATCGTTTCGGTGACGCCCTGGCCGTCGAAGATGTCGTAGATCTTGCCCACGGCGATGACGTCCTTGCCGGCGGCCCGGAGCAGGTCCAGCATGGTGGCGCGGGGGGGCTTGAGGCTGAGGTCGTGGCGGTTGGAGGTGCGCTGGAAGTTGGCGGCGCAGTCCCCCACAAAGGGCCGGGCAATGACCCGGCCCACCCCGTAGGGGCCGGTCAGCATCTCCCGGGCGATCTCGCAGATGCGGTACAGCTCGGGCACCGGCACCAGCGCCTCGTTGGCCGCCACCTGAAAGACGCTGTCGGCGCTGGTGTAGACGATGAGCGCGTTCTCGGCCATGGCCTGCTCGCCGTAGTCCTTCAGCACCTCGGTGCCGGAGTAGGGCTTGTTGCACAGCACCTTGTAGCCGGTCCTGGCCTCAAAGGCGGCGATCAGTTCGGGAGGGAACCCCTCCGGGAAGGTGGGCAGGGGCTGGGGGCTGACCACGCCGGCGATCTCCCAGTGGCCGATGGTGGTGTCCTTGCCCATGCTCTGCTCCTGCAGGCGGGCATAGGCCCCGATGGGCGCGGCGGCGGGGCTGCCGGCGGTCACCCCGTCGATGTTGAACAGGCCCAGCCGGCCCATGTTGGGGCAGTCGAAGGCGGGGTGCCGGGCGATGGCGCCGAGGGTGTTGGTCCCCTCGTCCCCAAAGGCCGCCGCGTCGGGCTCGGCCCCGATGCCGAAGCTGTCCAGCACGATCAAAAATACACGTTTTGCCATAGTATATAGTCCTTTCTTTTCGCGGCCCGGACCATCCTGCACCGGAGCCGCCGTTAAAACCAGTATACCATATTTTGCCGCCGGGTGAAAGGCCGGGCGGCAAACTGGCAGAAAGGATCTTTCAGGAGGCCCCGCGCCTGCCGGGGATATGGCGGCGCGCTGCCATAAAAGCAAAAAAATGCCGCCCGCTCCGGCAGGGAGAGGGCGGTACAGGCGATGGGTTCTGCGTTTGCGCTGGTCCGGTCACAGCACGCCGGCGCGGCACTGCTCGATGAACTGGCGGGCGGCCCGGGGGCTGCGGCCGCCGGCCCGGATGGCGAAAGCCTCGCCCCGGGTGATGAGCTGGTCGGAGGGGATGGGCAGCTGGTACTGTTTGGCCAGCTGGAGCAGGATCTGGCTGTACAGGGCCTTGTCCGGCCGCTGGAAGGTGACGATCAGGCCAAAGCGGGCCGACAGGCTCATCAGCTCCTGGCGGGTGTCGGCCTCGTGCAGGTCGTCGCCGGCGCGGTCGGTAAAGGTCTCCTTGACCAGGTGGCGGCGGTTGGAGGTGGCGTAGACGGCGATGTTGCCCGCCCGGCCTCCGGCGCTGCCCTCCAGGATGGCCTTGAGGGCGGCAAAGTTGTCGTCGTTGGAGGCAAAGCTCAGATCGTCGATGAACAGGATGAACTTGAGGGGGTTGGCGGCCAGCTGGTCCATCAGGTCGGGCAGGAGGTAGAGCTGGTTCTTTTTCACTTCCACCAGGCGCAGGCCCTGGGGGGCGTACTCGTTGGCGATGGCCTTCACCGCGCTGGATTTGCCGGTGCCGGCGTCCCCGTACAAAAGCACGTTGTTGGCCGGCAGGCCCGCCAGCAGGCCCCGGGTGTTGGCAAGGATCTTTTCCCGCTCCCGCTCGTAGCCGGGCAGGTCCGCCAGGCGCTGTGGGTCGGGGTGGCGCACCGGGGTCAGCCGGCCTTCGCCGTCCAGCATAAAGACGTGGTGCCGGGCAAACATCCCGTACCCCACCTGCCCCATCTCGGACAGGCGGGCCTTGTAGGCGCCGGCCAGGCCGGTGGGGTGGGCCTCCCACCGGGGCAGAAAGGCATAGGCGGCCTTTTGGCCGGCATCCAGCCCGGCGGCGTCCAGCAGGTCGTCCAGCCCCAGGCCGGACAGCTCTTCCAGAAAGCGCAGCTCGCCGTCCAGCGCCTGTTCCAGGGCGGGGGACAGCTGCCCCCGGGCCGCCCGGCGGGCACAGATGTTTTCGCATTCCAGCACGGCGGAGGCGATGTATTCGCTCAGGTCGCTGGTGTCGGCGGCGAACAGCCCCGCCTCGAATCGGCCGGCGGCCTCGCAGACGTCCAGCGCCGGCCCCTGAGCCAGGGCGCGGATCAACGCCGCGTAGTCCGCCAGCACCGGGTCCTCCCGCAGCCCGCGAAAGACTGCCAGCCCCGCCAGCCGGGCGTTGATCTCTTGGATTTTCATGGGACATCCCTCGTTTCTTGTGGTTGTCGTACCCTATAACTATAGCGCAGCCGGGGCCGCGCCGCAAGAGACCGGGAAGGCAGGTGAATTCTTTTCATCTTGCAGATGCAGCGCGCTTAAAAATATATTGATTGACAATCCGAGCATTTTCTAGTATAGTAAATTGCAACACACAAAAAAATGCACTGATGGGAACAAGTAACGCGCAGGGCCCCGCCCTTCCAGAGAGCCGCCGGATGCTGCAAGGCGGCGGGCGGCCTGCACGCCAAGTCCTCCCGGAGCAGCCTGCCCAACGGCTTGCGGGCCCAGTAGGCAGTGCCGGACGCACCCGTTACCGTGCCGGGCCGTTTCAGGCCCATGAGAGGGCGCGGGTCATGCCGCGTCAACGAGAGTGGTACCGCAGAGAGCTTTGCGATGGCAACAAGGTCTTTGTCTCTTGGTCAACAGGGGGCGAAGGCTTTTTTCTTTCGCCGCAGCTGCGTCTGCGCGTAGCAGGAGAATTGTAAGGAATAGGAAGGAAAGAGGAGGGAAATCCATGCTGCTGAACGGTTCGCAGATCTTTGTCGAGGTCCTGTGCGAGCAGGGCGTCGACACCATCTTCGGCTATCCCGGGGGCTCGGTCCTCAACCTGTACGACGAGCTGTATAAAAATGCAGACCGCATCACCCACGTCCTGACCGCCCACGAGCAGGGCGCGGCCCACGCGGCGGACGGCTACGCCCGCGCCACCGGCCGCACCGGCGTGGTGCTGGCCACCAGCGGCCCGGGCGCCACCAACCTGGTCACCGGCATCGCCACCGCCTATATGGACAGCGTGCCCATGGTGGCCTTTACCGGCAACGTCTCCACCGACCTTTTGGGCCGGGACAGCTTCCAGGAGGCCTATATCGAGGGCATCACCATGCCCATCACCAAGCACAACTTCACCGTCCGCCGGGTCGAGGACCTGGCCGACACCATGCGGGCGGCCTTCCGCATCGCCCAGAGCGGCCGCAAGGGCCCTGTCCTGGTGGACATCCCCAAGGACGTCACCGCCAACCGGTGCGAGTTCACCCACCGCCAGCCCGAGCCCATCCGCACCGTCACCACCTTTAATGAAGAGGAGGTGGCCTGGGCGGCCGAGATCATCAACGGCGCCGAGCGGCCGCTGATCTACTTTGGGGGCGGCATCCGCAGCGCGGCCAGCTGCCAGCCTCTGCGGGACCTGATCCACAAGGCGGGCATCCCCGCCACCTACACCCTGATGGGCGCAGGGGTGATCCCCTACGGCGACCCCCTCAGCCTGGGCCTGATCGGGATGCACGGCTGCTACACCGCCAACCGGGCCATCAGCGAGGCGGACGTGGTGGTGGCCATCGGCACCCGCTTTTCCGACCGGGTGGCCCTCAAGCCCAGCACCTTTGCCAAAAAGGCCACCATCATCCAGATCGACATCGACCCCAGCGAGATCAACAAGAACGTGGAGGTGGACCTGTCGGTGGTGGGGGATGCGGCCTACATCCTGCAGGCCATGCTGCCCATGATCGAGCCCAAGACCCACCCCGCATGGATGGACCAGATCCACGACTGGCAGGCCCACGACTACCACCCGGTGTCCGACGCCAGCCGCCTGATGCCCCACCAGGTGATCGGCGAGATCTGCAGCCAGTGCGGCCCCGAGGCGGTCTACGTCACCGACGTGGGCCAGCACCAGATGTGGGCGGCCCAGTACCTGCGCCACGCCAAGAGCCGGGGCTTTATCACCAGCGGCGGCCTGGGCACCATGGGCTTTGGCTACGGCGCGGCCATCGGCGCCCAGATGGCCCTGGGACGGGATCAGCGGGTGGTCATGCTCACCGGCGACGGCTCGTTCCACATGAACCTGAACGAGGCCTGCACCGCCGTCAGCTACAACCTGCCCATCATCACCGTCATTTTCAACAATCAGGTGCTGGGCATGGTCCGCCAGTGGCAGACCGCCTTCTACGGCCGGCGCTACTCCCAGACCGACCCCCACCGCAAGACCAACTTTGTCAAGCTGGCCGAGGGCTTTGGCCTCAAGGGCTACCACTGCGAGGACCTGGCCCAGTTCCAGGCCGCCTTTGCCGAGGCCCTGAAAAACGAGGGCCCCACCTGGATCGAGTGCATGATCGGCAAGGACGAGAAGGTCCTGCCCATGATCCCGGGCGGCGGGGACATCAACGACATCATGATGGAATAAGGAGGCAGCAGGATGGCATTTTCTGAACAGCGCAAGGTGGTCAGCCTTCTGGTGGACAACCAGGCCGGCGTCCTGACCCGCATCTCCAGCCTTTTCACCCGCCGCGGGTTCAACATCGACAGCCTGACCGTTTCGGCCACCAACGACCCCACCATCAGCCGCATCACCGTCACCGTCTACGGCGACAGCCGCAAGCTGGACCAGCTCCTGCTCCAGACCGAGCGGCTGGAGGTGACCCACCAGGTCTTTGTCCTGGATGACAAAAACGCCCTGCAGCGGGAGCTGCTGCTCTTAAAGGTGGCGGCCAACGTCGCCAACCGGGCCGAGCTGCAGGAGATCGCAAACATCTACAAGGCCAAGATCATCGACCTGTCCCCCGACAGCATGATCTTTGAGCTGACCGGCAAGCCCGAAAAAATCGACGCTTTCCTGCGGATGTTCGAGGGGTACAGCATCCTCGAGCAGTGCCGCACCGGCGTCACGGCCCTGGAGCGGGGCGGCATGCACCAGCATATGCAAAAGCCGCCCCAGGAGGTCCGGGCCGCACAGTTCCCCCTGCCGGGCACCAGCTGCCCCAAATGATTGGTTTTGTTTTTTCGCTCCTCGAGAGGGGGACGGAGACATATCTGGCAACCTGAATCCAAGAAACAGATAAAGGAGACATGCGATTATGGCGATCAAGAAGTATTACGACAGCGACTGCAACCTGGGCGTGCTGGACGGCAAGACCGTTGCCGTCATCGGCTTTGGCAGCCAGGGCCATGCCCACTCGGAAAATCTGGCCGAGAGCGGCGTCAACGTGGTGGTGGGCCTGCGCAAGGGCTCGGGCCACTGGGCCAAGGCGGAGGAGTTTGCCGCCAACCACCCCAACTTCCGGGTGATGGAAGTGGAGGAGGCCGCCCAGGCCGGCGACGTGGTCATGATGCTGGTGCCCGACGAGCTGTGCGCCGACATCTACAACAAGCAGGTGGCCCCCTACATGACCGAGGGCAAGGCCCTGGCCTTTGCCCACGGCTTCAACATCCACTTCAAGACCATCACGCCCCCCAAGAACGTCGATGTCATCATGATCGCCCCCAAAGGCCCCGGCCACATCGTCCGCCGCCTGTACACCGAGGGCGAGGGCTGCCCCAGCCTGATCTGCGTGGAGCAGGACTACACCGGCAAGGCCAAGGACATCGCCCTGGCTTACGCCTCCGGCATCGGCGCAGGCCGCGCCGGCATCCTGGAGACCACCTTCCGCGAGGAGACCGAGACCGACCTGTTCGGCGAGCAGGCCGTGCTGTGCGGCGGCGTCTGCGAGCTGATCCACGCGGGCTTCGACACCCTGGTGGAGGCCGGCTACGCCCCCGAGATGGCCTACTTCGAGACCTGCCATGAGATGAAGCTGATCGTTGACCTGATCAACGAGGGCGGCTTCTCCAAGATGCGCTACTCCATCTCCAACACCGCCGAGTACGGCGACTACCGCACCGGCAAGCGCCTCATCACCGAGGAGACCCGCAAGGAGATGAAGCAGATCCTGACCGAGATCCAGGACGGCACCTTCGCCTCCGAGTTCCTGACCGAGATGAGCGACAAGGGCGGCCGCAAGGTCCACTTCCTGGCCCAGCGCCGGATGCAGGCCGAGCACCCCATCGAGAAGGTGGGCGCCGAGCTGCGCAGCATGATGAGCTGGCTGAAGAAGTAACGAACCGTTTCGTTCCGGCCCCGGTGGCGACGCCGGGACCGGATTTTTATCTTGGAGGACAAGGAGAGAGGCAACCCCATGAGAAGCGACAATGTGAAAAAGGGCTCGGAGCGCGCGCCCAACCGCAGCCTGTTTTATGCCCTGGGCTACACCCCCGAAGAGCTGGACCGACCCCTGATCGGCGTCGTCTCGGCCTACAGCGAGATCGTCCCCGGCCACATGAACCTGGACAAGATCGCGGACGCGGTCAAGGCCGGCGTCCGGATGGCGGGCGGCACCCCCATCCTGATGCCCGCCATCGGCGTGTGCGACGGCATTGCCATGGGCCACGTGGGCATGAAGTACAGCCTGCCCAGCCGCGAGCTGATCTGCGACAGCGTCGAGACCATGTGCCAGGCCCACCAGCTGGACGGCCTGGTGCTGGTGCCCAACTGCGACAAGATCGTGCCCGGCATGGTGATGGCGGCCTGCCGGCTGGATGTGCCGGCGGTGGTCTGCTCGGGCGGGCCCATGCTGGCCGGCGCCTACGGCGGCGAGGAGGTCAGCCTGAGCAAGATGTTTGAGGCGGTGGGCGCCTACAAGGCCGGCATGATCGACGACGCCCAGCTGGAGGACTGCACCTGCAACTGCTGCCCCAGCTGCGGCAGCTGCTCGGGGATGTACACTGCCAACAGCATGAACTGCCTGTGCGAGGCGGTGGGCATCGCCCTGCCCGGCAACGGCACCATCCCGGCGGTCTATTCCAAGCGGCTGCAGCTGGCCAAGCACTCGGGCATGGCCGTGATGGAGCTGGTGCGCAAAAACATCACCGCCCGCCAGATCATCAACGAGCGCAGCCTGCGCAACGCCCTGACCTGCGATATGGCCCTGGGCTGCTCCACCAACACGGTGCTGCACCTGCTGGCCATCGCCCATGAGGCCGGCGTGCCCATCGACCTTGCCATGTTCAACGAGGTCTCGGCCCGCACCCCCAACCTGTGCCACCTGGCCCCCGCCGGCCCCACCCATATGCCCGACCTGTACGCCGCCGGCGGCATCCCCGCCGTCCAGGCCGAGCTGGCCAAGAAGGGCCTGCTGGATCTGGATGTGCCCACCGTCACCGGCAAGACCCTGGGCGAGAACATCGCCGGGGCCCGCATCCTGGACGAAAAGGCCATCCGCCCCATCGACAACCCCTACAGCGAGACCGGCGGCCTGCAGATCCTGTGGGGCAACATCGCCCCCGACGGCTGCGTGGTCAAGCGCAGCGCGGTGGCCCCCGAGATGCAGCAGCACAGCGGCCCCGCCCGGGTCTTTGACAGCGAGGAGGAGGCCATTGCCGCCATCTACGCCGGCAAGATCGTCCCCGGCGACGTGGTGGTCATCCGGTACGAGGGCCCCAAGGGCGGCCCCGGCATGCGGGAGATGCTCAACCCCACCTCGGCCCTGGCCGGCATGAAGCTGGACACCACCGTGGCCCTGATCACCGACGGCCGGTTCTCGGGCGCGTCCCGCGGGGCGGCCATCGGCCACGTCAGCCCGGAGGCCGCTTCGGGCGGGCCCATCGGCCTGATCGAGGAGGGGGACACCATCTCCATCGACATCCCGAACGCCCGGATCACCCTGGAGGTCTCGGAGGAAGAGCTGGCCGCCCGCCGCGCCCGCTACGTTGCCCCCGAGCCCAACGTCCGCTCCGGCTGGCTGAGCCGCTATGCCCGGATGGTCACCAGCGCCAACTTCGGCGCGGTGCTCCAGTAAGTTTAGCGATAGCGATATAGATATAAGAATACCCCCGGTTCACTGTGAGCCGGGGGTATGTTTGCGTTGTTGCGTTTGCGCAGGCGATTCAGGCGGAGGGGCGGGAGGGCTCGGGCTGCCGGGCCTTCAGGACGTTGTAGCCCACCACGCCGCAGATGACGATGGCCGCCCCCGCCAGGGCGAAGGGCCCCACCGTCTCGCCGTAAAAGGCGGCCACCAGCAGGGGATTCAGCACCGGCTCGATGCCCGAAACAAGGCTGGCCGTCACCGGCGGGGTGGTGCGCAGGCCGATGGTCAGCAGGATGTAGGCCACCGCCACCTGAAAGACGCCCAGGATCACCAGGCTGGTCAGGGCGGTGGGGGTGAACACCGTCTCCTGCAGCAGGAAGGGCAGGCCCGTCACCGCCGACAGGACGTCGCCCCAGAACACCGCCGAGATGGCGTCCGCGTCGGGGAAGTCGTTGAGCAGGAACACCCCGCCGTAAGCCGCCCCGGACAGCACCGCCAGGACGTTGCCCAGGGCGCCGCCGGCCTCCAGACTGTCCACAAAGAAGAACAGAACCCCGCCGAACACCACCGCGCAGGCGGCCAGATCCAGCTTCTGGGGCTTCTTTTTCCAGAACAGGGCCGAGAACAGGATGACGAACACCGGCGCAGTGAATTGCAGCACGATGGTGTTGGCGGCGGTGGTCAGCTTATTGGCCAGGGAAAACAGAGTGTTGGTGCCGAAGATGCACAGCGAGCCCAGGAACACCCAGCGGTTGAACCGTGGCCTGTGCCGGATGACGGCCAGATAGACCCCGAGGACCACCAGGGCGATGGCGGTGCGCCCGCCGTTGATGGACATCCCGCTCCAGGGGATCACCTTGATGCACAGCCCGCCGATGCTGTACAGCAGGGCGGCCAGAAAGACGAAGAGGGTGCCGGTGTGTTTGCTCATAAAATGCCTCCTTGGCCGCCTGCGCGGTCGATCTCGGCCTGCAGCCGGCCCAAAAACCGGGCGGCTTCGGCGCCGTCCATCTGGGTGTGGTGGAACTGGAAGGACAGGGGCAGCCTGGCCCGGAACCATTCCCGGCGGTAGCTGCCCCAGATCAGGAAGGGATTGTTGTAGATGCCGGCGTAGATGTTCACCGCGCCGTCGATCCGATGGCCGGGCAAAGCCGAAGTGCCGATCACCATATAGTCATCCCCCAGCTCAAAGGCGCGGCCGGTGCGGCGGACCCGGCGGGTCAGGGCCAGATAGTCCCGGTTGAAGCGGATGAGGCTGTCCGAGACGGGGATGTCGCAGGTGTTGATACCGCCGCCTTCCAGAGCCACCACCGTGTTGACGGCCAGCTTGTCGTACTGCATCAGCTTGTCCCCCACCGGCAGCAGGGCAAACTCGGGGGTGCGGGCCGCCGCCCGCCCGATGCACCAGCACAGCAGCATATGGAATTTGAGATGGTGGCGCCGGCTCAGCCGCAGCAGGGGCGTCACGTCCAGCGTCTGGAACAGCGTCAGCATGGGCATGGGCGCGCGCATCCAGACAGCCGCGGCTGCCCGCGGGGTCTGGCAAGGGTCGATTTCTCGGGCCATGGTTCCTCCGATTCCTTTACAGAAATGATTCCAGAATAAAAAGCCGGCCGGCCTCCCGATCCCAGAAGGCCAGCAGGGTGTCACGGGGGTCGTCGTTCTGGTGGATCTCCCAGGTGAGGCACTGGCTGGCAATGGGGCGCTGCGCCTGGGGCACTTCCAAAGCGTCCAGCCAGCGCCCGGCCTGGGCCGTCTGCTCCGGGTCTGCCTCCGCCCAGGGGAACAGCCCGTCGATGGGGTCCCCGGTCTGGCAGGCGAACACATGGTACCGCAGGCCGTCGCCGTGGAAGCTGGCGCCCTCGTCCTGCTCATAGACCAGGGCGCAGTGGGCCCCGGCGGGCAGGCTGAACCCCCAGTTGGCCTGCAGCGCGGCGGGATCGCTGTGCAGGATGTTCCAGCCAAGGCTGGCGGCGGCCAAAAGCCCGCAGGCCAGGCTGGCCGCTATGCGGAAAGATAGTTTCATTGTGTTTTCCTCCAGACATTACCAAAGTCTTTTAAAAAACGAACCGCCCTTCCGGCTTATTGCGGTCTCTCTTCCAAAAGTTTTTGCAGAAAGCAGCCGATCTGGCGGTTGATGTAGACTGGGTTGTCGGTGTTGGAGTTGTGCCCCGCAGCGGGGACCCAGACCAGGGACAGGCCCTCCCCCTGGGACCAGGCGCGGTTGTACCGTTTGGTGGAGGCGGCCCGGTCATGGACGCCGCAGAACAGCAGGGCCGGGCAGTCGATGCGGTAGGGGAGGTTGGCCTCCAGCGCGTCGGCCAGCATCCGGAAGCCGTGGGCCGCCAGGGCGGCGTATTCGGCGGGGGAATAGCTGTCCATCATCCGGCGCATGAGGGCCCGGCCGTAGGGGGTGTCGGCACAGCCGTCCGCCCCGGCCACCCGCAGGGCCCGCCAGGGATAAAGCCGGTACACCGGCCCGCAATGGCGCAGCAGCGCGATCTCCCAGCGGGTGGTGTACCTGCGCTTGAGGGGGGCCGAGTCGATGGCGATGAACCCGGCGGCCTCGCCGGGATATTCCTGCAGGAAGCACTGGGCCACATACCCGCCCATGGACTGGCCCACCAGGCAGAAGGCGCGCACCTCCTCCTGCTCCAAAATGCCGTGGAGCCAGACCGCCTGGTCCCGGAGGGAGAAATCCAGCGGGAAGGGCCGGGACGCCCCGTGACCCGGCGCATCCCAGACCAGGATGCGGTACCGCCCGGCAAAGGCCTTGACCTGCAGGTCGAACAGCCGGTGGTCGGCGGTCAGCCCGGGCAGCAGCACCAGGGTCATGGCCTCCGGCGCAGTGAAATCGGTCCAGTAGTGGATGTCCCCCTTGGGGGTGGAATAGAACTTTCCTTGCATGGCACGGCGCCTCCTGTCAGATGTTGGGATCTTCCGGGCCCATTATAGCAGGTTTTGGCCCGGGGCGCAAACCCGCAAAAACCGCCCGCCCCGGCAGGGGAACGGACGGTTTGGCGGTTTTATTCTTCCAGGGGCGTTTCGTACTGGGCGAAGCCGCTGGAGCGGATGACCTGGCCGTCCTTGGTGCACCAGAGGGCCTCGACCCCTTCCAGGCTTTCGATCAGGGCCATGCCCTCTTCAAGGGGCATGCAGAAAACGCCGGTGGACAGGCAGTCGGCCAGCCCCGAGTCGGGGCAGAGGATGGTGACGGCGGTGAAATAATCGGCGGGCCAGAGGGTGTCGGGGTCGATGATGTGGTGGTAGCGGACCCCGTCCACCGTGTAAAAACGCTGGTAGTCGCCGCTGGTGACCAGGGCCTGGTCGTTGGAGTTGACCACCGCCAGAAGCGAGGAGCCGCTGTTGTAGATCAGGGAGTCGTCCCAGGGGCTGACGATGCCGCTCTCCCAGGGCTGGCCCTGGGGCTTGGACCCCACCGAGCGCAGGTTGCCCCCCACGCTCAGGGACAGGCTGACCAGGCCGCGCTCCCGGGCAGCCTGGCAGACCTGTTCCACCGCGTAGCCCTTGCCCACGCTGCCCACATCCAGGCGCATCTCGGGGTCGGCCAGGTAGACGGTGCCGGCCTCCCGGTCGATGATGACGTCCTCGATGTTGCAGTGCTGGGCGGCGGCTTCCAGCTCTTCCTGGGTGGGCAGCTGGTTGTCCGCGTCGGAGGGGTCGGCCTCGGCGGCCTCCCGGTAATCGTGCCAGATGGCCAGCACGCTGCCCATGGCGATGTTCAGCTGGCCGTTGGTGGTGTCGTACATCTCCACGGCCAGCTCCAGCATATCCAGGATCCGCTCGTCCACCCGGACCGGGGCGACGCCGGCGTTGTCGTTGATGGTCTTGATGTTGTTGATGCCCTCGTAGTCGTTGTAGATGTCGTAGAGCTGGTGATAAGCCACCAGGTCGGCGTGGAGGGCCTCCGCCTGCCGGTCGAACTCGGCCTGGCTGTCGCAGTAGGCGATGACCTGGGTCATGGTGTCAAAGACATCGAAATAGTAGGCGGTAAAACGCTGGGCGTTGTCGCTGACCGTGGCGGACTGGGGCTGGCTGGCGCAGCCTGCCAGCAGCCCCAGGCAGAGGGCCAGGCAGGCCAGCGCGGCGCAAAGACGGCGTGTCACAGGGCGGGCACCTGACCTTTCTGCTGCGGGGCCGCTTCGGCCAGCAGCTGGGCCAGCAGGTCCCCAAAGACCCACTGACGGTTGGAGGGGGTCACCACCGCCCGCAGGGGGATCTGGGCCTTGGCGTTGTTCAGCAGGTCCAGCAGGGTGGCGGCGTCCCGCGGGCGGAAATTGGCCAGCAGGATGGCCGGGGGATAGGCCCCCGGCTCCAGGCGGAGGGTGCGGGCGGCGGCCAGAGGCACTTCGCCCAGCAGCTGGGCCACCGTCTGGCCGGCCTCGTCGGGGCTGACCAGGCGCACCTTCATCCCGAAGGCGTCGGCCATGCCGTCCAGGATGCCCCGGTCCCCGGGGGCGAGGTTCCACCCGAGGACCATGGGGACCCCGGCGTTCTGGTTGCGGGCGATATGGGCTTTCATAAAAAAGTACCTCGTTTCATCACTCAATCTTCCACAGTATACCACAAACCGCCCGGAAAGAAAACACCGCTGCAGCAAAAAGCCCGCAGCAGCGCGCCGCGGGCAGGGGAAAGGGAGGCTTAATTCAGGGTCTTGCCGAAGAAGGGCACCTCCTGCCGGATGAACTCCATCAGCTCGTCGAACTGGTCGGGGGTCAGGCTCTGGGCGCCGTCGCATTTGGCCTTGGCGGGGTCGTTATGGACCTCGATCATCAGGCCGTCGGCCCCGGCGGCCACCGCCGCCTTGGCCAGCTGGGGCACCATCCAGGCCTGGCCGCAGGCATGGCTGGGGTCCACCACCACGGGCAGGTGGGTCATTTTGTGCAGCATCACCACGCCGGCCAGGTCCAGGGTGTTGCGCATGCTGGTCTCAAAGGTGCGGATGCCCCGCTCGCACAGGATGACGTTCTCGTTGCCTTCCGCCATGATGTATTCGGCGCTCATGACCAGCTCTTCCAGGGTGTTGGCCAGGCCGCGCTTGAGCAGCACCGGCTTTTTCTGGCGGCCGGCGGCTTTCAGCAGCTCAAAGTTCTGCATATTGCGGGCCCCGATCTGGACAAGGTCCACATTTTCAAACAGGGGCAGGTGCTCGGTGTTCATGATCTCGGTGACGATGGGGCTGCCGGTGGCCCGGCGGGCCAGCTTGAGCAGGTCCAGCCCTTCGCTGCGCATCCCCTGGAAGGAGTAGGGGGAGGTGCGCGGCTTGAAAGCCCCGCCCCGCAGCAGGCTGGCCCCGGCGGCCTTCACCCGCTGGGCGCAGTAGGTGATCTGTTCCTCGCTCTCGATGCTGCAGGGGCCGGCGATGACGGCAAAGTTCCCCCCGCCGATCTTGACCCCTTCCACGTCCACCACCGTGTCGTCGGGGTGGAATTTGCGGTTGGCCTTCTTGTAGGGCTCGGACACCCGGCGGACCGTCTCCACCACCGGATTGGCCAGCACCCAGCTTTCGGCGATGGCTTTGGTGTCGCCGATCAGGCCCAGGATATGGGTGTCGCGGCCTTTGGAATCGTTGATCTCGAAGCCCATGCCGGTCAGTTCGTGGCAGAATTCCCGCACCTGCGCTTCGGGGGCGTCCTGTTTCAGGATGATGATCATATGGAAGTGCTCCTTTCCCTGTACCTCTGCTTCAGTTAAGTGAATCGCTGGGGCTATTATAGCGCTTCAGGAGACTGAAGTCAAGAGGGGAGGCGAAATTTTTTCGTCCCGGCGGGCCTGCCCGCCTGTTCATCCGCCGGGTTTTGTGGTACAATATACTTATAATAAAAATGCAGGCGACTGCAAACAAAGAGGGAAGGGATTTCTGCCGGGCAAAGAGCGCCGGCAGGAGAGTGAAGTTATGGCAAAAGAAGCCAAGACCAACGCGATGCGTTTTTTGGAAAAAGAGAAGGTGGCCTATACCGCCCATGCCTACCCCCACGAAGAAGGGGTGGCGGTGGACGGCGTCACCGTGGCCCAAAGCATGGGGGAGGACCCGGCCTGCGTGTTCAAGACCCTGGTGACCCAGGGGGCCAGCCGGAATTACTTTGTGTTCGTCATCCCGGTGGCGGCCGAGCTGGACCTGAAGGCCGCCGCCCGCAGCGTGGGCGAAAAGAGCGTGGCCATGATCCATGTGGCCGACATCAACAAGGTCACCGGGTACATCCGGGGCGGGTGCAGCCCCGTGGGGATGAAAAAACAGTACGTGACCGTGTTCGACGCCAGCGCCCTGCAGCAGGAGAAGATCTACGTCTCGGCCGGGCGGATCGGCCTGCAGGTTTGCTGCGCGCCGGCGGAGCTGATCCGGGCCGCCCGGGCCAGCACCGCCGCCCTCACCCACCGGGAAGGGGAATGAAAATTCTTGACGGCAGTTAGTTCAAAAAACAGAGCGGAAAACCGGGACGGGCCGGCTGAAGAAAAAGTCGTACTATTGTAACATTGCGTGGGGAATTTGCACAAAACTTTCCGAACCAGCTCGGAACAGGTCAAACACAAGGGAGAATTTGTGTAAAATCTCTTTGCAAAGGCGGTACTTTGCCGTACACTGTAGACGTACAGGACAAGCAAACCAAAGGACGGGCGGACGGATATGGTCTTTGCAGACAACAGCTTGGCGGGCGCGCTGCGCCCCGCGTGGTATGGCCGGCGGCTGCCGTGTGCTTCCGCCGGGCTTTGCCGTACCGTCCTGTTCGCAGCATAGCAATACAAGGCCGTGGTGTAGCCGCATCACAGCCTTTTTTGTTTCGCTGTGCGCCGTGGTTTGCCCCCGCGTTTGTTTTTAGGATGGAGGATTTGAGTTATGATTCGTAAAGTTGCCGTTATCATGGGTTCGGACAGCGACTGGCCGGTGGTCAAGGGCGCCTGCGCCCAGCTGAAGGATCTGGGCATCCCCTTTGAGGCCCACATCCTTTCGGCCCACCGCACCCCTGCCGAGGCGGCCGCCTTTGCCAAAGGCGCCAAAGAGGCGGGCTTTGGGGTGATCCTGTGCGCCGCCGGCATGGCGGCCCACCTGGCCGGCGCTTTTGCCGCCAACACCACCCTGCCGGTGATCGGCATCCCCATGAAAGGCGGGGCCATGGACGGCCTGGACGCCCTGCTGGCCACCGTCCAGATGCCCAGCGGCATCCCGGTGGCGACGGTGGCTTTGAACGGCGCCAAGAACGCCGCCTGGCTGGCCGCCCAGATCCTGGCCCTGTCCGACGAGGGGCTGGCCGCCCGCCTGGAAGAGGAGCGGGCCAAGATGGGCCGCGACATCGCCGCCAAGGAGGCAAAGCTGCAGCAGGAGGTCGCCGCGTTGTAACGGGGCGCGCAGCCTGCACGATACGGAAAGAAAAGAGACAAAGGAGCACGTATGTCTGATTTTGCCTATCCGCTCCATGAGGAGTGCGGCGTTTTTGGTATCTACGACAAGGCCGGCACCGAGGATGTGGCCGTGGCGGTGTACTCCGCCCTGTATGCGCTGCAGCACCGCGGCCAGGAGAGCTGCGGCATGGCTGTCAACGAGGACGGTGTCATCACCGGCCACCGGGACCTGGGCCTGGTGAACGAGGTGTTCACCCCCCAGGTGATGGAGACCATGCGCAAGCCCGAGGCCCGCATGGCCACCGGCCATGTCCGCTATGCCACCGCCGGCAGCCGGGTGCGGGCCAACGCCCAGCCCATGATCGTCCGGCACGGCCGGGGCACCATGGCCCTGTGCCACAACGGCAACCTGACCAACGCGGTCCAGCTGCGCAACGCGCTGGAAAACGACGGGGCCATCTTCCACGGCTCGTCCGACACCGAGGTCATCTGCTACCTGCTGACCCGCAACCGCCTCCGGCACAAAAGCATCGAGCAGGCGGTGTCCGCCACCATGGAGCAGCTGGAAGGGGCCTACAGCCTGATCATCATGTCCTCCACCAAGCTGATCGCGGTGCGGGACCCCCGGGGCTACCGGCCCCTGTGCATCGGCACCCTGCCGGGGGGCGGCTACGCTTTTGCCAGCGAGAGCTGCGCCCTGGACGCCGTGGGCGCCGCCCTGCTGCGGGACGTGGAACCCGGCGAGATCGTGGTGGCCGACGCCAACGGCCTGCGCAGCATCAAGGACCACTGCAGCCGCAAGCCCAGCCAGATGTGCGTGTTTGAATACATCTACTTTGCCCGGCCCGACAGCACCATCGAGGGCTGCTCGGTCCACGAGGCCCGGATGCAGGCGGGGCGCTTCCTGGCGCAGGAGCACCCGGTGGACGCCGACGTGGTCATCGGCGTGCCCGACTCGGGCCTGGACGCCGCTTTGGGCTACGCCGAGGCCAGCGGCATCCCCTACGGCATCGGCTTCATCAAGAACAAATACATCGGCCGCACCTTCATCCAGGGCAACCAGAAGCAGCGGGAAAACAGCGTGCGCATCAAGCTGAACGTCATCGCCAGCACGGTGCGGGACAAGCGGGTGGTCCTGATCGACGACTCCATCGTCCGCGGCACCACCTCGGCCCGCATCATCAAGCTGCTGCGGGACGCCGGCGCAAAGGAGGTCCACTTCCGTGTGTCGGCGCCGCCCTTCAAGTACCCCTGCTATTTTGGCACCGACATCCCCGACCAGAAGCTGCTGGTCGCCACCGGGCGCACCGTGGACCAGATCAATGAGATCATCGGCGCGGACACCCTGGGGTATCTTTCCACCGAGCACGTCGTCCAGCTGGCGCCCGGAGCCGGCTGCGGCTTCTGCACCGCCTGCTTTACCGGCCAGTACGCCGTCAAGCCCGAGGTGGTGCTCTCGACCGACATCCACGACCGCCCCCTGCACCAGCGTCCCAAGGGGGAGAAAAAGTTAGGAGAGTAAACCATGGAAAAGAGCTATTCCGAAAGCTACAAGGCGGCCGGCGTCGACATCACCGCGGGCTACCGCTCGGTGGAGCTGATGAAGCAGTATGTCAGCCGCACCATGAACGAGCACTGCATCGGCGGCCTGGGCGGCTTTGGCGGCCTGTTTGAGCTGGACTGCACCGGCATCCAGCACCCGGTGCTGATCTCGGGCACCGACGGCGTGGGCACCAAGCTGCGCATCGCCATGCTGCTGGACCGGCACGACACCGTGGGCATCGACTGCGTGGCCATGTGCGTCAACGACGTCATCTGCGCCGGCGCCAAGCCCCTGGTCTTTTTGGATTACATCGCCTGCGGCAAAAACGTGCCGGAAAAGATCGCGGACCTGGTCAAGGGCGTGGCCGAAGGCTGCGTCCAGGCGGGGGCGGCCCTGGTGGGCGGCGAGACCGCCGAGATGCCCGGCTTCTACCCCGAGGACGAGTACGACCTGGCCGGCTTTACGGTGGGCGTGGTGGACAAGAGCAAGATCCTGAACAACGACACCATGCAGCCGGGGGACGTGATCCTGGCGCTGCCCTCGTCGGGCGTCCACTCCAACGGCTTCTCGCTGGTGCGCAAGGTCTTTGACCTGGAGGGCCACCCCGAAGTGCTGAACGAAAAGCCCGCCGCCCTGGAGGGCCGCACCCTGGGCGAGGCCCTGCTGGCCCCCACCAAGATCTACGTCAAGCCGGTGCTGGCCGTCCTGGAGCAGGTCCATGTCCGGGGCATCTCCCACATCACCGGCGGCGGCTTTTACGAGAACATCCCCCGCAGCCTGAAAAAGGGCTGCTGCGCCCGCATCCGCAAGAGCGATGTGCGCACCCCGGCCCTGTTCGGCCTGCTGCAGGAGGCGGGCGGCATCCCCGAGCGGGATATGTTCAATACCTTCAATATGGGCGTGGGCATGGTCCTGACCGTCCCCGCCGACGAGGCGGACAAGGCCCTGGAGATCCTCCACGCCAACGGCGAGCCCGGGGCCTACCGTCTGGGCGTCATCGCAGAAGGCGAGGGGGTCGAACTGTGGTAAAGATCGCGGTGCTGGTCTCGGGCGGCGGGACCAATCTGCAGGCCCTGCTGGACAGCGAGGCCCGGGGCGAGAACCCCCACGGCAAGATCACCCTGGTGGTGGCCTCCAAGCCGGGGGTCTACGCCCTGGAGCGGGCGGCCAAAGCCGGCGTGGAAAGCTGTGTGGTCAGCCGCAAAGCCTACGATTCCCCGGAGGCTTTCGACGCGGCGCTGCTGGAAGTGCTGCAGAGCCATGACATCGGCCTTGTGGTGCTGGCGGGCTTTTTGTCGGTGCTGGGGCCCAGCGTGGTGGCGGCCTATCCCCGCCGCATCCTGAACGTCCACCCGGCGCTGATCCCCGCCTTCTGCGGGCCGGGGATGTACGGCCTGCGGCCCCATCAGGCCGCGCTGGCCCGCGGCTGCAAAGTCACCGGCGCCACCGTCCATTTTGTCAACGAAGAGTGCGACGGCGGGCCCATCCTGCTGCAGAAGGCCGTGGACATCCTGCCCGGCGACACCCCCGAGACCCTGCAGAAACGGGTGATGGAGCAGGCCGAATGGAAGCTGCTGCCCAAAGCCGTGGCCATGGTGTGCAGCGGCGAGATCGTGTGAGGAGGAACCTGCTATGGAAAAGATCGACCTGAACGCTTATCTTGCCGGCAACGAGTACCCCGGCCGGGGCATCGCCATCGCCATGGCCCCCGACGGCCGGCAGATGTTTATCGGCTATTTCATCATGGGGCGCAGCGCCAACAGCCGCAACCGCGTCTTTGACCCGCTGCCCGAGCGGGGCGGCATCTGCACCATGGCCGCCGACCCGGCCAAGCTGGAGGACCCCAGCCTCATCATCTACAACCCCGTGCTGACCCTGGGCTCCACCCATATCGTCACCAACGGCGACCAGACCGACACCATCTACGATGCGATGTGCCGCGGCCAGAGCTTTGCGGACGCCCTGCGCACCCGTACCTTTGAGCCGGACGGCCCCAACTGGACCCCCCGCATCTCGGCGGTGGTCTACGCCGGCGGCAGCTACCAGATGAGCATCCTCAAATCCGCCGACGGCAACGGGGACAGCGTCCAGCGCTATTTCTTCGATTACCCCCAGCCGGTGGCGGGGGAGGGCCATTTCATCAGCACCTACAAGTGCAACGGCAGCCCCATCCCCAGCTTTGAGGGCGAGCCGCTCCGCTTCGCCTGCCCCCGCACCATCGGGGACTTTGCCAGGGGCCTGTGGGCCAGCCTGAACGAGGACAACAAGGTCAGCCTGTTTGCCCGGGTGATCGACCTGGAGAGCGGCGAGTGCGGCGACGTCATCTACAATAAATACGAGGCGGTGGAAAGCTCCCTGGACGACCCCGAGGAGCCCGACCTGCTGCCGGAAGAAAAGGAAACGGAAGAATAAGGAGGTATTGCCATGAACGAACTGGCCCTGAAGTACGGCTGCAACCCCAACCAGAAGCCCAGCCGCATCTACATGGAGGACGGCAGCGACCTGCCTGTCACCGTCCTGAACGGGAAGCCGGGCTACATCAATTTCCTGGACGCCCTCAATTCCATCCAGCTGGTGTTTGAGCTGAAGAAGGCCCTGGCCATGCCGGCGGCCGCCTCCTTCAAGCACGTGTCCCCGGCGGGCGCGGCCATCGGCCTGCCCCTGACCGATGTGGAGCGGCAGATGTACCACGTGGCCCCCGACCTGGAGCTGTCCCCCCTGGCCTGCGCCTACGCCCGGGCCCGGGGCGCCGACCGGATGTCCTCCTTTGGGGACTGGATCGCCCTGAGCGACGTCTGCGACGTGCCCACCGCCCGGCTGATCCAGCACGAGGTGTCGGACGGCATCATCGCCCCCGGCTACGAGCCCGAGGCCCTGGCCATCCTGGCCGGCAAAAAGAAGGGCAATTACAACGTGGTGGCCATCGACCCGGCCTACCGCCCCGCCCCCATCGAGCACAAGCAGGTCTACGGCATCACCTTCGAGCAGGGCCGCAACGACCTGGAGATCAACGCCGCCACCATGCTGTCGAACTTTGTCACCGAGAACAAGACCGTGACCGAGGAGCAGAAGCGGGATCTGGTCATCAGCCTCATCACCCTCAAGTACACCCAGTCCAACAGCGTCTGCTACGTTGCCGGCGGCCAGACCATCGGCGTGGGCGCCGGCCAGCAGAGCCGCATCCACTGCACCCGCCTGGCCGGCCAGAAGGCCGACAACTGGCAGCTGCGCCACATGGACAAGGTGCTGAACCTGCCCTTCCGGGACGACGTGTCCAAGCCCAACCGGGACAACGCCATCGACGTCTACATCGGGGACACCCCCGAGGACGTTATCGGGGACGACGTCTGGGCCGAGACCTTCACCCGCCAGCCCGAGCCCCTGACCGCCGAGGAAAAGAAGGAGTACCTCAGCCACGTCACCGGCGTCTGCCTGGGGTCGGACGCATTCTTCCCCTTTGGGGACAACATCGAGCGGGCCCGCCGCAGCGGCGTCACCGCCATCGTCCAGCCCGGCGGGTCCATCCGGGACCAGCAGGTCATCGACACCTGCAACAAGTACGGCATCGCCATGGCTTTCTGCGGGCTGCGGCTGTTCCATCACTGAGGCGGCATAGGGGAGGACTGTTATGAAAATTCTGGTAGTAGGCGGCGGCGGCCGCGAGCACGCCATCATCCGCGCCCTGAAACAGAGCCCGGCCTGCACCGAGATCTGGTGCGCGCCCGGCAACGGCGGCATCGGCTACGACGCCCGGTGCAAGGACATCAAGGCCACCGACGTGGAGGCCATGGTGGCCTTTGCCAAAGCGGAGCAGTTCGATTATGTGGTGGTGGCGCAGGACGATCCCCTGGCCCTGGGCATGGTGGACGCCCTGGCCGCAGTGGGCATCCCTGCCTTTGGCCCCAACAAGGCCGCCGCCCGCATCGAGGCGTCCAAGGTGTTTGCCAAGGACCTGATGAAGAAATACGGCATCCCCACCGCCGGCTATGAGACCTTCGACGACCCCGCCCGGGCGCTGGAATACATCCGCGCCCAGGGCAAGTGGCCGGTGGTCATCAAGGCGGACGGCCTGGCGCTGGGCAAGGGCGTCCTGATCTGTGAGGACGAGGCCCAGGCCGAGGACGGCCTGAAGGAGATCATGCTGGACAAAAAGTTCGGCGCATCGGGCAACCATGTGGTGGTGGAAGAGTTCCTCACCGGGCCCGAGGTCAGCGTCCTCAGCTTCACCGACGGCAAGGTGGTCAAGCCCATGGTCTCCTCCATGGACCACAAGCGGGCAAACGACAACGACACCGGCCTGAACACCGGCGGCATGGGCACCGTGGCCCCCAACCCCTACTACACCCCCGAGGTGGCCCGGCGCTGCATGGACGAGATCTTCCTGCCCACCATCCGGGCCATGCAGGCCGAGGGCTGCCCCTTCCAGGGGTGCCTGTACTTCGGGCTGATGATCACCCCCGACGGCCCCAAGGTGATCGAGTACAACTGCCGCTTTGGGGACCCGGAGGCCCAGGTGGTGCTGCCCCTGCTGGAAAGCGACCTGCTCACCGTCATGACCGCCTGCACCGGCGGCGCCCTGGCGGACACCGAGGTCAAGTTCCGGGACGGGGCCGCGGCCTGCGTCATCCTGGCTTCCGGCGGGTACCCCGTCCACTATGAAAAGGGCAAGGAGATCACCGGCCTGACCGATGGCCAGCTGCCCGGCGCGGAGGACGTCACCGTCTACCATGCCGGCACCGCCGTGCAGGACGGCCGGCTGGTCACCGCCGGCGGCCGGGTGCTGGGGGTCACCGCCACCGCGGACACCCTGCCCGCCGCCCTGGAAAAGGCGTATGCCGCGGCGGACAAGATCCACTTCGACAAGCTGCACCGCCGCAGCGACATCGGCGCGCGCGCCCTGAAGGCGCTGGCAGCCGGCAAATGACCCGCCGGCGGCAAACGATAAGAAGGATTTTTGCAACGAGCAACTCCTGATCCGTCCCGCCCCGCCGCCGCGCGCGGGCGGGCAGGGACGCCGGCAGCCTCTGCCGGAACGGGGGATGCCAGGGGAGGGCCTGCGGCAGCGGCCGCCTCTGGAACGACAAGGAGATGAGCCTATGGTATACAGAATCTATGTGGAAAAGAAGCCGGGCTTCGACGGCGAGGCCCGCCAGCTGCAAAACGAGCTGACCACCCTGCTGGGCATCCGCAGCCTGACCGGCCTCCGCCTGCTGAACCGCTACGACGTGGAGGGCATCTCGGAAGAGCTGTTCCGCCAGTGCGCCGGCACCGTGTTCAGCGAGCCGCCGGTGGACGACACCTGCAGCGAGCTGCCGGCCCACCAGGGCCCGGCCTTTGCGGTGGAGTACCTGCCCGGCCAGTTCGACCAGCGGGCCGACTCGGCCGCCGAGTGCATCCAGCTCATCAGCCAGGGCGAGCGGCCTCTGGTCCGCTCGGCCAAGGTCTACCTGCTGGAGGGCGCGCTGACCGACGGCGAGGTGGAGGAGATCAAAAAGTATGTCATCAACCCGGTGGAGGCACGGGAGGCTTCCCTCGAGACCCGCGCCACCCTCCAGATGACCTACGCCGTGCCCGGGGCGGTGGCCACCCTCACCGGCTTCAACCAGCTGGACGAGGCGGGGCTGAAGGCTTTTATCGCTGAAAAGGGCCTGGCCATGGACTACGGCGACATCAAGTTCTGCCAGGACTACTTCCGCTCCGAGCAGCGGGACCCCACCATCACCGAGATCCGGATGATCGACACCTACTGGTCCGACCACTGCCGCCACACCACCTTCGGCACCATCCTGGACGACGTGCAGATCGACGACGCCGTGGTGCAGGAGGCCTTTGACCGCTACATGGCCCTGCGGGAGGAGACCGGCCGCACCGAAAAGCCCCGCTGCCTGATGGATGTGGCCACCATGGGCGCCCGGGCCCTCAAGCAGCGCGGCGTCCTGACCAACCTGGACGAGAGCGACGAGATCAACGCCTGCACCGTCAAGATCAAGTGCGACGTGGACGGCGAGGACCAGGACTGGCTGTTCCTGTTCAAAAACGAGACCCACAACCACCCCACCGAGATCGAGCCCTTCGGCGGCGCGGCCACCTGCATCGGCGGCGCCATCCGCGACCCCCTGTCCGGCCGCAGCTACGTCTATCAGGCCATGCGGGTCACCGGCGCGGGGGACCCCCTGGTCCCGGTCAGCGAGACCCTGCCCGGCAAGCTGCCCCAGCGCAAGCTGGTCACCACCGCGGCGGCGGGCTATTCCTCCTACGGCAACCAGATCGGCCTGGCCACCGGCCAGGTGGATGAGATCTACCACCCCGGCTATGTGGCCAAGCGGATGGAGATCGGCGCGGTGGTGGGCGCCACCCCCGCCAGCCATGTCCGGCGGGAGTGCCCCGCCCCCGGCGACGTGATCGTCCTGCTGGGCGGCCGCACCGGCCGCGACGGCATCGGCGGCGCCACCGGCTCGTCCAAGGCCCACAACCACGAGAGCCTGGAGCACTGCGGCGCCGAGGTCCAGAAGGGCAACCCCCCCATCGAGCGCAAGCTGCAGCGGCTGTTCCGCCGGGAGGACGCCTGCCGGATGATCAAGCGCTGCAACGACTTTGGTGCGGGCGGCGTGTCGGTGGCCATCGGCGAGTTGGCCGACGGCCTGTACATCGACCTGAACAAAGTCACCAAGAAGTACGAGGGCCTGGACGGCACCGAGCTGGCCATCAGCGAGAGCCAGGAGCGTATGGCCGTGGCCCTGGCCCCCGAGGATGTGGACCGCTTCATCGCCCTGGCCTCGGAGGAGAACCTGGAGGCCACCCCCGTGGCCACCGTCACCGAGGAAAAGCGGCTGAAGATGGTCTGGAACGGCGCCGCCATCGTGGATGTCAGCCGGGAGTTCCTCAATTCCAACGGCGCGGAAAAGCACCAGAAAGCCCACATCGAAAAAGCCTCGGTCTGGCAGCCCCAGTGGGCCGGCGCCACCTTTGGCGAAAAGATGAAGAGCATGGTGGGCGATCTGAACATCTGCAGCAAAAAGGGCCTGAGCGAGCGGTTCGACTCCACCATCGGGGCGGCCACCGTCCTGATGCCCTTTGGCGGCAGCCACCAGCTGACCCCCCAGATGGCCATGGCGGCCAAACTGCCGGTGGACGGCGAGACCACCACTTGCTCGGGCATGGCCTGGGGCTTCAACCCCTACCTGATGAGCGCCGACCCCTACAAGGGGGCCATGCTGGCCGTGGTGGACAGCGTCACCAAACTGGTGGCCGCCGGCTTCCGCTATCAGGATATGTACCTGACCTTCCAGGAGTATTTTGAGCGTCTGGGCGACCGGCCCGAGCGCTGGGGCAAGCCCCTGGCCGCCCTGCTGGGCGCGCTGGACGCCCAGATGGGCCTGGGCATCGCCTCCATCGGCGGCAAGGACAGCATGTCCGGCTCCTTTGAGGACCTGGACGTGCCCCCCACCCTGGTCTCCTTCGCCACCGCCATCGGCAAGACCCACCGGGTGGTCTCCACCGAGTTCAAGAAGGGTCACAGCTCGGTGGTGCTGCTCCGCCCCTTCTACAAAGAGGACGGCGTGACCCCCAACTTTGCTTCGCTGCTGGCCAACTACTACATCGCCGACCAGATGATGGAAAAGGGCATCGTCCTGTCCGCCTCGGCGGTGGGGTACGGCGGCATTGCCGAAGCCCTGTTCAAGATGGGCCTGGGCAACCAGGTGGGCTTCCGGATGATCGCCGACATGAGCGTGGACGAGCTGTTCGAGCCCGCCTACGGCTCGCTGGTGCTGGAGATCGCCACCGGCGCGCCGGCCGGCAAGCTGCTGGGCGTCACCACCCACGAGTACCAGTTCACCGCCTGCGGCGAGACCCTGGACAGCGCCGCCCTGCAGGAGATCTGGGAGGCCAAGCTGGAGCCGGTGTATCCCTACCGCAAGGCCGGCCCCGCCGTGGCGGCTGTGTCGGGCCGGATCGACCCGCCTGCAGCCCCCAAGATCGGGGTGGCAAAGCCCCGGGTCATCATCCCGGTGTTCCCCGGCACCAACTGCGAGTATGACACCGCCCGGGCGTTCCGCGCCGCCGGCGCCGACCCCCGGACCCTGGTCATCCGCAACCTGACCCCCGCCGACGTCACCGCCAGCTGCGAGGCCCTGGTCAAGGCCATCGACGACGCGCAGATCGTCATGCTGCCGGGCGGCTTCTCGGGCGGCGACGAGCCGGACGGCAGCGCCAAGTTCATCGCCTCCTTCTTCCGCTCGCCGGCGGTCACCGACGCGGTCCGCCGCCTGCTGTTCGAGCGGGACGGCCTGATGCTGGGCATCTGCAACGGCTTCCAGGCCCTGATCAAGCTGGGCCTTGTCCCCTACGGCGACATCCGGCCCATCACCCCCGACAGCCCCACCCTGACCTTCAACACCATTGGCCGGCACCAGAGCATGCTGGTGCGCACCCGGGTGGCCTCCACCGGCAGCCCCTGGCTCAGCCGGTGCGAGCTGGGGGACGAGTTCCTCGTCCCCATCAGCCACGGCGAGGGCCGCTTTGTGGCCCCGCAGGCCGTGCTGGACCAGCTGGCCGCCCAGGGCCAGATCGCGACCCAGTATGTGGACCTGGCCAGCCAGCCCACCATGGACCTGCGCTACAACCCCAACGGCTCCCTGCTGGCCATCGAGGGCATCACCAGCCCCGACGGCCGCATCCTGGGCAAGATGGGCCACTCGGAGCGCCGGGGCGACGGCCTGTACGAGAACGTGGCGGGGGACAAGTTCCAGCCCATCTTTGAGGGCGGCGTGGACTACTTCCGCATCTGACGCACGAGGGGGGCTGTGCCTGCCCGCCTGCACCCCGTCATCCGGACGGGACGTTTAACAGTCTGAAGGAGATTTTTGAGAATGTCGCAGCATGACCGCTATATCAGCCCTTTTTCCACCCGGTACGCCTCGGACGAGATGCAGTATATCTTCTCGGACGACAACAAGTTCCGCACCTGGCGCCGGCTGTGGGTGGCCCTGGCCCGGGCCGAGATGCAGCAGGGCCTGGACAACATCACCCCCGCCATGGTGGCCGAGCTGGAGGCCCACGTGGACGACATCAACTATGAGGTGGCCGCCGCGCGGGAAAAACTGGTCCGCCACGACGTGATGAGCCACGTCTACGCTTACGGCCAGCAGTGCCCCCAGGCCGCCGGCATCATCCACCTGGGCGCCACCAGCTGCTATGTGGGCGACAACACCGACATCATCGTCATGCGCCAGGGCCTGGAGCTGGTGCGCAAAAAGCTGGTGGGCGTGCTGGCCAAGCTGGCCCGCTTTGCCGGCCAGTACAAGGATATGCCCTGCATGGCCTACACCCACGGCCAGCCCGCCCAGCCCACCACCGTGGGCAAGCGGGCCACCCTGTGGGCCAACGAGCTGGTGATGGACCTGGGCGAGATCGAGCACCGGCTGGCCACCCTCCAGCTGCGGGGCGTCAAGGGCACCACCGGCACCCAGGCCAGCTTTATGGAGCTGTTCAAGGGGGATGCGGACAAGATCCGCGCCGTGGACGCCTCCATCGCCCGGGAGATGGGCTTCGACCCCGAGGCCGTCATCCCGGTGTCGGGCCAGACCTACAGCCGCAAGGTGGACGCTTTCATCCTCAACGCCCTGGCCGGCATCGCCCAGAGCTGCATGAAGTTTGCCACCGACCTGCGCCTGCTGGCCAACTTCAAGGAGATGGAAGAGCCCTTTGAGAAAAACCAGATCGGTTCTTCCGCCATGCCCTACAAGCGCAACCCCATGCGGTGCGAGCGGATCTGCGCCCTGGCCCGCTACCTGATGGTGGATGTGCTCAACCCCAGCTTCACCGCCGGCACCCAGTGGTTTGAGCGGACGCTGGACGACAGCGCCAACAAGCGGGTGGCCATGGCGGAGGGCTTCCTGGCCGCCGACGCCATCCTGAACATCATGCTGAACGTCACCGACGGGCTGGTGGTCTACCCCAAGGTAGTCCGCAGCCGTCTGATGGCCGAGCTGCCCTTCATGGCCAGCGAAAACATCATGATGCAGGCGGTGGAAAAGGGCGGCAACCGGCAGGAGCTGCACGAGCGGCTGCGCCAGCACGCCATCGCCGCGGGCAAGCAGGTCAAGGAAGAGGGCCTGCCCAACGACATGGTGGAGCGGATCGCCGCCGACCCCGCCTTCGGCCTGACCCGCGAGGAGATCGAGGCGGGCCTGGTCCCCGAAAACTTTGTGGGCCGCGCTCCCCAGCAGGTGGAGGAGTTCCTGGCGAACATCCTGCAGCCCATCTTCGACCGCTACCCCGAGGCCCTGGGCCAGCACGCCGACCTGAGCGTGTAAGCGGATTTTAAGGGGAAAGGTCCCTTACAGCAAGCCCCCCGGACCGGCAGAAACTGCCGGCCCGGGGGGCTTTGCGTTTTTGACTTTACAGCAGGCGGGTGAGCAGCCAGTCTGCGCCGTACAGGCAGAAGAACCAGCAGACCCGGAGCGTCTCCAGAAACACAGGGGCGATGGGCATAGGGGGCCTCCTTGGGGTGGATGGGAACACGCGCCCCGCCCCGGCCGAACAGGCGCAGGCGGGGGGATACGCCTGTATTTTAGTACAAATATTTACTAAAGTCAATAGTAAATATCTTTATTAACCTATACTTTGTCTGACCTGTATGGAAAGGGGAGGACAAAGCGTGGAGTATGTCAAGCGTATCCGCGACCTGCGGGAGGACCGCGACAAGACCCAGCGGGAGATCGCCCAGGTGCTGGGCACATCCCAGACCATGTACGCCCGCTACGAGCGGGGCGCCAACGAGCTGCCCATCCGGCACCTGATCACCCTGTGCCGGTACTATCGCGTCAGCGCGGACTATATCTTGGGGTTGAAGGATGAAATGAATTGAATTCCCAAACCGCAAAAAATATGGTACAATAAAAAACACCGACAGGGGAGGGGCCCCGCCGGCGCGGCCCTCCGCGCGGAAGCCGCCCCTGCCGTAAGCCACAAGGGAGGGAGAACCTATGCGTCTGGACAAATATCTGGCAGAGGCGGCGCAGTGCACCCGCAGCGAGAGCCGGGAGGCGATCCGCAGGGGGCGGGTCAGCGTCAACGGCGCGGTCTGCAAGCGGCCGGAACAGCAGGTCAGCGAGATGGACGCCATCCAGCTGGACGGCAGGAGCCGCCCCCGGCAGGCCTTTGTGTACATCATGCTGAACAAGCCGGCGGGGGTGGTCAGCGCCTCCTCCGACCGGCGGGATACCACGGTGGTGGACCTGGTCCGCAGCGCCTACCCCCGGCGGGAGCTGTTCCCGGCGGGGCGGCTGGACAAGACCAGCACCGGCTTTGTCCTGATCACCGACGACGGGGGCTTTGCCCATGACATCCTGGCCCCCAAACATCATGTGCCCAAGACCTACCGGGTCACCCTGGATACCCCGCTGACCCGCGAGATGGCCGAGGGGTTTGCTGCGGGGGTGGTCCTGATGGACCAGGTCCGGCTGGCCCCCGCCGAGGTGACGCCCCTTACCCCGGACGGGCGGACGGTGCGGGTGGTGCTGCACCAGGGGGTGTACCACCAGATCAAGCGGATGTTCGGGGTCTACGGCGCGGGGGTCGACGCCCTGCACCGGGAAGCCATCGGCGGGGTGGCCCTGGACCCGGCCCTGGCGCCCGGCCAGTGGCGGGAGCTGACCGGCGCCGAAGTGGCCGCCATCGCCGGGCTGTGAGGACGCCGGCTTTCACCAGACTTTCAAACAAGCATCACATTTTACCGCTACAATAGGGGCAGAACCACGCTTACAAGTGGTTTTTGGCCTTGAAAATACCCTGGAAGATAATTTCACCAAGAAATTGCAATCTTTTTTGGTGAAATATGTTGCAAAAGTAAATTCTTTTGTGTAAAATATAGATTGTAGTGCGGCGAAATTGTGGAAATATGACAATCCGGTTTCCCGGCCCGTACAATCGAGGAAAAGGGGTATGCGTTTATGGCCAACAGAGTATTTCAGAGCGTGATCTACCAGATGAAGGACGCGATCGACCGTGTGGTCGGTGTGGTGGATGAGACCGGCGCCGTCATCGCCTGCTCTGAGCTGAATTTGATCGGCGAGGTGCAGGAGGACTTTATGGCCGAGCGCGTGTCCGGTAAGGACGGCTTTGCCCGGGGCGGTTACAGTTACCAGCAGTTTTCCAGCGCCAAGCACAACGATTACGCCGTGTTTGTAGAGGGTGCGGACGAGACCGCCGCCCAGTTTGCCGCCGTGCTGGCGATCAGCCTGCAGAGCATCAAGCAGTACCACGACGAAAAGTTCGACAAAGCCAATTTTATCAAGAACGTGGTGCTGGACAACATCCTGCCCGGCGACATCTACGCCAAGGCGCGGGAGCTGCACTTTGCCACCGATGTGTCCCGGGTGGTGTTCATCGTCCGGGTGGTGTCGGGCGGGGACATCTCGGCCTACGATGTGGTCAGCAGCCTGTTCCCCGACAAGCAGAAGGACTTCGTCTTTAACATCAGCGAGACCGACACCGTCCTGGTCAAGGAGATCCGCAAGGGGATCGACCGCTCCGACATGGAGAAGCTGGCCGCCAGCATTGTGGACACCCTCTCGGGCGAGCATTACATCAAAGCTGTGGTGGGCATCGGCACCCCCATCGCCAACGTCAAGGACCTTGCCACCAGCTTTAAGGAAGCCCAGATCGCCATGGAGGTCAGCAAGGTGTTCGACACCGAAAAGCAGATCATCCGTTACGACAACCTGGGCATCGCCCGGCTGATCTACCAGCTGCCCACCACCGTCTGCGAGATGTTCCTCAAAGAGGTGTTCAAGCAGGGCAGCATCGAGAGCCTGGACCAGGAGACCCTGTTCACCATCCAGCGCTTCTTCGAGAACAACCTGAACGTGTCCGAGACCAGCCGCGGCCTGTTCGTTCACCGCAACACCCTGGTCTACCGGCTGGAAAAGATCAAAAAGCTCACCGGCCTGGACCTGCGGGAGTTCGACGACGCCATCGTGTTTAAGGTGGCGCTGATGGTCAAAAAATATCTGTCCAATAACCCCGCCAAATATTGACAGGGGGACACCGGCCGGCGGGCCACCGTGCGGCCGGTTCTGTTTTACTGCCGCAGGCAGAAATCTGATACAACGGAGACGTATAACCAATGCCAGAAATACCAATGGTAAATTTTGAGCACGTGTCCATGGAGTACAAGAAGGGCGGCCGCCTGGCCCTGGAGGACGTCAACTTCCAGGCAAAACCCGGCGAGTTCGTCTTTCTGCTGGGGCACTCGGGCGCGGGCAAATCCACCCTGCTCAAGCTGATCCTGCGCGAGATCCTGCCCACCGAGGGCAAGGTGTATGTCAACGGCAACGACATTGCCGCCCTGAAAAAACACAAGATCCCCTACATACGCCGGCAGATGGGGATCATCTTCCAGGACTTCCGCCTGATCCCCAGCATGACCGTCTACGAGAACGTGGCCTTTGCCATGCACGTGACCAACATCGCCAAAAAGGAGATCGACGAGCGTGTGCCCTATATGCTGGAGCTGGTCCACCTGGGGGACAAGGCCAACAGCTACCCCGACTATCTGTCGGGCGGCGAGCAGCAGCGGGTGGCGGTGGCCCGGGCGCTGGTCCACGCGCCCAAGCTGGTCATCGCAGACGAGCCCACCGGCAACATCGACCCCGAGCTGAGCCTGGAGATGATGGAGCTGCTGGAAGAAGTCAGCAAGACGGGCATCACGGTGCTGGTGGTCACCCACGAGCACGAGCTGGTGCACCGGTTCCACCAGAGGGTGGTCACATTGAATCATGGCAGGATCGTCTCGGATGTGCCTGCTGCACGCGAGGAGGCGCTCCTGTGAAACTTTCGACGTTTGGATTTTTGACCGGCCGCGGCCTGCGCAACCTTGGCACCCACTGGGCCATGACCATTGCCTGCGTGGCGTCCCTGGCCGTCTGCATGAGCCTGAACACCCTGGCCAGCCTGGTGGAAGTCAATGTGGACAGCATGATCGGCTACCTGGGCCGCCAGAACGAGACGGTGGTCTTTCTGGACCCCAACTGCGACGACGCCACCGCCACGGCGGTGGGGGAGCAGATCTCCGCCATCAGCGGGGTGACCCACGTCAGCTATATGTCCAAGCAGGACGTGCTGGACACCTACGAGGGCTACCTGGACGAACAATACGAAACCCTTTGGGATGAATTTGAAAGCGATAACCCCTTCAAGGCCAACTACCGGGTCACAGTGGGGGACCTCAGCCAGCTGAGCCGGATCAGCAGCCAGATGGAAAAGATCCCCGGCGTGGTCAAGGTGACGGCCCCGGTGGAGATGGGCAGCATTTTTGTGCAGATCCAGCAGGGGGTCACCCGGATGGGCCGGGCCTTTGTGCTGGTGCTGATGGTAGTCAGCGTCATCACGGTGGGCAGCACCATACGCCTGAGCGTGTTTGCCCGCCGCCGCGAGATCGAGATCATGAAATACGTGGGCGCCACCAACTTTCTGGTGACGCTGCCCTTCCTGGTGGAGGGCCTGGCCATGGGCCTGATCTCGGGTGTGCTGTCGGCCAGCGGCGTGCTGGCCCTCTACAGCTACCTGATCAGCGCGGCGAGCACCCTCAGCGGCGTCTGGGACGTGCTGGTGGGCACCTCGCTGGTGCCGCTGGAGGCCGTCTGGACCACGGTGCTGTCCAGCAGCGTGGCGGGCGGCACCCTGGTGGGCGGCCTGGGCAGCCTGTTCTCCATCCGCAAGCATTTGAACGTGTAAAACAAAAGGGGGCCTATCGGTGAAGACGGCGAAACACGCGAAACAATCCCCGCTGGGGGTCCGGCTGCGGCGGGCGGTCAGCCTGCTGACGGCGGCCCTCTGCCTGATGGTCACGGCCAGCGCCGTGCCCGAGGCGGATTCGGCCACCAGCGTTTCCGACCTGCAAAAGCGGCTGGAACAGATCCAGTCCAGCATGGCGCAGCACCGGCAGGAGCTGGCCGACGCCAAAAAGCGGGAGAGCGCCGCCGCGGCGCTGGAACAGGACCTGCGGGAGCAGGTCACCGTCATCCAGGGCCAGATCGTGGTCCTGAAAGGGGAGATCGCCCAGGTGCAGAACGCCATTGGCCAGAAGCAGCAGGAGATCACCGCCAAACAGGCCGAGATCGACCAGAAAGAGCTCGACATCGACAACCAGTGGGCGGACTTCAAGACCTTTATGGGGGCCATGCAGGAGCTGCGGGAGGGCGGCAGCGTGGCCATGCTGTCGGCGGTGACCGACCTGTACCAGCTGCTGACCTTCAACGAGATGATGCAGGACATCTCGGTCAAGGAGACCGAGATGCTGGACGCCCTCGAGGCCGCCAAGCTGGAGCTGGAAAACGACTACAAGCAGCTGTCCAGCGAAAAAGCCAGCCTGGAGACCCAGAAGGCCAGCCTGGACGCCAAAAACTACCAGATGCAGGCCAAGCAGAGCGAGTTGACCGCCAGCATCACCCAGGCCCAGATGACCCAGGAAGAAGCCGAAGCCGCCCAGCGGGAGGCCCAGGAAGCCATCGAGTCGGACGAAATGGACTACGAGGCCGTCCAGGGCCAGATCCAGTCCATCATTTCCTCGGCGGCCGCCAAGCAGAGCGACCTGAGCTTCACCGGCTTTATCTGCCCCCTGCGCAGCTACAGCCGCATCTCCAGCGAGTACGGCTACCGCACCAACCCCGTCACCGGCGTGTATAAGCTGCACGGCGGCATCGACTTTGCCGCCCCCGGCGGCACCCCCATCTACGCGGCCGCCAGCGGCTATGTGTCGGTGGCCGGGTGGAGCACCGGCGGCTACGGCAACTATGTGGTCATCTACCACGGCACCATGAGCGACGGCAAGGCCTACTCCACCCTGTACGGCCACATGAGCCGCATCGCCGCGCGGCAGGGCACCTACGTCAACCAGGGGGACATCATCGGCTATGTGGGCTCCACCGGCAACTCCACCGGCAACCACCTGCACCTGGAGGTGTGGCAGGGCAAGACCAACGCCGGCCGGGTCAACCCGCGCAGCTATGTCCCCATTTGATCCTGCTTCCCCGGGGCATCTGACGCGCCCTGCCGAAGCATCCAAACACAGAGAGGCGGAATGAAAGTATGAAAACGGATAAGCACAAACGGTTCCAGCGGATCGCCTGCATCGTGCTGGCGGCGCTGCTGGCGCTGTCCCTGCTGGGCAGCACCCTGCTGATGCTGCTGGGCTGACGGGAGGATACCGATGAACAAAAAGATTTCGGTCGGGATGATGCTGACCATCGTGATCCTGGCCATGACGGTGACCTTCTCCGTCACCATGCTGCTGGCGATGCGCCTGTTCGACAGCACCGTCAGCAACGTCAAAGAAAAAGAAAGCATGTACAGCAAGATCGCCGAGCTGGACCGCTATGTCCGCAGCAACGACTATTACACCATCGACGAGACGCTGCTGTACGACACCATTTCCTCCGGTTATCTGGTGGGCACCGGCGACCGGTACGCCCGCTACTACACCGCCGAGGCCTACGCCAAGCTGCTGGACATCCAGAACGGCGTCCTGATGGGCATCGGCGTGGAGGTGGCCCAGGACCAGACCGGCTACGCCAAGGTGCTGAAAGTCTACGACGGCTCGCCGGCCCAGGAGGCCGGCATCGTGGCAGGCAACTACATCACCGCCATCGACGACACCGACGTGCGCACCATGAGCAGCGCCGACGCCATCGAGGACCGGCTGCTGGGCGAGGCGGGCACCACCGTCCACTTGGTCTGGCTGGGCAGCGACGCCACCGAGCAGAGCGTCGACCTGACCCGCTCGGGTTACATCTCCACCACCATCGACTACCAGATGACCGCCGGGGACGTGGGCTACATCAAGATCCGGCAGTTCGACGCCACCACCCTCAGCGAGCTGGACTATGCCATCCGCACCCTGCGCAACGCCGGGGCGGCCAGCCTGCTGTTCGACCTGCGGGACAACGCCGGCGGCCTGCTGGACGCCGCCCTCAACTGCATCGACCTGATCTGCCCCGAAGGGGTCATGGCCTGGGCCGAGAGCCGGGACGGCACCCAGGAGGTGCTGGGCACCAGCAGCGGGGACAGCGTCGTGGACCTGCCCATCGTCTGCCTGGTCAACGGCAACACCGCCAGCGCGGCCGAGCTGTTTGCCAGCTGCCTGCGGGATATGAGCGGCGCGCGGCTGGTGGGCAGCACCACCTATGGCAAGGGCACCATCCAGAGCAGCCCCCAGCGCCTGAGCGACGGCAGCGCCGTGGTGGTCACGGTGGCCAAACTGATCGCCTCCAACGGCGAGAGCTTTGACACCACCGGCCTGACGGTGGATGTGGAGCGCCCCCTGACCAGCGACGAGCAGGTGGCATTCTACGATTTCACTTTGGAAACCGACCCGCAGATTCTACGCGCCGTAAACGCTGCGCAGACCCTGACCGGCAGCGCCACCGTGGGCGGCGTCAACGCGGCGTCCAGCCAGGCCGCCAGCAGCGAGGATGCCGCCGGCAGCGAGGCTTCCAGCGGGGAGGCCGCTTCCGGCGACACCGCGCCGGAGGAGGCGGCTTCCAGCGGCGAAGCAGCGTCCAGCGAGGCGGCGGCCTCGTCGGACGAGGCTGCCTGAGCCAGGCCGCGATCAGATCGTTTTGTATGTGTCCTGCCCGTCCGCGTATGCCAGCCGGGCAGGACACCTTTTTGAGCCATGTGAAAGGACCCGTTATGGAGCTGACCGATCTTGCCACCATCCGCGCCTTGTGCGAAAAATACGACTTTGCCCTTTCCAAAGGGTTTGGGCAGAACTTTATCGTCAACCCCGGCGTGCCCCCCAAGATCGTGGACGCCGCCGGCATCGACCGCCGGTTCGGCGTGCTGGAGATCGGCCCCGGCATCGGGGTGCTGACCCGGGAGATCGCCCGGCGGGCCGGCAAGGTGGTGGCCATCGAGGTGGACAAGCGGCTGCCGCCGGTGCTGGCAGAGACGCTGGCCGGCTTTGACAACGTCAAGGTGATCTTGCAGGACGTGCTCAAGGCCGACCTGCCCGCCCTGATGCAGCAGGAGTTTGCCGGCATGCCGGTGGCGGTCTGCGCCAACCTGCCCTACTACATCACCAGCCCCATCATCATGAAACTGCTGGAGGACCGTCTGCCCGTCCAGAACATCACCGTCATGGTCCAGAAGGAGGCCGCCGAGCGGCTGGCCGCCCTGCCCGGCACCCGGGCCAGCGGCGCAGTGAGCTGTGCGGTGCGCTATTTCGCCCAGCCCAAAATGATGTTCACCGTCCAGGCGGGCAGCTTCTATCCGGCCCCCAAGGTGACCAGCGCGGTGGTCCGGCTGGACATCCGGCCCACCCCCGCCGTAGCGGTGCCGGACGAAAAAGCCTACTTTGCCCTGGTGCGGGCGGCCTTTGGGCAGCGCCGCAAGACCGCCGCCAACGCCATCGCCGCCGGCCTGGGGCTGCCCCGCCAGCAGGTGGCGGACGCTCTGGCCGCCGCCGGGCTGGACCCCCGGGTCCGCCCCGAGCAGCTGACCCTGGAACACTTTGCCGCCCTGGACGCCGCCCTGCGGGCCGCCGGGGCGTAAGAAACCGCTTGCCAAAACGCCGCCGCAGTGGTATACTATCTAGGTACTTATTTTTGCTGGTGTGGCGCAATGGCAGCGCAACTGATTTGTAATCAGTGGGTTGCAGGTTCAACTCCTGTCACCAGCTCCAGGGAAAGCCCCCGTAACGATGCAAGTTACGGGGGCTTTTCGCGTGGTCGGGGGCTGGCATACCCGTTTGACCGCACCGAATCGCCTGTTCACTGCATCCCTATTGCCGGCGGGGCGCCGTTGTGCTACACTGGAACCATACCGGCCCCGCACCGGCGACAACAAGAGGGAGGAATGCAAAATGAATGGATTCGTAAAAAGCTGCGCTCTGGCCCTGGCGGCCTGCCTGCTGGCAGGCTGCGCCCCGGCCCTGCCGCCCCAGCCCACCCTGGACGAGCTGCTGGCGGAGGTCAACGCAGCCCATCAGGCCATCGACAATGATGGACTGAAAAGCGAATTCATCTTGCGGAAGCCTGTGGATGAAAGCGGGGAGCCGGTCAGCGCATCTGAAATAAACTCTTACTTTACCGATATTGCAGACTTGGAATCCTTTGACCCTAATTTGGTATTGACGCAGGAACAGATGATTGAGGATGTCACCTATCTCTTTGATGCCATTTATAGCTGTTACGGAAACTACGACCGAATGGGCGGACGGGCCGCTTTTGATGCTGCGGAACAGGCCATCCTGAAAGAGTGCGCACAGCACGCTTCTCTGAGCGCTAAAGAATTTCAGAAGCTGCTTGTACCCCACTTTTCGTTTGTAAAGGACGCGCATTTTCAGATCCATGGTCAGAAAACCAATCCCTGCTGGTATCCGTTTTTCTTCCGGGAAGTGGCTTTTTACGAGGATGACGGACAATATATCACGGAAAATCACAAAACCGTTGCCTCGGTAGATGGCTATGACGACCTGACAGAGCTGTTCAAGCGTTCCATCTCCCCAAAAGGAGAAATCGTTTATTATCCCGTTCTTCTTAAAGACAGAACCACCTGCGATGAGACTTTGAGCATCCACTATACCGATGGCAGCACGCAGGTGTTACAGTGTGAACCCTATGACTATCAGGAACAATTCGAGAATGCCGATCAGCTTGCCATCCCGGAAGTGCGCTATGACAACAGCATTCCTATCCTCCAGGTTAATGCTATGCAGAGTCAAACGGATTCGGATTGGTATGAAGGGTTTCAGGAAGGCGCAAACATATTGGGTGGTTCCCCCATTGGCATTCTGGACCTTCGTTTCAATTGTGGTGGACAGGGAGCTGTAGTCGTCGAGTGGCTCAAAAACTATGCCAAAACACTGGTTCCCTCCAATTCTCTGTTCATCAACGCCTATTCAGGCAAACAGATGAACAGCGCAAGAGACCTGTGGGTGTCCAATGACAACATTTTGATTATTTTAACCAGCAAGTGGACGGCTTCTGCCGCAGAATGGATGATTGACACCGCTTATAATCTGGAAAATGTGTTGATTATAGGGGACAATACCTCGGGCGAAATGGTGGGAAGCATTGCTTACGTTCAATTGGGAAACAGCAAGATGATTATCGGGATTGGGAGCAGGGAAAACATCGTCCCTGATACAAACGATTACTTTGAGGAATTCCGCGGCTTTTGCCCTGACCTCTGGGTCCCGGCGGACGAGGCGGAGGAGCTGGCGGTCAAGCTGATGGAAAACCTGGGCGCGGTGCAGGCCGAAGGCGAAGCGGCCAGCCCGGCCGCATAAAAAGGAGGCGTTTGCCATGAAAAAAGATGCCATCCGCACCGCCGTCATCGGCATGGGCAATATGGGCAGCCAGTACGCCGCGCTGCTGGCGGCGGGGGCCGTGCCGGGGATGGCGCTGGCCGCCGTGACCCGGGTGCGGCCCGAGACCCTGGCCGCCCGTGGGCTGGCGCTGCCGGCGGGGCTGCCGGTCTACCAGACGGCGGAGGAACTGTTCGCGGCGGTGGACGGCGGGGCGCTCGGGCTGGACGCCGTGGTCATCGCCACGCCCCACCGCCTGCATGAGGAACAGGCGGTGGCTGCTATGGAGCGGGGGCTGTGCGTTTTGTGCGACAAGCCCGCCGGCATCACCAGCGCGGCGGCCCGCCGGATGGAGCAGGCCCGCCCGGCGGGGCTGGTCTGCGGGTATATCTTTCAGCAGCGGACCTTCCCGTCCTACCGGGCCATCCGGCAGCTGGTGCACAGCGGCGAACTGGGCCGCGTCAAGCGGGTCAGCTGGACGGTGACCGACTGGTACCGCTCCAACGCCTACTACGCCGGCAGCGGCTGGCGGGGCAGCTGGCAAAAGGACGGCGGCGGCACCCTGCTCAACCAGTGCCCCCACAACCTGGATATGCTCCAATGGATCTGCGGGATGCCCGCCCGGACCCGGGCGTTCTGTCACAACGGCAAATACCACCCCATCCCGGTGGAGGACGAGGTCACCGCCTATCTGGAATGGCCCGGCGGGGCCACCGGGGTGTTCGTCGCCTCCACCGGCGAGGCCCCCGGCGTCAACCGGCTGGAGATCGCCCTGGACGACGGGCTGATCCTCTGCGAGCCGGAGGGGGTCCGGATCGCCCGGCTGGACCGGCCTGAGCGGGAATACCGCAGCGCCCCCGGCACCGGCTTTGAAAAGCCCGCCGCCCGCTGGCAGACCCTGCCCATGGAAAAGGACCCCGACGCCTACGCCGCCGTGCTGCGCAATTTTGCGGCCTGCATCCGCGCCGGCGACCCGGACGGCCTGCTGGCCCCCTGGGCCGAGGGGCGGAAAAGCCTGACCATCTCCAACGCCGTCTACCTGTCCTCCTGGACCGGCCGGACGGTGGAGCTGCCCGCCCCCGACACCCCCGCCGAACGCGCCTTTGAGGCCGCTTTTGAGGCCGAATGGCGGAAACAGCTCTGATGACCCTGCCCGGCAGCGCATGGACGCCTGCCGGGTGTTTCCGTGTTTTTCCGGCCCGGCGGGGCGGAATGGGGCTTTCCCTTTGGGGCGCGGCATGGTACAATAGGACTATATCCAAGTAAAAACGGCCCGGGAGGCCCCGGGCGGTCAAAGATAGAAAGTCCGGCGGCGCCGATGCAATTTTTGCCATCGGCAAAACGTATCTCAGGTGAAAGGACCTGCAAAGCCGGCAAAGGAGCAACTTATGTGGCGTATCAGTCAGGAAGAAGCATTCCACCTCGCGGTGGAAAAATACAGCGACACGGTGTACCGTGCGGCAGTGCATCACTGCAGCACCACCACCGACGCTGAGGACGTGGTGCAGGACGTGTTCGAAAAGCTGCTGAGGTACCGCGGCGCCTTTTCGAGCGAAGAACACCTGAAAGCGTGGCTGCTGCGGGTGGCCATCAACCGCTGCCACGACCTGACCCGTGCGGCCAGCCAGAAGGATGTGCCGCTGGATGAGACGATGCCGGCTCCCCCAGCTGCCGACGGCAGCGTGCTGGACGCGGTGCGCGCCCTGCCCGAACATTACCGCAACGCCATTTATCTGCACTACTACGAAGGGTATACGGCGGCGGAGATCGGGCGGCTGGTGGGCGCGCCCACCAATACGGTGCTCAGCTGGCTGCACCGGGCGCGGGCCCTTCTACATACCATGCTGGAGGAGGAGATCGAGGATGAAATGGTTTGAATATCAAATGGAAGTAGACCAGCTTCACGCTCCCGATGAGCTGAAAGCCCGTCTGCTGGCCATGCAGCCTGACACCCCAAAATCCCATGAGCATACCAAAAGCCCCGCCCCGGCCCAAAAGGGCAGGGCAGTCCGTTTCCCCCGTTGGCGGCGGTGGGCGGCGGGCATCGCGGCCTGCGCGGCGGTAGCCGTTGTGGGCAGCCAGGTGATGACGGCGATCGGCCCGGCCGGTGCCGGCATCAGCACCATGAGCCGGATGGCTGGCGGCGCGGCGTCCAGTACGGCAATGGCCAAAGCCCCGGCGGCGGCCCAGTACAGTATGGACGCGGCGGAAAACGGCCTGGCGGCGGGTGCGGCCCGCAGCGCCGGCGGCACGGAGACGGCCGTAGCCGGGGACAAGATCATCTACACCGCTTACCTGACTCTGGAGACCAAAGACTACGACGCCGCCCGGGCCGCCCTGGAGCAGGCCCTGGCCGACGCCGGCGGCTGGATGCAGGACAGCAGCGAGTCCAGCTACGACGACAGCAGGCGCAGCCTGTCCATGACCCTGCGGGTGCCGGCAGAAAACTACGACAGCTTTCTGGCGGCGGCAGGGCAGGCGGCCAGCCTGGTCAACCGCAGCGAGCAGGCCGACGATGTGACCGCCCAGTACGCCGACGTGGCCGGCCGCGTGGCCAACCTGGAAGGCCAGCGGGACCGCCTGCGGGAGCTGCAGGCCAGCGCCAGCACCCTGTCCGACCTGCTGGACATCGAGGCCCAGCTGTCCGACGTGCAGTATCAGCTGGAAAGCTGGCAGAGCCAGCTGGACTGGTACGACGACCAGATCGCCAGCTGCACCGTCACCGTCAACCTGCAGGAGGTGGAGACCTACACCCCCACCGGCGAGACCTTCCTGGAGCGTCTGGGCGCGGCCTTTGCCCAGGGCTGGCAGAACTTTGTGGCGGGCCTGGCGTCGGTGGCCGTGGTGCTGGCCGGCCTGTGGCCGGTGGTGGTCATCGTGGCCGCCGCAGCGGCAGCCGTGGTGCTCTTCCTGCGCCGCCGCCGCAGATGACCTCCGCACGCCCCCTATCGCAGCAAACCGGGCGCGCCTGCCGGGCCAAGAGCCAGCGCAGGCGCGTTCTTTTTCTGCTTTTGGCGATACCTTACAAAAATTTCTCGAAAAACTATTGACATTGGCCCAGACCTGTGGTATTATAATGAAGCACCAAGCGATACGGCTTCTGCAAAAGGCCAGAGCGGTGCACAAACTCCATATCGCGGGGTGGAGCAGTCCGGTAGCTCGTCGGGCTCATAACCCGAAGGTCGTTGGTTCAAATCCAGCCCCCGCAACCACCAAAAGCACCTGTTAGCGTACAAAATGCTGACAGGTGCTTTTCTTTTTGTCTGATGGATTGCAACAAAGTTCAACATAAATTCAACAGCAGAACAGGGGAGGAGAGGGGCTTATTTCTGCTCCTTCTGGTCCTTGTGGAAGAACACGTCCGCCAGAATGTCGGCGTTTTTCTGGTCGGCGTGTTCCATCACATGGGCGTAGATGTTGGCCGTGGTGGACACCTGTGCGTGCCCCAGCCGCTGGGAGATACTGACGCTGTCCACGCCGCTGTAGTAGAGCATTGAGGCCATGGTGTGCCGGAAGGCATGGGGGTTAATGTGGGGCAGCCCATGCCGCTGGCTGAACTTGCTGAGCCAGTCGGTGACGCTGTCGGGATGCATCGGGGAGCCATCCTCCTGCGCAAAGAGGTAGCCGCGATCCTGGTAATAGGTTTTGAGGATCTTTTTCTGTTCCTCCTGCCATTGGCGGTATTCCTGCAGCAGCTGGATGGTCTCGGGCGGCACCGCAATGACACGGCGGGACTTCTCGGTTTTGGGGACACTCTCATAGATGCCGATGTCAGGGGAGTAGAGGATGGTGGTGCAGATGGTCAGTGTGTCCTGCTGGAAATTGACCTTGTCCCATTTCAGACCAAGGATTTCGCCTCGGCGTGCGCCTGTAATCAGGAACAGATGGGTGATGGTGCGCCACTTGATGGGCTCCAGGTTGAGGGCGTCCCGGATGCGCTCAACATCCTCAAGTTGGAAGTAGTTGACTTCGCGGTGTACCAGTTTGGGTAATGTAGCGCGTCGGGCCACGTTGTAAGGGATCAGACCTTCTTTGACGGCCTGCTCCAGAACGGCAGAAATCAGACGGTGGTGTTCCACAATGGTTTTGGCAGAGAGGCCCTGGCCAGTGCGCTGGTTTTGGCCTGTCTGGGCCAGTGCGGTGTAGAGATCGTTTAGGTGATCGGCCCGCAGGTCAGTCAGTTTGATATGGCCGATTTTTTCGTCAATGCGGATAGCCAATGCTTTGTACCGGTATACGGTAGAGTGCTTGGCACCACGCTGTTCTTTCAGGGCGATGACATAGTCACAGTAGCTGGCAAAGGTCTGGCGAGTATCATTAATGAGCCCTTTTTTAAATTGATCTTCCAGGGTGGCAGCGTAAGCCTCCGCTTTTTTGCGGGCGCTCTTCTCGCTCCAGCTCGGCTTGACCTCGAAGGTGGCGGTGAAAGGCTTGAGCTGTTTGCCATCCGGCCCGCGTCCACGGAAGATGCGGATGGAATAGGAAATCAGTTTGCCGTTTTTATTCCGGCGTTCCTGTAAATTAGCCATTGAACAAATCCTCCTTACTCATTATAATGGTAATAAAATAATGGTAATAAAGAAAGGGTCTCTGTTTACGGATAGGCAGAGACCCTAGTTGATGAACAATGCGCGAGTGAAAATGTGACCATCAGGCGGCCGGCGGGATGGGTTTGTAGCCATTGGTGATAAAGGTGAGCACATCCTCATAGAGGACGAGTGCCATTTTGCCGCGGTAAACGGCAGGAATCTGCCCGTTCTTCACCCATGCGCGAAGAGCGGACTCTCCGATGCGGTAGCCCTCTTTCTGTAGGCGACGGTAGATCTCGTGGATGGACCCACACTGGACGGGGCCAGTTGCATACTTACTATACTTCACAATAATAAACCTCCTTATGCGCTTGTGTATTGCTGCGCACATTGTTGCAGAAGCTTTATATCCAGTTTCAGATATCTTCTTCCGTTGATCTTGATTTGAGCTGAGCGCTTTTCTTTGCTATCGCCCAACACGCCTTCTTCTTTCAGTGTTTTATTCATCTTCTTGACAGATGAGTACACATAGGGGGTGTAGTTGCAGAGGTACTCCAGCAGTGTTTGGGCACGTATGTAGAGCGTTCCCTTTTTCATAAGGCAATTGTTCGCATTGTTGGTAAGATACTCTTTTTGGGTTACAATAGTAAATTGTCTGTTTGAATAGCCGTCACGAATATACCAGCACAGATTGCCTTTGGGGACAGAGGCTGTAAGTTTTCTGCTCTGCTCCTCCTGAGTCTGCAAAATTTTCCGCAGCGCATCGCACGTCTTGTCAACAATGTCAGTGACAGCATCTTTTGACAGAAAACTTTGCTCTGTGACAAACAGTGCAAAAAGCCCGGTAGCCCATAAAAGCAAAGTTCCATTTTTTGCTATGCGCGGCTCAAACTGGACAGACAACTTCTTTAGTTGTTCTCTGAGCTGTTCCAGTTGTCCATCCAGAACCGGCAAAAGCCATTGCAAAAAAGCATGGAAAGCTGTTGCGGCTAGGACTCTCAGCCCGGGAGGGAGATGCACAAGCGGCTCATCAGTTGAGATTACGATCGTCCTTGTGATATCGGAAGGATTCTCCAGCATAAACTCCCCGGTAAAGACCAGCCCTGCCTGGCAAAACTGAAGATCCAACTTTTTTTGCGGTGTCATCTTGCCCTGATTCGCTTTGTTGGAAACGCGGCGCAATATATTCGCAATGTTTCTCTTGCGCTCCCGTGCTTCCGACGCATCCGCACTCTCTGCCATGTCATCGACCAGAATCGCTTGGTCACGCTGTTTCTTCACCGTTTCAGCCAGGGCTGCAGATGTAGCGTGCGCATCGATCTGACCCATGATGCAGCCAGGATGTTGTGCATCATCGTACAGCAATATGAGTTCTCGAACAATTTTTGTTTTGCCTGTTCCCTGCCGACCGACCACGGCTAAAACGGGGAAAGTTGTAGTATCCATGTCGAAGACAGCGGAATACAAGGCGCTCAGGATGCCAAAGCTGAAGACAAGCAGTGTTCTCTGGTCCATCTCGAAGATATGCCAGAGTTCACCGACTGCCTGAGATACATCTTGCGCTGGATTCCAGGCCAGATGCTCCCGCTTCACTTCGGGCAAGATGGCATACTCTATGTCTTCCGGCAACCCTGCAACCGTATCTCCCAGAACATAAACCCACCGGTCATTTTCCATGCGGCAAAGTCCATGCTGGCAGAAGATATAGGCGCGTTTTGGACTGGATATACTTTGTATAATGGCTTCCTGAAGGTGAGACTTCACTTGCTTCATGAGTTCGTCACCCGCCAGATTCCAGTAACGAAGCTGCCGCCGGACTTGGGCAGTATAATCTTCCTTACGAAGATCAATACCGATTTTTTCTGACCTGCCCAAGTAGCACACATCCAACTGTGCGTAAACTGGGCCGGCATCACCTCCATTTTGCGGGTCGTAGAAGAGACTGCATTGCAGAACATCGCTGTCAGATTGATGCATTATGTCCATATCATGGACTTCACTTATCCCACCGCTGGGCAGGTCAGCATTGTACGGTATCATTTGCTTCACTCTCCTGTGTGCTGTCGCGTATGTTTTTGTGCTTTTTTGCAATTTCAGGATTGCAGCACTCCATAATAATATCAGCCAGTTGTTCAATGCGCTGAGTGAGGTGGTTGATCATCGCTTGATCATTCTTATATTTGTACGTTGAATTCTCGTCTACCTTTTTTGTATTCTGGAGTTTCTTCTCAAATTTCTTGAGTTTTTTCTTAAGTTTTTTAAACTTTTTCTTGAGTTTCTTAAGCTTTTTCTTGAGCTTTTTCTTATGTTTCTTGCCTTTCTTCCCCTTCAACTCATTCTTGCTAGACTGGGACTGGCCCAGCCCGTCAGAATGATCCTGTTTTCTATTCATCGAATCGAACGCAGGGTTTGGTGCTCCGTTAGAACTTGCGGTGGAGAGACTCATGATGGATTCCTCCTTATATGATTAAGATTTAGATTATTAGAATTAAGAAAATTCGAGTCAAAATCAATGGCTTGCTATTGATTTTTTATTATTGTACACTATTGAGTACGCATAAGTAAATTGACATAATTACTAAAGATGTAGTTGTTTTTTTGTACGCAATCGTGTCCTGAAATTATTGACACTGCCACTTCTTCCGGTGTATTCTTAATAGAAGAAAGATTAGCAAGGTCAATAAATCCTCTGCTCTCCATTCAATTTCAAAGAAGGATAAATTATTATGCGCATATCATATAAGAAATTATTTGATTTAATGAAACAAAAAGGCTTTAAGAAAACCGACCTACGAAAAAATGGCTTTTCTCCAACGGTCGTCAATCGTTTAGTGAAAGATGATTTTGTCAACACATTAACTATACTTAAGTTATGTGAATTTCTTGAGTGTCAGCCCGGTGATATTATGGAATGTATTGATGATGAAGGATTTACGCATTTAGTGCCGACCCGGGAAGGCCTTAACAAATTACAGGAACAAGAAACAGCCAGAAAACGTCAAAAATAACACCAGCCCGGGGTATTTGCAAACAGATATCCCGGACCGGTTATTTTTACCCTGCCGTCTCCAGCTTAGGCATTACCTCGCTGGCCTTTACCGCCTCCATCAGCTGCCGGGCAAAGGTTTTGGCGCTGGCAGCTTCTTCGGAACTGAGGGCGTTGACCGCCTCAAAATGGAAGAGGGCGTAAGGCTTGCCGCCCCGGCTGGTGGCTTTCTGCAGGGTGATCCGGGTGACCACGCCGTTCAGTGGGGTCAGTGAGCTGGTGAGCCGGGCCGCGTACTTGAGGAACAGCCCCTTGCTGGTCACTGGAACCCGCACCAGCAGAGGAAGCACGTTGCCCGGCCGCAGCAGGAACAGCAATACCGACTCCTTGCAGGCCTTGGCCCCCGTTTCCCCGTCTTTCGAGCCATAGTCGTTGAAGGGGCAGTGAGCACAGGCTTTGCCGTCCTCTGAGACAAGGCTGTTGTGGCTGAGGCAGGTGGGCGGCGTGCCCTCCACCGGGTCGGAGGTATCCCAGTAGGCCCGGGGCGTGGTGTAGTCCAGGATGATGCCGGTGAGCTCCTTTTCGGCCTCATCCCCGGACAGCCCCGGCACTGTGAAGACGGTGGAGCCGCCGGAAGGCGATTTGACCACGTCAAACATCTGGTAGGTCAAGGGCTGCTCCTTGAGGTTTTCCCGGATCAGGTCCAGGGTGCTGCTGTTAAGGGCGGCATAGCCGCTCTGTGCCGGGACAAGACTGGCCGGTTCCCTTTCGGCAGGCACCTCCTGCAGGGTCTGAGCCTTGGTGGCAAGACGGGATTTCAGTTTTGTGTTGTCCATGGTATAATACCTCCTTGTGTTCATATAGCTTTGACAGAGAAGCGCCGGTAGCTGCTCTTGCTGGCATACTTCTTGTAAAGGGCCGGATGTTCGGCTTTAAGCGTTTTGCTGTCCAGACGTTCCTGTGTGACATTTTTCCATGTAACGATATGGTCGCCGGTGGTGCCGGACTCATGCTCCCCCAGCATTTGCTTCAACAGGTTTTCAGCCTGCTGTTTCTGCTCTGTGATTGCTTTGAGCTGTTCACAAGCCTCATCGTACTGCTGAATTAAGGTGGCGGCCTGGCCGGGAAGTTCCACCGTGGACCGGGGCAGGCTGCTTGGAAAGCACTCGGCCAGAAACTTGGCCGAGGCGTTGGAGCCGTCGAGAGGCGGCGGGGTTTCATTTTGGACGTGCTTCCAGAAGTCCGCTTCGAGCTGAATCAGGGCTTCGATCAACTCATCATCCCGGTGGATGAGCTTCCACCGGAAGTTGTTGCCTCCGATCAGGGCGGCGACGTATGCGCCCCGGTAGCCGGTAACTGCCATGTAGTGTTGCACCTGCAGATAGTATTCGTCCGGTATGCCGTCCTCCCACTCTCCGGCCTTGAAAGCAGAGACGGTTTTAGCCTCGAAAACACAGGGCCCCAGGTCAGGTTGCCGGCAGATGCCGTCCAGATTGGCCTGCATAAAGGAGTGCTGGTCGCTGCGCAGAAGCTCCATCCGGTGCTCCACCTGGATGCCGGTGCGCTTGGTAAATTCGGTCCGCACCAGCTCTTCCAGCTGATGGCCCCAGTAGGCGGCTTCCCCTGCCTCCTGGGCTGGGAGCTGTCCGGTTTTCTCCATCCAGAGTTCCACCGGCGACTTGTACCGGCTGACCCCACAGACCACAGCGGCGTCTGAGCCGCCGATCCCCTCCTTGCGACATTCCAGCCATTCCTCATAGGGTATGGCT